>CALJKN010000203.1 GCA_937973585.1 uncultured Helicobacteraceae bacterium
CAGATAGTAGCTTTGCCGCTATCTGCGTATAATTTAATTTTTTAGGAGAAAAACTATGAAAAAAACTATATTTGTAGCTCTATTTTGCGCCTTGTCGCTATTTGCCGCTGAAAAAGAGGTAACGCTAAAGGTGAGCGGAATGACATGTCAGATGTGCGCCAAAACCGTCAAAGAGACATTGATGAAAACCGACGGAGTCAAAGAGGCAAAAGTCTATGTAACAGATGGAAAAGCGGTCGTAAAAACAGAAAAAGATATAGACGTACCGGCTCTAAACCAAAAACTAAAATCACACGGATTCACGGCCAGCGAAGCGGGAAAATAAATCTCAAATCAGCCCCCGTTTTCGGGGGTATCCGCAAACCCTGAAAACTCAGACTCTACCATCTTTAGCCGCTTGGCTATGCCGCCGAAAACCGTATGATTGCTGTTTATTGCGCCACGGACGTATTCGTGCTCTATCGGCAAAATGCGTCCGTCTCCGTTTAGCTCTTTTTTTCTAAACGCATAGACGGTTACCTCGTCGCTTGCCATGATCGACTCTACAGCCCCTTCACACTCTCCGGCTTTTATATATTTTTTATTTTTTGCCAGTTCCGAGATTATTTCATCTATATTAGTTAGCTTTTTTGCGTTATCGTTTAGAAAAACTATTTGTTTTTGATTGTCGATAGCTACGACGTATTCACTAGACGAGAACGACACGACGGCGGTCATCACCTCCATCTCACGGAGGAGATCAGACATCCGTTCGTTTACGGTTTCATCTTTTGACTTATCCGGTTTAGAATCCAACTTAACAAACATAACAAACCTTGAAGTTTTTATTCGGTTTTTTTGGGATAACAGATTGCGGGAAAGTATTTATATAAGGTGAAGATATTTTATTATAAATGTGCTTAATATGAAAAATTTTACTTTAAGATGTAATAAGTTTGATTTACATATATACTCTCTTTGGTATCATAAAGCAAAAACGGAGTGTACGGTGTTCAAAAAAGCTTTTATACCTATTTGTTTGTTGGTAGCGGTATCGATATGTAGTGCAGATACGGGGCTGTCTCTACAGTATGCCGATTTGCCCGACACCAAAACTGCAAAAGATATATCGTACGGAGCCGATCGGAGGCAAAGGTTTGACGTGTATTTTCCTCAAAAAATCACAAAAGATACAAAAACGATATTGATGGTTCACGGCGGGGCGTGGAGCGTGGGGGATAAAAGTTCAAAAAACGTAGTTCAAAACAAAGCGGCATATCTAACAAAAAAAGGGTATATATTTGCCTCGACAAACTATCGATTATTTCCAAAAGCCGATCCACTAACACAAAAAGAGGATATAGAAGCCGCTTTTGAGGCAGTAGTCCACTATATCGACAAACTCGGAGCCGATAAGCAAAAAGTGATACTAATGGGGCACTCGGCGGGCGCTCATTTGGTTTCGCTACTAAATGCCTCAAAAAAAGGCGGTTGGGCGGCTACGGTGGCGCTCGATAGTGCCGCTTATGATTTTGTTGAGTTGATGGGGACGGCGCACCTCGGATTTTACGATAAGATATTTGGACAAAAAGACGAAACATACCTAAAAGAGGTATCACCAAAGTACAAAATACAAGATAAAACACCACCGATGCTACTCGTATGTTCGACGCTCAGAGCCGACGGCAGTTGCAAAATGACCGAAGAGTTCGCAAAAGAGGCTCTAAAATACAAAAACGACGTAAAAATCCTAAAAGTGCGAAAAACGCACGCCCAGATAAATGATGAGCTAGGGGTTGATATGGAGTATACAAACGAGATAGCCGCATTTTTGGAGGGGATCTAAACCCACCGAAAGAAGCGACCTCAGCCGCAACTGGCTCCGCTACACCCTCTGACGTTGCCCGTATCGGAAGCGTTATTTTTGAGAAATTCCAAAAGTTTTTTTGAATCTTTAGGAAATTTCTCGTCTTTGAACTTTATAGTTGCTTTTGGAGTCTGAGAATGCAACGTATACAAACCTTTTGCATCGTCTGAAAAAATCGTACCCCACTCGGCGGACGTACGCATAACCGCACCCCTACTAGCCGTCCCGTGACACTCCCTGCAATGACTCTTGTACTCTCTGACACCTACAGAATCGTCGATACCCAATAATGCAGATACGGCAAAAATGATTACAGATAACGCTTTTTTCATTCCCTAACCCTCAAATTATAATAATAAATAATACAGTAAGTTTTTGAAATGAATGTTTTTTGCGTCTCTTTTACAAGGGCAACAAATCCAACCCTAGCTCCCTCAAAAACTCATTATGCTTTGCTGTTGAACTTGTGATTTTCTCTTCCAAATCTACAAGTTTTACATTTACCTCTTTTATGTCTATCTCTTTTTCTGCCGTTGCCGTGCTGATATAGCGTGAGATATTGAGATTGTAGCCCTCGGCTTCTATCTGTTCCATAGACACCCGCTTAGAGTATCTATCTTCCTCTTTGCGGTATTGGTATGTAGAGACTATTTTTTCTATATGCTCTGGCAAGAGCTTATTTTGCCTTTTCCCTTTTTCAAAATGCTCTGCCGCATTGATGAATAGCACATCATCGTACTTTTTGCATTTTTTGAGCACGAGGATGCACACGGGGATGCCCGTCGAGAAAAAGAGATTTGACGGCAAGCCTATGACGGTGTCGATATTGCCGTCTTTTAACAGCTTCGTCCTTATCCGCTCCTCCGCTCCGCCACGGAATAGTACACCATGCGGCAATATGATAGCCATCGTCCCCTCTTTGGCTAAAAAGTGAAAACCGTGGAGCAAAAAGGCAAAATCAGCCGCAGACTTTGGCGCAAGCCCGTAGTTTTTAAAACGAAAGTCCTCACCCATCACCTCGTTTGGCTCCCAGCGGTAGCTAAAAGGCGGGTTTGCCACTATGGCGTCAAACTGCATTTTTTTGGCAGGGTTTGACTCTCTGAACATATCCCAGTCGTTGAGGAGCGAATCGCCGTGGTATATCTCAAACTCGTTGTCTTTGACCCCGTGTAGTAGCATATTCATTCTGGCTAGGTTGTAGGTCGTGATGTTCTTTTCGGTTCCGTAGATTTTGCCGATGCCGTGAGCTCCTAGCTGTTTTCGCACATTGAGCAGGAGCGAGCCTGAGCCGCAAGCGAAGTCAAAGACTCTCTCTAGCTTTTTCTTTTTGCCCGTCGTCGGGTCTTGGCTGTCGAGTGTGACTATCTCGGATAATATGCCAGAGATTTATTGTGGGGTGTAGAACTCTCCCGCTTTTTTGCCAGAGCCTGCCGCAAACTGTCCTATGAGATACTCGTACGCATCGCCTAGCACATCCGTGGAGGTTGAAAAATTGGCTATTCCCTCGGCGATTTTTGTGATGATGGTGCAGAGTTTGGCATTTCGTGCCGTGTAGTCTTTGCCTAGCTTGTCCGATGCTAGATTTATCTCTGAGAACAACCCGCCGAATACACTCTCAAAAGAGTCGTTTTCGATATGTTTAAATCCCGCCTGAAGCGTATGCAGTAGCTCAGGCTCTTGCACACGAGCCATCTCCACTATGGAGCTCCACAAAAATTCCGGCTGTATCACATAGTGAGCTTTGCGGCGCATTAGCTTTTCAAACTCAGCCACATCAGCTTCGTTTTCTTTATACCATAGCTGTAACGACGTGGCGACTCCCAGCGCCTTTAGCTCCTCTTTGGAGGCCTCCCTATAGTCCGCTCCCAGCTCTTTTTTGACCGCACTCTCATAGTTGTCGGATAGATAGCGCAAAAAGAGAAACGAAAGCATATAGTCACGAAAATCATCGGCATTCATCGCCCCACGCAGGTCATCGGCTATCGCCCATAGGGTCTTGCCTAGTTCTTTGTATTCTTGTTCGCTCATTTATTTGCCTATCTTTTTGATGTTTTCACTGCTTAGTATTTTCATTTGCCCTATTGCTATTTTATTTAGCTTTTGGAGTCTCTCTTTTTGCGATAACCCCTCATTGATAAAATGGGCATTGAGTGATTCCATATTTGCCAGACATACCAGCTGATTTACATCCGCCTCGTCTCTTATATTTCCTTTTTTGTCCCCGTTTTGCTCTCTCCACTCTTTTGCCGTCATACCAAAAAGGGCAACATTGAGTATATCCGCCTCGCTTGCATAGACGAAGTTTATTTGAGCAGGGCTAAGCTCTTTTGGGATTAGATTTTCTTTGATAGCGTCGGTGTGGATTTTGTAGTTTAGCTTTGTGAGATTTCGGCGAATATCCCAGCCTAGCTGTTTTAACTCCTCTTCTTTTAGCCTTTGAAACTCTTTGATGAGGTAGAGCTTAAACTCAACCGACACCCACGAAGCAAACTCAAAAGCTATATCTTTGTGCGCATAAGTGCCGCCGTATCGCCCCGATTTAGCCACTAGCCCTATGGCATTTGTGCCGTTTATCCATTTTGTAGGACTCATCGTAAAGCTGTTTAGTCCTGCCTCTTTTCTAAACCCGTCGAATTCGACGGGTTTAAACTCTGGATTATAAAGTTGCTCCCAAATACCCAAAAACTCTATGGTATTACGGTTGCGAAGCCAGTTTTTGATGATGTCGTTTGCAAGCGCCTCATCTTTGTATTTTGCTATGTCGGTTATGCAAATATAATCTTCTTCTTTAATCTTTAGCGTTGCAATATCGCTATTGAGTACGGTTATTTTTGCCATGTAATTTTTACCTTAGCTAGAGTTAATTATGGCAAATTCGACATAATTACTGTTATTGGTCTGCTCATTTATTAGCCTTGTTTAAAAAATCAGATATAAAGCCGTTTTGCTCTAGCACTTTCATCACACCTCTCAAAAGATAGTTATTGACAAATTTAAGCGTATAGATTCTGCCGTTTGGCGTTGTCGGCATGATGATATTTTTGTCTTTTAGTTTGCCCATCATTTTTGATTTTGCTTTTGAGTCGCTAACACCGAGAAAGCTGAGCTCTTCCGCTTTCATAGACATATTGTCTCGATTTATCAAATATTCTAGGATTTTAAACTCTTGAGCCGTTATGTGCTCGTTTTCAAGAGCAATTTTCAGAGTCGGCAAAAGTATTTTTGTTTTTACATATCCCACATCCAGCAGGGAGTCTATTTTTTCTATCTCGTTTTTTAGCCCCAAAAGAAAATACTCGCACCACTGCAAAATATCGCCGTCTTCTAGGCTATCAGCCTTTGAGAGCATATCGTAGTATTTGTCTCTATCGGTATAAAAGACCGATGACGGGTTGATGATGCGACCGTTTTTGACCTTAAACCCTAGCTTAATCAAAAAAGCGTAGTTGAGCAGTCTACCCATCCGTCCGTTCCCGTTGTCAAAAGGGTGAATATACTCAAACCTATGATGCGCCACGGCGACCATCAAAAGCTGGTACTGCTCCTTGTGCGGCGTATTGATAAATTCCACAAACTTCTCAAAATAGTTTGACAGCAACACAGGGGGTGGAGGCGTATGACCCGAGCTTTTGATGCTTACGGGGTGTTTTCGTAGCTCCCCCGGATAGAGCGAGCCTTCGCCTTTTGGCGGAGGGGTGAGCTCTTTTGTCAAAATCTTGTGAATCTCGGATATAAACGCACGGTTCAGTACCGTCACCTCGTCCGTGTTTGCCTCGATGAACTCGATAGCTCTTTCGAGATTTTTTATCTCGTCGTTTGACTCGTCTTTTTTTTCTTCATTTTCGATGATTTTTTCTACATACTCGGCTAGTGTCGTATTGTTTCCCTCTATCCTCGCACTTCCTAGTGTTTCTAAAATATGAAAAATATCCTTGAGCTGAAAAAATATATACGGGGGCACATCGCCGCCTAGTTTTTTGGTTCTGAGCTTTTCTAGATCCAAGATGATATTTGCCAGTTCACTCCCCCAAGAGGGGTCTGGAATCTTTATCTCTTCCACTGCTAGTTCCTTTTTGCCTTACTATTACTTCCCGATTTAATCTTTAAAACGCCTATTTTATCGATATTTATATACGAATACAAGATTTTATTACTTCCATTTTTGCTAGTGCGCTACTTCTCATTTGAGGATGGGAAGAGACGCTGCATAAGGGCTTTTTTGTGCTCTTTTAGCGCTTCGACTTTTGCGGCTTGCGAGGTGATGAGTTCATCGATGGAGCTGAGGCAGAAGCCGATTTTTTGTTGTTCTTCTTTTAATGGTAAAGGCAGTTTGTCAGCTTCCCCTAAAACCTTACAGTTCCAAGGTTGACTTTTCTGTTGTTTGATTATATCGCTCCAAATATTCCATTGGTGTTAATTTCCCCAGTGCACTATGCGCACGATTATAGTTGTAGTCTTCAATCCATTCGTTTGCCATGATCTTCACCTCTCTTAGGCTCATAAACAAGTAGGCATCGAGCAACTCTCTTCGCAATGACCCATTAAACCGTTCAATTCTCGCATTGTCCGTTGGCTTGCCAGGTCTGTTGAAGTAGAGTGCTATATGTCGTCCATTGCACCACTCTTGCAACTGATGTGAGATAAATTCAGGTCCGTTATCAACTCTCAGCGCATTTGGCATGCCTCGATAACCGACTATTCGCTCTAATGTTCTAATTACACGCATCGATGGCAAGGAGGTATCGATTTCAATATCCAGCGCTTCACGATTAAATTCATCTATAATGGTGAGCATCCGAAATCGTCTGCCATCATAAAGTGCATCACTAACAAAGTCCATCGACCATACGGTGTTTGGGTGTTTAAGTTCCTCAAGCGGTTGTTTGATTCTATCGGGGATACGCTTCTTGGTTCGCCGTTTTAAATTTAATCCCAATGCTCTATAGATACGATAAACACGCTTATGATTCCAACAATGTCCATTGCGACGCAACCTTTCAAAAAGCGCCCAAAAGCCATATCTTGGATGTTTATCAACTTCGGCATTTAAGGCATCAATGATAACCGTGTCATCCTCTTTTATCTTCTGATAATAAAACTTAGTGCGTGATATTTGTGCCACCCGACACGCATGCGAGATGCTAAGTTTGTGGATTTGCACCACATAAAATGCAATTTCTTGTTTGGCATCGGGGGTTAAAGCTTTTTTGCAATGACATCTTTGAGGGCATGATTTTCAAGCGCCATCTCGGCATACATCTTTTTCAGCTTCGCATTCTCAGCTTCAAGCTCTTTTAGGCGTTTAACATCGGAGATTTCTAATCCGCCATATTTTTGCTTCCAGGTGTAGTAGGTTTGTTTGCTAACCCCATGGCTTCGACAGACACTTTCAACACCTAGCCCTGATTCGATTTCTTTAAGAATACCAACTATTTGCGATTCGGTAAATCGTGATTTTTTCATGAATGACTCCTGTAGATAATTTTACAGAAAAAGTCAAGTTTTAGAGTGTATTAGGATTGGGGAAGCTGACACTGCTGCCATACCCAATTCTTCTTCAATATCATTAATAAACACTATACTTTCACCAACTAAATTATCTATGCTTCTAAATCTATAAAATGTTTTCATAATCTAAGTCCATTAATTAAAGTAAACCTTATTTGCTACATCCAAATGTATTCTAAAATCTAAGTAATAATTTATTGAATTTTATCATATATTTACTATTACGAAATGAACTATTACAATTTACAATATTAAAACTACAAAGCCAGTTATAACAGGTTATTGAACTTGTTTTTATAACTCATATTTGTAGTATTTTTCTGTCCACATTACTCCTCATAATATATTAATATTTTGCAGGTTTATTACGATATCACCTTAATATACATACAATATATACTATTATCGTCTAAATATCTACATTAAACATACATAAAAAGCATATCATAAACTTAAAATTTATTTAAGAAAAAT
>CALJKN010000204.1 GCA_937973585.1 uncultured Helicobacteraceae bacterium
GAAGGCCTCATTTTGGGCTTTGCCTAAAATGTGAGAATTAATCAGAGGGTTCAATAATTTAAAAGGAAACAAAATGCACATAGAACCAGGGATAGTAACAGGGGCAAAAATAGCACTCAGCTATGCCACATCGGCCGTATCTTTAGGCGTTGCGGCAAAACTCGGATTTGACGAGATCAAACAGACAAAATCGGGGGCTTTTTTGGTTAAAGCTCTGATAACAACGGTATTGGTATTTTCTTTTTTTGAGGTACTACCTCATTTACCCGTCGGGGTCTCAGAGGTTCACCTGATTTTGGGGACGACTCTACTGCTTGTATTTGGAGCGGCGGCGGCCTCCGTGGGACTTGCGCTCGGGCTTTTGGCGCAGGGGGTCTTTTTTGCGCCGCTTGATTTGCCGCAATACGGTATGAATGTAACTACGCTACTTATCCCGTTATTTGCGGCGGCGGCTCTCTCGAAACAGATCATCGCAAAAAATACACCCTACACCGAGATAACATATTCACAAGCACTCAAGCTCTCCGTTGCATATCAGGGGGGCGTAGTAGCATGGGTAGCGTTCTGGGCGCTTTACGGACAGGGTTTTGGAGCCGAAAATCTATCGGCGATAGCCTCTTTCGGCGCTTCATATATTGCCGTTGTGGCGGTTGAACCTTTGATAGATTTGACCGTTTTGTGGGCGGCAAAAAAAGCCACAAGCCCCCTTAAAAACTCAAACCTAGTCACAAGCAGACTATACAACAACTAAAACTCCAATCGGCAAAGAAAAACCTTTGCCGAGATTAAACGCTACCCTTTTAGCTCCTCAAGTTCGTATTTATCCAGATATCCCCTTGGGGTTAGAATTTTGCCGTTTGAGGTAAAGCGGCTAGAGCTGTTGCCTACGAGTATCACGGTGGACATATCTATTTCTTTTGTCTCTACTCCCATCGATACGAGAGTCGCCGCATCTATGATTCTGACGTTTTGATCCTCCCTACCTATATCCGTCGCAACACACACCGGGGTCTCTTGTTTGATGCCGCCTAGATACCGCAAAAAAAGCTCATACGGAAGCTTTCTGCTTTTTGAGAGCGGGTTGTAGATGCCGACGACAAAATCAGCCTCAAAAGCCGCTTTTATCCGTTTTTCTATCGACTCAAGCGGAGTTAGCCGATCGGAGAGAGAGATAACCGCAAAATCCTGACTAATAGGGGCTCCACACAGGCTGGCCGCCGCAAAAAACGACGTAACGCCGGGTAAGGAGACAACCTCCAATCTATCCCACAACCCTCTGGCCTCCACTATCTCGACCAGTAAAGTAGCAAGGCCGAATACGTTTACGTCTCCGTTCGAAACGAGGGATACGACCTTGCCCTCCAGCGCTTTTTCGATTGCTATATTCACCCTCTCAATCTCGGCAGTCATCCCCGTAGAGTGGCGCTCTTTGCCCTCTATGATTTTTCCGATATCTTTTAGGTATTTTGTATATCCGACCACTACGTCGCTTTTTTCTATCGTCTCTTTTGCCGCTACCGACATATCGGCGTATCCGCCGGGGCCGGTTGACACTACATAAATCGTCTGCATAAATAACTCCCAAAGATATTTGAAGCAGGGACATTAACGTCCCTTGCAACCCCCTAAAGCTTCCCGCTTTGCGGGAGAATAAGAGGGTGTTTGCATTTATTTCTAAAATGCAGCGGCAACGGTAACGCCGCCGTAAACTCTTTTTTTTATGAATAACTCTTTGTATTTTGAGCCGAGAATCGCCGACGGCTCCGCAACCCCTTTGATACCGAAAAAATCTGCCGCACGGGAGGGGCTAAAATCGTTTTGAAGCGAATTTATATCCTCTTTTTTGAAAAATTTAGGTTTTATACCGACTCCGTCACAAAACTCTAATAGCCCAATCTCATCCCCTTTTGCCTCAAAGGAGCAAATTGAGCCGACCTGCTGCCACTCCAGAGCGTACTCCGCCAAAAACAACTTTAGAGCATCGTCTATCTCCTGTTTTTTTGTCCCCCTGTTCATCCCCAGCCCTATCGATATATCGGTTATCCTGAGCCAAAGAGGGGAGCCGTTTGGTGCGTATGGAGATATTACGACGGTGGGAGATGAATCGTTTAACGGCTCATCGTAGTTTTTGTACTCTACGTTTTGCTTTTTGATTAGCCCTTTTAACTCCTCTATCAATGCGGGATATGTACTCACAACGACTTTTTGTCCGTTTATCATGCCGTTTGATACAGGAGCCAATGCTTTTATATTGCAAATCTCAAACCCGTTTTTTTTGCCGTACATATCAAACGCAAAACTGCTCGTCTGATCTGTCGCCGTAGAGATAAAAGCCCGACACCCGTCAACTTTTCGGCATATATACTCGGCAAACTCGTTTGCGCCACCGATATGTCCGGACAAAAGCGGCACGATACCGGTAAGACCAAAGTCGCAAACCAAAACGGCCGGATCTGAGGTTTTTGAGATGAGCCTAGGGGCTATTTTTCGCACCACTATACCTGTCGCCAAAAAAAAGACGATAACGTCAAATCTCCATATCTCATCCATAACGTCATCCAAAGTACCAAAGCCTACACCGCCGTCGCCAAATCCGTTTTTGTAAAACAAAACAGACTCATAATCGGCTCTTATCTCCCGTTCCAACCTCTTTGAGGCCTCAAAGCCGGGGGTATTAATCGATACTATTGCTACTTTTTGCAATAATGCGTCCTTTTGGTTACCCTTGATAACCGTATATATCCAAATAAAAAGCGAATCGTAATATGAAAAAACTTTATATAGTCTCTATAGGCCCCGGGGATCCGGAGCTAATAACTCTAAAAGCGTACAAAACTATACAAAACAGCGATGCCGTGTGCGTCCCGACAAAAAGTGAAAATAGTTTTGAACGCTCAAGGGCTTACGAGATTACAAAAGATGCTACACAAAACGTCAAAACGGTAATCCCCGTATATACCCCGATGAAGTTAAAAGACGAAGATTGGAATATGCAGGTAGATATGATACTGGGGGCTTTCGACTTTGCCGATACCGTCTCGTATGTGACACTAGGGGATGCCGGAGTCTATAGTACGGCCTATTATCTGCTCGAAAAAATAGCCAAAAAAGCTCCGGATATATACGAAAATACAGAGATTATCCCAGGTATAACATCATTTAGTCTGGCATCTGCAAGGGTGAAAAAACCGCTTTGCCTAGGTGAGGAGACACTACATATCCGCCCTTTTCGCCCAAAATCTACACTAAAAACAACAACCGTCTACATGAGACCGGAGACAAAAAGTCAAAACACACCGAATGTCGGCAAGGACGCAATGTTGTTTCAAAAACTCTCGATGGGCGAAGAGAAAATCTCAAACTACAACGATGCGGCAACGATAGACGAATATATGAGCCTCCTCGTTGATTTCGCCGATAGGGGTTAGCAGACACTCTCAAACGAGAGGGTAAATACCGCTCCCCCCTCCCCGTTTGAAGCGGTTATGTCACCCCCAAAAGCCTCTCTCATTATGAGTCTACACATATAAAGACCTATCCCTGTCCCCTTCTCCTCCCCTTTTGTCGTAAAATACGGCTCAAACAAAAGCGGCATATCACCCTCTTTGATCCCTCCCGCTTTGTCGGATATTTTTATCTCTTTGTATTTTTTGTCAAACTCGACAATAATCCTCTTATCCTCCGCTTTTACCGCTTTTATCTGATCTTGTGCGTTATTTAGAATGTTTATAACAACCTGCATCATATCGTTTTGCTTGCCGTAAATGCCGAAATCCTCTCCGACACGGATAACCTCTATGCCATCTTTTTTGAGGTGTTTATCCAAGATATCTATTGCCTTGCCGATACATTCAGACAACGAAAAACACCCATGTGATTTCTTAGGGCTAAAAAATCCTCTAAAATCGTCTATAGTCTTCGCCATATAAGCGACTTGCCCGTTAATATCGGTCGATAGTTTTTTCAAAAACTCCCTGTCTATCTCGTCATCCATATCGACGGCATAATGAATCTCTTGTGACATAACCGATACGATATTAAGCGGCTGTTTCCACTGGTGGGCTATGACGCTTATCATCTCACCCATAGAGGCGTGTCTCGATTGGCGGAGTAATATCTCGTCTTTTTCCCTTATCTCTTTTAATTTTTCGGCTACCTTGGCCTCCAAACCGTCATTTAGCTTTTGGAGTCTATCCTCGGCACTTCGTCTTTTTTCTATCTCTTTTTCCATCCTAAAAAGGACAAAGGCAATCAGTGCAATCCCAAACGCTATATATGTTAGTTTTTGGAAAAAATCTATCTTTATGCTGTTTGGCATGGAGTCCGGCGAATACCAGACAAAATATCCGACATACTCACCCAAAAAGTTTTTCAGCGGCATAAAAACAACCGCATAGTTTTTACCGTCTATCGCCGTATCAACGATAAACTCTTTTTTGGCTTTAATCCGTTCGGCCACTTCACCTTTTAGTTTTTCATTTATCCGACTCAGCAGCTGGTCTTTTACCCTATCCTTTTCTATTAACAAATTATCCGATAGCAACGTCGGCTCATAATACTCGTTTTGGTGGTGGGCAAAAACGGTTTTAAATACAACATCTTTATCGATAAATAGCCTGTATTTTTGGCCGACGGAGCGGTATATGTGATTTGTAATCGCCTGACTGGAGATACTAGTCTCAACCGAGCCTATATGCCTATTCTCCCAAAAGAGCGGATAAACATACCGAAAACCGTTATATATCCTCCCCTCTTCAAAACCGGTTACATATCTTTTTTCCAGATTCACCGCCTTAACGGTCGGTCTCACACCGAACAGATAGTCACCGTATTCGTTTGGTTTGTGCATCCGAAGAAAACTTTGACCGTTTGGGAGGTGAAAATGGAGCTGTTTTAGCCCTACGTTTTTTAAAGATTCGTATGTAAGCAACAGTTTTGACCTCAGCTCATCCCTGACTTTGTCATCCGACTCTCTCTCTTTTGTCGCTTTTGCAAATATCGACAACGTACCCGAGGTATTAATCTCAGATACGAATGCAACCTTTGTAGCACTCTCGAAAGCCGCCATAGCGGAACTGTACACGTCTTTCATATTTGAGAGTTTATGCTGCTTATAACTCTCCATCTGTTTTGAATAAAAATCATAAACCAGAAAGGTCAAAATAGCACCGAGTGTCGTCAAGGTTAGGACGACAACCCCTCTAGATAAATTATTTTTTACCATTTAATGCTTTCGCTACGAATTTGAATTTGTTATATAGTAGTACATAATTTTTAAAGCGCTTATAAAAGCCGTATATATACTTTAACTCTGGGTAAAAAAGTGGCATCGGAGAAAGTTTTGGATGAATCTAAACCCTAAATTCATCCAGTTTTGACTTTAGGGCGACCGTCGTCTCGGCTATATGGCCGGCTACCGCCGCTATACCGTCTATATCGGTAGTTTTTGAGTCCGACAATATATTTATCTGCCTCATCGTCTCCGTCACAAAGCCGATTTTTTGCCTTGAAACCTCGGCTATAGATGCAGAATTTCCGGCATACTCCGACAACAGCTGTGCCGTACCTATAATCTCCGTTACCGCACCCTCTATCGCCTTTGAAGAGCCTATCAAGGTTTTTATCGATTCGGCATTTGCCTCCATCTCCTGACTCACATCCGCTACGGCACCGACTATAGAGGCGACGGTAGCATCTATCTCCACAAGGCTTTTTTGGGTTTTTTCGGCCAGTTTTCGCACCTCGTCTGCTACGACCGCAAATCCCCTACCCGCATCACCCGCCCTTGCCGCCTCGATAGCGGCGTTAAGAGCCAAAAGGTTTGTCTGATCGGCTATATCTGCTATTACTGTTAGCACCTGCTTTACCTGATCGGCATTTACGGAGAGGTCTTTTAGCTTTGATGATAAAAGCATTTCGGTATTCACACTCTCATCTATTTTTTTACCCATTGCATATACTTGATTTTGGGCGTTTTGTAGTCTATTTTTTGTGACTCCGGTTGCCTCGTCGGTCTTTTGCGCCTCGTGTGCAGAAGCCTCTACGGATCTCATCGTCTCCTCTGTATTTTTGAGGGCATCGGCCAGTAGCTTTTTCTCTTTTGCGTCAATCTCGGAGAATTTACCGGAAAGGTTCGATAACCTTGCGACGGCCGCCTCTCCTGTTTTTGCAAGCTCTTTAGAGGAGGTGATAAGCGATTCGGTCTGCGCCCTAAAATCCTCGGCGGCATCTAGCATATTTTTTGCCTCCAGATTGTAAGAGGCATCAATCCTGTCAGGTTTTGTGAGGTCTTTTGAAGCTAGTTTTTGGAAGTTTGATATCGCTTTTTGTATCGGTTCGACACCCCATTTTTTTTCGTCAATATCGTGAATCAACACCACAACGGCAACCAATAGCTGGACGGCTTGACCTAGATGGTTATCCGTAAATAAAAAGGCATTCAAAACAAGCAACGGAATCCCTACCCAGTGGACAAATCTCATCCTAAAAAACAGCGACTTAACTATCATTTAACCGTCTCCGAAGTATTTCATTCGATTATATCCGGCATCTACGATTTTTCATTGACGTACGTCAAGTTTTTAGTTTTATACCCCTTTTTTCTTATCGAAAATTCTTATGTGTAACCTATCCGAATACGAATACCCGTTATCAAGGCAAAATTCAAATACATCTCTTGCATTTTCGGCTAGCCCTGCCCTGTCTCCACCGAGAGGCATGCAGTACACGGCCTCCGGTGATACGCCAAGAGGGGTCAATATGCCCTCTATCTCCTGTTTTGCTCTGCCGCTTTTGATAAGGTCGCTATCAAGTACAAATTTAAAAAAATAGTCGCTTTCGGCTATAAAATTTTTTAGCGCCTGCATATTTATCCGCCTCTCTTCCGGTTCACCGGAGTTCGATAGTTTTACCGACAACGCATATACAAATGTGCGGTAAGGCTCAAACGAAAAATCTATCTCTTTTGTTGCGTTCGTCTCCACCGTTACCCTGTGCCCGCCATCATATAAATATTTTGCAAACTCCATAAAATCAAGGTTGCCAAACCATAATGTCGGCTCCCCACCCGTAATCACCGTATGGGCATGCGAAAATTTCATCATTTTTTTGTGCTCGGCGATTGCTGTTTTACCGTCTATCCGACTCCATGAGTCTTTGTATTTGCTATTTACGGCGTAGTAGCTATCGCATCCACCTGCCCCAAATCCGGGACAAACAAGATTGCACCCGCCTAGCCTAACAAACACGCTATGGCTTCCGGCATATCTCCCCTCCCCCTGCAACGAATAAAATATCTCGCTAACGCTTACCAAACAAGGACTCCGAATGTTTTTTGAAATCATATCTTAAACATCAAAAAAGCCAAAATATGACATTTTTGTAACAAAAACGTCTTCCTTTTGCTTTAAGATTAAAAAAAATCTGACCAAAAGGAAAATTTGACGGTGTTGTCTGATATGAATATCTATAAAAAACTACAGCTAATCTCTCTGACGGGGGCTTTTTTCGGGGCACTCATCGCTGTCATCTCAATATCAAGCTACACAAACCTAATCACAAAAATCAACGACGGGATGAACGAAAAAATAACCCAGATAGATCTAGCCAGACAAGCTCAGGTCGATTTCAAGATTCAGGTACAGGAGTGGAAAAACATACTCCTTCGGGGTGGAGACGAAAAGAGCTATCAAAAATACCTAACCGGTTTTTACGAAAAACAAAAGACGGTGACCGCAAAAATCTTGGAGTTGAAACAAAAAACGGAGGATGTCAAAGTCAAAACAGAGATTGAAAAATTTTTGACATCATACGAAAACCTAAACAAAAACTATGATAACGGACTCAAAATATATCTGGCTTCAAAAGCGGACGGACACCTAAATGCCGACAAAGCGCTAAAAGGACAGGACAGAGAGCCGAACGAAACCATAGACAAAATCGTCAAATCCCTAAAAGAGAACCTCGCATCACAGCAGCAAGCCGCCGAAAAAGAGAAAAGAGAGATTTTCGTATTTGTCGCCGGATTGTCGGTTGTGGCGCTAATCATAGGAATATTGCTATCGGTGGCAGTTATCCGGAATATCAAAAGACGGATAAGCGAGATAAAATCCATATCGGAGGATTTGGCGACCGGAAACGGAGATTTGACAAAAAAACTGGATGAGAGTCACAAAGACGAGCTTGGTGAAACTTCAAAATCAATCAATGCGTTTATCTCAAAAACAGCCCAAATAATCCACACCGCAAAAATGACCGCAAACGAAAATGCCGCAATAGCCGAGGAACTGGCAATCACAACCGCCCAGATAAGCAAAAGAGCCTCAAACTCAGCCGACATAACCACGGCCGTAAACAAGTCTATCACGGCGCTAGCCGAAAAAAGCATACACGGAGCATCGCAGGCAGAATCAGTCAAAAATGAAATAGCCGTTGCGGCGGCAAAACTGGTAGACTCAAAAAAACAGATGGATGCTATCAGAGACAAAATCGAGAACAGCGTAAACATCGAAACAGAGTTTGCCCACACCCTCTCAAAACTAAGCTCACAAGCAGAACAGGTAAAAGGGGTGCTGTCGGTTATAGGAGATATCG
>CALJKN010000205.1 GCA_937973585.1 uncultured Helicobacteraceae bacterium
ATTGAACCCTCTGATTAATTCTCACATTTTAGGCAAAGCCCAAAATGAGGCCTTCAGCAGACGGCTCTCGCAACTAGTTGCTCTTTTGAGACATCTATTTAATCAGAGGTCTCAATTCTCAAGAGAGGATTATTGTTGATACTAAAAATAGAAGAGGCGCTATTTTGCTTTGATAGGTTCTGGCATTATTTATACGCCTTCATTATGCTCCCTTTCTCGGCGCTTTTTTGCGCCGTTTCCATCTATAAAAAACTATCAACAAAGCCAAAACCGCAACCGTTGCCAATTATCTCAGTCGGTAATCTAACTGTTGGAGGGAGCGGTAAAAGTCCGTTTACTATAGAGCTTTGTTCTATCTTTGGACACCCTTGCGTTGTCAGTAGGGGGTATGGTAGAAAATCAAAAGGTATGGTCGTAGTATCAAAATCAGGTGTCCTAAAAGTGGATGCGACCGTCGGTGGTGATGAGGCCGTAATGATTGCTCTTGCTTGCAAAAATGCTTCGGTTATAGTGTCGGAAGATAGGCAGGAGGGGATAGCTAAGGCGCTAGAGTTTGGAGCCGATGTAGTGATACTAGATGACGGCTTCGGAAAATTTACGATAGAAAAATTAGATGTTTTGCTAAAACCTCGAAAACCGTATAAAAATATTTTTTGTCTTCCGTCCGGCCCGTATAGATATCCACTTTTTTTTGAGAAATTTGCAGATTTGATAGCCGTCGAGGGGGTTGACTTTAAAAGGGTTGTATCTGAGATAAAAGCCGAAAAATTTTTTGTAGTTACCGCAATCTCGAATCCAAATAGACTTTTAGAGTACATAGATATTGAACCTGAAGATAGATATTTTTTTGCCGACCACACTTTTTTTGACAAATCAACCATCCAATCTATTGTTGATAAAAACACCGGAAAAACAATGGTTTGCACAAAAAAAGACGGTGTAAAGCTAAGGGGGCTAGGTTTTTTATTTGAAGAGATAGATATGAAAATAGAGTTTTCGGACAATTTCAAAAATCTCCTCATAGCCAAGGCTACCGACAAGTTCAGAGGTTTTGGCTTTGAAATATCAAATAAGTTAGTGTAAAATGAAAAAAAACTTAATAGCAAGGAAAACATAGTGAGCCTAAAAGAGGATTTGGGTGCGGTAAAAACCGAGATAGACAATGAAGAGAAGTTTTTAACGGCTTATGTAAAGGTTGAAAAGTTTTTTAAAAGATATAAAACCGTATTTGTAGCCGTTGCAGTTTTGGCTGTTGCAGGATTCGCCGGATATGAAGGATACAAATACTACGACGATACTAGAATAGCGGCAGCAAACGAGGCCTACGGAAAGCTATTAAAAGATAAAAACGACAAAGAGGCGCTCGCTACGCTCGAATCAAAAAGCAAACCGCTGTATGAGGCGTATATGATGAGGGAGGCGGCAAAAAGCTCCGACGATAAAGCGTTTGCTACCCTTGCATCTTCGACGAATCCGGTTATAGCTTCTATTGCCTCATATGAGACGGCCATAGCCTCAAAAGATCCTTCAAAGTTACTTTCGTATGCGGCGGCACAAAACGCTTTTTATAAGGATATGGCTTTTTTTACGGCTGCCTATCAATTTATTGAGGCAAAAGATTATAAAAAAGCAAAAGAGGCTCTCGCAAAAATAGATGCCAAATCGGAGCTTAGAGAGTATGCCGATTTTCTGACCCATTCGTTTATTACGCTACAAAAATAGATGCCAGAAAACATCTTTATCCAAAATAGCTCTCTGGCTTTGGTGCTAGGTTTTATCATCGGGCTTCAAAGGGAGATGCGAAACTACCGTACCGAATCAAAAGAGTTTGGGGGCGGCAGAACTTTTGCGATAATAGCGTTTTTGGGGTATCTGTCTGCTTTTTTGGGTGGGTTTAGCCCGTATTTTTTACCTTTTTCATTTTTGGTTATAGGTTCTTTGCTTGTAGTGGCCAAGATTACGTTGGCAAATAGTGAAAAACCGAGGGGCTCGACGACTGAGTTTTCGGCTTTGAGTGCTTTTTTGATAGGGTCGATGCTAAATTTTATAGAGCCGAAATTTGTCGTATTTTCAGCCGTTGTTTTACTTCTTGTTTTGAATCTAAAGGACAAAATTCAGGAGCTTGAAAAATACATCGGAAAAGATGATCTAAACGCCGCAATACTGTTTTTGACGATGAGTTTTGTGGTCTTGCCGGTTCTACCTGATAAAACTATAGATTCGTTTGGTCTTTTTAATCCCTACAAAATATGGCTTATGGTGGTTTTGATAGCCGGAATTTCGTTTGCCGGATATATTGCCGTAAGAGTTTTGGGTACAGATAGGGGGATTGTATTTACGGGACTTATCGGGGGCTTGGTCTCCTCAACCGCCGTAGCTTTGTCGCTCTCAAAAAAAGCCTCGGCAGTCCCATCGGCATCCGGTAAAATAGCTGTCGGTATCATGTTAGCTTCTACCGTTATGATAGTCAGGGCTACGCTTTTAGTCTCTTTGTTTAACGCAAATTTGTTAGCCGATATGTGGTTTGCTTTTGCTGCTACGTTTGTCGTTGCGGCCGGCGTTGTTGTATATTATTTTTTCAAAAACAAAACAGAAGATTTTAAGGGTGTAGAGATTGAGTACAAAAACCCTTTTGATTTGAAAGAGGCTATGATTTTAGGGCTTAGCTTCGGTGCAATCGTCGCCTTAGTAAAGCTCTCAAAAGAGTATGTCGGAAACAGCGGTATCTATGTGGTTAGTATTTTATCCGGCATAACGGATGTGGATGCGATTATTTTGTCTTTATCGCAAGTTGCCGGTAACGGTTTGGAGTTTTCGGTAGCTGCTTTTGGTATAATGGCGGCAGTTTCTTCAAATAGTGCGTCAAAGTTTATGATATGCTTTTTTGCCGGTTCAAAAGAGCTTGTAAAAACCGTAGCGGTTTATTATTTTGCCGTTACGTTAACGTTTGCGGCAGCACTTTATATATAAAATTATTTCAAACGGAGATCGAAACAATGTTAAAAACCAGAATACTGTTCGGGGGACTCACCGCACTTTTGCTTTTTTCCGGCTGCTCGTCAAAGAGTTATTTTGAGCCAAAAAAGATAGACGGTCATGTTGATTTTGATTCAAAAATCAGCTCCCCTATAGTATCGGTCAACGCTCAGGGGGCAACTCTCAAAAACGGACAGTTTGTAACCAGAAAGAGCATCGGCGGTTTTAGTTTGCCGGAAGGGTATGAGTTTTTATCATCCGGTGAAAATAACGTAGTGGCCGGAAACGACTTTGGCGATGTGCTAATTTTTGATAAGGGCGGAAAAGAGATAGGTAGACACAAATTTGACTCAAAAGTTGCCACGGCATCGGCTAGAGAGAATCTGCTTGCATTTATATCCACCGATAATACATCTGTTTTGTTTGATATGAAAGAGTCAAAAATGCTCTTTAAGCAAAAAAACGATTCCGAGTTTGCCGTAAACGCAAAAATAGCCGCTCCGTATTTTCTCAACGAACTTATCATATTTCCGACACTAGACGGTAAACTTTTGGTTGTTGATATTAATGAGAAAAAAATAGTCAGGGATGTAGTAATTAGTAGTGAAAAGAGCTTCAACAACGTAATATTTTTTGACATCATAGACAATAGGCTCCTTGCCGCAACACCTACAAAGATTGTCTCTATAAACCCTAAGTTTGCAAATTTTATGGATGCGGATATTGTCGATATAGTATTCATTAAAGACGGTGTTTATATATTTACAAAAGACGGCAAAATCATCCTGACGGATCCGGATCTAAAAGTTTTAAAAGAGAAAAAGTTCCCTTTTGCCAGATTTTTGGGCGCTATTTACGGCAAATACATCTATGCGGTAGAAAAAGAGGGTTATCTGATAGCTACCGATGTAAATTTGGTAACATCCAATATCTTTAAATTTTCAGCCCCTTTTTACGGTCTATCAAGCAGTTTTGACGGGTTTTTATTTACCAGCGGGGATTCGATATTTTACGACAACAAACAGTTCAAGCTGGCAAAATAAAACAACTCTCCAAAGAGGCCGAGGCTTTTTTGGAGCATATAACTGTCATAAAAGCGCTTAGCGCAAATACTATAGCGGCCTATTCGTCGGATCTATCCGACTTTGAGGATAAAATCAAGAAGCCTGCCATAAATGCTGATACCGCAGATGTGCTTTGTTTTTTGGGCGGTTACGAAAACGGTTATACGCTAAATCGAAAACTCTCCTCTATAAACTCCTTTTTCGCTTTTTGCCATGAAGAGGAGTGGAGAGATGAGGGTCCCAGAGTCAAGCACTCAAAGCTTCCGGCCTCTTTGCCGAAATTTTTGGAGTATGAAAATATATTGTCCGGTATTGATGCCGTTGCAGATGGTTGGATAGGGCTTAGAGATAGGGCATTTATCCTTTTTTTGTACGCTTCCGGAACTAGGGTAGGGGAGGCACTGGCGGCAAAAATCTCGGATATAGAGGATGGCTGGCTAAAGATACGTTCGGCAAAAGGCGACAAAGAGAGAATGGTGCCGCTTGCCGCAAAAGCGTTAGAGGCTTTGCAAAAATATCTAAACGATAGACCTTTTAAGAGTGAATTTTTGTGGATAAACTATAAAGGGGGCAAGCTTAGCCGTATTTTTGCTTTCAAGATTACGGTAAAATACCTTGGGGTTTCACCGCACACACTAAGACACTCTTTTGCAACGTCTTTGGTTTTGGGAGGTGCCGACCTTGGGATTGTGCAGGAGCTTTTAGGGCATGTATCCATCAGTACGACGCAGATTTATACCCATATCAAAAAACAGAACCTAAAAGATACGCTTTATAAATATCATCCGTTGAGAGAAAAATAAAAAAATATGATTTTGTGTGACATCGGAAATAGTTTTTACCATTTTTACAAAGATGGAGCCGTTTGGAGGGAGCCTGTATCGTCAACCCCTGTTGTTAGCGAATCTGAGACTATATATACCGTCTCGGTCAACCCGTCGGCTCTTTTTCGATTAGCTTCAAAAAACAGGGTAGTGGATATTGCCGGGTTTTTTAAATTCGACACCCAGTATGTGGGGCTTGGGATAGATAGGGCTGTTGCCTGTTTTGCCGCTAACGACGGTATCATAGTCGATGCCGGAAGTGCGATTACGGTGGATATAATGCAAGAGGGTATGCATCTTGGAGGGTTTATTTTGCCTGGCATCGGAGCCCTAAAGGAGAGCGTTAGAAAAATATCTCC
This sequence comes from uncultured Helicobacteraceae bacterium, assembly GCA_937973585.1. Lineage (GTDB taxonomy): Bacteria > Campylobacterota > Campylobacteria > Campylobacterales > UBA6016 > UBA6016. The sequence continues at coordinate 5,224 of CALJKN010000205.1, forward strand.
CGCTTTGGATGTTGGACTAAATATGGGGGTTTCGCTCTCTATGCTACCGCAAAATACGAAGGATGCGATTAGCTACGGTATGCTCTCGTCCATCGTTTTAAGTATCAAAGAGGCAGGAAAAAACAAGTTTATATATTTTACGGGCGGGGACGGCAAGTTTTTGTCGAAATTTTTTGAGGATAGATGTGTCGTTGACGATACTCTGATTTTTAAAGGGATGATGAAAATTATACAAAAGGAACAACAATGCTAAGTATTGCCCTCCCAAAGGGTAGGATAGCCGAAGAGACGCTGGCTATTTTTTCCAAAATATTCGGTAGCGATTTTAAATTTGAAGATAGAAAGCTGATACTAGAAAAAGACGGTTTTAGGTTTTTATTGGTTCGTAATCAGGACGTTCCTACATACGTATATCACGGTTCATGCGATCTTGGTGTCGTAGGTTTTGACGTATTAGAGGAAAAAGGGCTTGATTTGGCTGAATTACTTGATTTGGGGCTTGGAAAGTGCAAGGTCGTAGTCGGTATGAGGGTTGGCGAAAAGGTAGATTACTCAAAACATAAAATCAGTGTCGCTACAAAAATGGAGAATATTACAAAGAATTTTTTTGCAAAAAAAGCGATGGCCGTAGAGGTTATCAAACTATACGGTTCTATAGAGCTAGCGCCGCTTGTAGGTTTGGCTGATGCAATCGTAGATATTATGGAGACAGGGGCAACGATGAAGCAAAACGGTCTTACGGATGTTGAGACGATTATGCACTCCTCTGCCAGACTGATAGCAAATAAAAATAGTTTTGTAACCAGAAAAAAAGAGATCTTGTCTCTTACGGAAAAAATACAAAATGCACTATAACGGGCTAGAACTATATGCATCCATAGAGGATATGCTGGATTTCTCCGAAACCGTCGAGAAACTATACGGGGCATTTTATAAAAAGCTAAAAACATTCAACAATATCTCTACGGTGCTAGACATTGGGTGTGGTAGCGGCGCTTTCGGTCTTGGGCTACTAGGTAGAGGCTACAGAGCGCAAGGGATAGATCTGAGTCAAAAAATGGTTGAAAACTCAATATCGGCAGGCTTTGATGCAAAAGCGGTTGACTTGTGCGAGGTAAAAGAGAAATTCGATGCCGCAACTGCAGTTTTTGACGTATTAAACTATCTCGACAAAGACGGACTAAAGAATTTTTTTGGGTGTGTCGGCAATATACTAAACAGCGGCGGGTATTTTTTGGCAGATCTAAATACCGAATACGGTTTTAGTGTCATAGCGCCCGGGGTAATATCATTTGAAGACGACGAGAGGTATGTAGTCCTAGATGCCGAGTATGAAGATAGAATTTTGACGACTAATATAAACGTATTTGAAAAGCAGGTAGGCGGGCTGTATGATAGAAAAGAGGGTGAGATAATCCAACATTATCACACTAGAAAAGATATCGAGTCGATTACCGATTTGAAAGTGGTGGAGTGTGTGGAGATCGGGCTTTATGGAAAAAAACCCGATAAACTCCTGTATGTTTTTAAAAAATCTTAGTCTTGTCCGGATACGGCGTTTTTTCTGTCTACGATGTACGGGATAAGCGCCATGTGTCTAGCTCTTTTAATCGCAAGACCTACCATGTCTTGAGCACTTTTGCTATTACCTGTTAGACGTCTAGGCATGATTTTGTATCTCTCGGATAGAGTGTGTTTTAGCAATTTTACGTCTTTATAATCGATATAATCGATTTTAAGTTCGGTATATTTGCAGTGTTTTTTTGTATATTTTCTTTTTTCCGCCATTTTATTTTCCTTATTATTTCTTTTAAAACGGTATTTCGTCGTCTTGTATATCTATTTCCGGAACTCTATGATTCTGTGGTTGGGGTGCAGGTTTCGAGTAATCTGCAAATCCGTCGTCACTACCGGACTCATAGGAGCTTTCGGATGATTTGGAGTCTAAAAACTGAAAGCTTTCGACAGCTATTACGTGTCTGCTTCTTTTTTGTCCCGCTTGATCCATCCACTGTTCAAGTACGAGTCTCCCCTCTACAAGAACTTTTTTCCCTTTTAGCATATACTGGTTGGCTATTTCGGCAGATTTACCGTAAATTACCACATCAATAAACATTGTCTCCTGTTTTTGTTCGCCGGAGAGTTTGTCTTTCCAGGTTCTATTAACGGCGATACCCGTCTTAGCAACAGCCGACCCAGAGGGCAAATACCTAAGCTCTATGGCTCTGGTCGTATTGCCGATTAATAAAACCTTGTTTAGCATTGTTAGGCTTCTTGTTTAGGAGCTGATTTGGCTTTCGCCTTCTCAACCATTTGGTTCCAAGCTTTGACTTCTGCCTGTTTTGTGTATCTAAGGGTCATAAATTTGATTACGTCTTCAGTAATCGTATATACCCTTTCAAGCTCAAGAATAGCTTTGCCTTCGGCTTTGAAGTAAGCGATATAGTAGTAGCCTCTATCAAATTTTTCTACTTTATATGCTAGTTTTCTGCTACCCCATTCGTCAACGGCAACTATCTCGCCGCCTTGAGATGTGATAACCTCTTTTACGAAATTGATTCTTGCCTGAGTCTCTTCAGGTGTAAGTGTAGGTTTTAGGACGAACATCGTCTCATATAAATTTTGTGCCATTAAAGCCCCTTCTGGAATTAACCAAAAACCTATCGGTTTATGGTAAGGATTTTGGAAGCGGCATTATATTATAAGTTACTTTGAATCTTCATTAAAGCATTGATCAAAATTGCATTTTTATCGCCTACATTTGAACTTTTAAGCTTCAAATCGGCCTTTGAGAGGATGTCGAGTATTTTCGCATAGTGTTTTATATTTAGCTTGACAGCTTTTGATGCCTTTTGTCTTACAACAAAATCAGGTAGTTTTCTTCCGGTGATTTTTATCGAATCGACCTCTCCGTATGCTTTTGAGTACAGTAAAAACAAGAGCATTTCATATATGTACCCCTCAAAATAGAGAATCACCCTTGTTTCGTCCAGCTCCCCTTTTTCGAGGATGTGCGACAGCTGCCCGAAAAACTCCTTTTTTGCCAGGATGTCGTCAAATAGTTTTTCAGTAGCTTCGTCGGATGAGCCGTCAACATATTTTTTTATATCCTGAACCGTTATTTTTGTCCCAAGCATCGATAGTTTTTCTAGCTCTTTTGCCGCCTCTTGCAGATCCAGACTCTTTAGTTCAACGAGTTCTATGAGGGCATCTTTATCTATTTGTATATTCTGTCTTGCAGCTGATTCCTCCAGATACACAGCCCCCTCTCTGGAGGACGAAGGGTTAAAAAATCTAATGTGAAAAGCGTGTAGTTTTTGGTCAAACGATTTGAAATACTCCTCATCTCTGCCGCTCATATCGCCAAGATATCTATAAATGAATATTGCATCGTTTTTGTTTGAGGCTAGGATAAGCTCTTTTGCCTCTTGTTTCGGGATTTTTTTGTCGGTTTTTATTATGAGGCATAGTTTGTCACCGAAAAGTGAGTTTTGGGAGAGGAAATTTTTTGCCGTCTCAAATGAGTATTCGTCAAAATATGCCTTCATGATATCGGCTCCGTCTCCGGCACCTTGCAACAACAAATCGGCATAATAATCGGCTAGATAGTCACAAGCTCCAAATAGTAACACCGAATTTATAGGCTTGCCGCTTTTTATATGGTTATCAAACTCTCTTTTATCCATGATGGCCATTTTACTATAAAGTCGGTAATAAAAGATTTTCGGAAAATTTACAAAAAAATTAAAAAAATGTTGACAAATCTATTTTTTTTCTGTAGAATCAGTGCATGCTTACAAAGAATAAAAATTTACTCAAATTTTACACTGTCGCAATAATTGCCTCTTTGCTTTTACCTCTAGGGCAGACAAAGCTAAATGCAGCTGAAAACGAGGATGGGTTCATCGTCGTTAAACCTAAAGAGACTCAAAGCGCTTCCGAAAAAGAGAGTACAGACTTTTTGTCTAAAAGATTTGAGAAAATATCCAGTATAGCAAAAGACCTTCTGGGAACAAGATACAGAAGCGGCGGTAGTAATCCAAATTCAGGATTTGATTGTAGCGGTTTTGTAGGTTATGTTTTTAAAGAGGGTGCAGACATTAAACTCCCTAGAAGCTCGAGAGAGATGAGAACCGTCGGAAAAGCGGTCGATCTAAAATCTTTAAAACCAGGCGATCTTATATTCTTTAGAATAAACACCTCTCATGTTGGCATATATATAGGCGACAATAGATTTATACATGCACCTAGCACAGGTAGATCCGTTGCAATTGATAGCTTAAACGGAGATTTTTTTCAAAATAAAATTATCGGCGCAAGAAGAATTCTTACAGACTCCGAATAATTCCCCCTCTGGCTCGTTGCAATAATCTAACAAATACTTTCTATAAGTTTCTAAACTATAAGTTTTACGAAATTTAAAGTTCAACTACTCTTAAATTTAAAGTTTCTTTTAGTTTTGATAGCATATCATCTTGCTTGTAAAACCCATTAGGAGTTCAAAAATGAAAAAGTTTCTATTCTTAGGAGTCTGTGCGGCAGTTCTAGCCGTTGGCGCTAATGCAAGCGTTGAAAAAGGACAAAAGCTATATCTTAAAGCTTGTAAATCTTGCCACGGTAACGGTGTAAAAGGTGCCGCTATGAATACTCAAGCCGGTTGGGATAAGATTTTTGCAAACGGTGCTAAAACTCTAGTAGACAAACACCAAAAAGATCCAAAAGCTGCCGCCTACTTTAACGGTGCCTTCAAAGATCACGCTAAAGACCTACATGACTTCCTGAAAGAGTACGGTTCTGACAGCGGCAACGTTCCAGCTTGCGGTTGATTAGAAGATAAGTTAGATACTATCGCAAAAAGCCTCGCCCTTGGGCGGGGCTTTTTTTATGCCTAAATTGAGAGTTGCTAAAAGCGGCGAGGCACTACTTTTAGCTTTTGATTTCTAGTAGAACCATCTGATTAGTTCTCAAATTTTGAGCAAAGCCCAAAATTGGGTCTTCAAAGCGAGCGCTCTCGCAACTTAGTTGCTCTATTGAGGCATCTATTTAAGCAAAAGTCTCAATAGTTGTTTTTAACGAACTTGGCTATTCGTTCTACCCCTTTTTTAATTGTATCACTATCGGTCGCAAACGAGAATCTAAAGTACCCCTCAACACCGAATCCAACCCCTGGAACTACCGCAACGCCCTCTTTTTCGAGTAACTCTTTGCAAAATTTCATTGAGTCTTTTTCTATTTTCGAGATATTCACAAACAGATAAAAAGCACCGTCAGGGGCTAAGACACTAAGGCCCTCTATTGCATTAAACCCTTCAACCCCTATATTTCTCCTCTTCTCAAACTCTACCCTCATAGCTTCTATTTCGCCGTCCACGTCACCTTTTAGGGCAACTATAGAGGCTTTTTGGGTTATGGAGTTTATGTTTGATGTGCTTTGGGATTGGAGGTTATTCATTGCTTTTATTAGCTCTTTGTTTGGGCTAGCCAGATACCCGAATCTCCATCCTGTCATTGCAACAGATTTGCTAAGACCGTTTATGGTTACGGTTCTTTGATACATATCTTCGCTAATTGCCGCCGCAGAGGTAAATTTTTTACCGTCATATACCAGTTTTTCGTACATTTCATCTGCCGCAACGACTACTTTTGTCCCTTTTAAAACATCCGCAATAGCCGTTAGCTCCTCTTTTGTGTAGACGCTTCCTGTCGGATTTGATGGAGAGGTCAAAACTAACATTTTTGTTCTAGGGGTGATTAGTTTTTTTAGCTCATCGGCCGTAAGCTTGAATCCCGTTGATTCGTCCGTTTTCGGTTCTACCACGATACCGCCGTTTAATCTGGCAAGTTCAGGGTATGTTACCCAGTACGGGGCAGGGATGATAACCTCGTCGCCCTCATCTACGATGGCGGCAAAAAGGTTAAAAAGTGACTGCTTTGCGCCGTTTGATGTGATGATATCTTTTGGAGAATACTCAATACCGTTTTCTCTTTTTAGCTTATCCGCAATAGCTTGTAAAAGCGGAGCTATCCCCTCTACGGCCGTATATTTCGTAAACCCTCCGTCGAGGGCTTTTTTGGCTTCGTCTTTTATTGGGGTAGGGGTGTCAAAATCGGGCTCACCGGCTCCGAAGTTTAAAACGTCTTTCCCCTCTTCTTTGAGCCTTTTGGCAAGTGTGGAGATTGCTATAGTGATGGATTCTTGGAGGACTTCGATTCTTTTGGAGAGTTGTATTTGCATAAAAAAAGGCTCCTTGTAATAATCAACAAATTTGTCAATTATAACACAAGGTTGCAAAACGGAAATTTTTTATTTGTCTAGGGTCTTGATAAAATCGTCGTATGTGTCATTTAGGTCCAAATCCAGTTTTGCTATATCTTTTTCACCGTTTTGTACGGCATTTTCCAATATCTGTATCCGTTTTATGAGGTATTTGAATATCTCGTTGTCGATATTCGGAAGCTTATCGTGGGCATAAGGGTTTTTATCCATCCCTTTCCTGATTACTCTAGCAGGGATACCGACGGCGGTTGAGTCTGGCGGGACGTTTTTGATGACTACCGAGTTTGCTCCGATTTTTGAGTTTTCACCTATGGTGATGTTTCCGAGTATTTTTGCTCCTGAGCCTACAACAACACCGTTTTCAACCGTCGGATGTCTTTTCCCCTTAGCTAAACTCACCCCGCCAAGCGTAGCCCCCTGATATATGGTAACATCGTCGCCTATAACGGCGGTTTCACCGACAACCACGCCGATACCGTGATCTATAAATACTCTCCGTCCTATCCTGGCGGCCGGATGTAGATCTATGTTAGTAAATATCTGGCTGATCCCCATTATTACTCTAGCGAAAACTCTAAAGCCTCTGATGTAGAGCCTATGGGCAATCCTGTGCCAAAATATAGCCCATAGCCCAGGGTAGTTAAAAAAAAGCTCCAATTTTGAGGCAATGGCAGGATCTCTGTCGAGTACGCTACCGAAATCCTCTCGTATCTGGGCAAAAAGATTCATTAAAACTGAACCGTCCTAAGGTAGTTATTTTCTGAGAGATATACATAAAGCTCTCCCATAATCTCTTTTTTCCTCTCTTCAGGGATAAGTCTTGAGTCTGCTATCTTGTGTCTTAGCCGTATCTCAATCTCTTTGATGTCAAAATCCATATCATCCAGTATATCAATCAGGTTTTGCGCCTGAATAATATCGGTTATCTCATGAACCCCGTCTGCGTCAAAACAGACCGTTGCCTCGGTAGGGTGTGTAAATAGGTTGTGCTGCATCCCCAAAACCTCCTGATAGGCTCCGACCTTGAAAAAAGCGACATAATAATCTTCCGTTTGCAAATCCACGTCATGCAAAAAGAGCGGATTTTTGACGTTAAAGCTAATCTCTCCGTCTGAATCGCAAGTAATATCCCAAATGTTTGCACTTCTGGTCGGTTGCTCGTCTAGTTTATGTATCGGCATTATAGGAAAATTTTGTCCAAGCCCCCAATAATCAGGCAAGCTTTGGAATATTGAAAAATTCAGGAGGTATTTCTCCTGTAGGCTGTCTTGCATATTTTTTATCTCTTTTTGGAGCGAGCCGGTATTGAGAGAGATAAATTTTTTCGAGATTAGATGGAGCAAAATCTCCGTATTTGATCTATCCTGCAAATCCACATACCCTAGATCGAACAATGTCAGTAGTGACTCCATATGGTCTATCGCATCGTGCAGATACTCTCCGGCGTTCTTTTCATTCATGCTCTCCAATAGATCCAAAAGCTCTTCTACAAGAGGTGGGTTTTGTGGTTTTAGCCTTAGCTCTTTTGATTCGTATTCGTTTGAGAACAGCTCTAACACAGGGGCGACCAATACGGCGTGGTTTGCCGCTATAAATCTGCCGGATTCGGTGTATATATCCGGCTCGTTTACCCCTTTTGCCGCCGCAATCCCTTTCATCAGATATACAACGTCGTTTGCAAACTCTTCAAGGTTGTAGTTTCTGTCTAGCTTCTTTTTTTGTTGAGAGTATTCGACCGCTATACCGCCGCCTAGATTGATTGCATTTAGGTTTACCGCACCGCTTTTTTTGAGTTCCGCATATATATTTCCGGCCTCCCTGAGTGCTTTTTTGAGAGGAGCGATATCCCCCATTTGGGATCCGATATGGAAGTGGATCATATTGAATTTTTCAAGCAGACTAGCCGATTTTAGCATATCCATGGCCTCGATAAGCTCTGTCGATGTGAGGCCGAATTTTGAGTTTATCCCTCCGCTTTTAGCCCACATCCCCATGCCGACCGAGTGCAGCCTGATTCGTAGCCCGATATTTGGAACCGGATCACCAAGCCTTTTTGCTACCTCGATGATTAGCTCTAGCTCGTTTATCCCCTCTATCGTAATAGTTATATTGTGTCCCATTTTTGCGGCGATAAAGCAAAGGCTGATCATCTCCATATCTTTAAAGCCGTTGACGGTGATCGGGGCTTTGTCGTTGTTGTAGGCCATCGCTATGATGATTTCCGCTTTTGAGCCGGCTTCAAGGCCGTATCCGAATTTTTTTCCGGTTTTGACGACTTGAGATACAAAATTTGGAAACTGATTTACTTTTAACGGGAAGACCGCCCGAAACTGCCCTTTATAGTCAAACTCTTTTATTGCAGAGTTGAATTTGTCAAATATAAGCTCTATCTGGTTTTTGATTAAGTGCGGAAACCTGAGCAGTAGTGGCCCCTTATGCCCGTTTTCCCTAATTTCCCTGACTATATCTACAAGATTAGGTCTGTTGCCGTGGTTGATTTTTACAAAACCGTCCTCAATAACAAAACTATCCTGCCCCCAAACGTCGATACCGTAATTTACCACTTAATTTTCCTCAAAACAGATATTTTCCAGCTCTTCAAAAGAGATTTTCGACTCCTCCTTGGTTTGGAGGTTTTTGAGCCATATTTTATTCTCTTTTATCTCATCTTCGCCTATGCCGACAAACCAAAGTGTATTTTGTCTGTCCGCCGCTTTTAGATAGTTTTTTGCCGATTTTGGAGCATACCCTAAATGTGTTACCGTTTTTTGTCTTAACGCCGCCGCTGTTTTGAACGCCGCAAAAACCCCGTCTTCGCATAGCGGAGCCACAAAAACCCCGTTTCGTTTTTTTTCGTCTAGTGTTATCAAATCCAGTATCCGCTCTATTCCGATTGCAAATCCCACCGCCGGAGTCGGTCTGCCGTCCAGACTCTCTATCAGGGCATCATACCTTCCGCCGCCGGCTATGGAGCTTTGCGCCCCTATCTCGTTTGAGACAAATTCAAATGCCGTTTTGGTGTAGTAGTCTAGCCCCCTGACTAGATTTTTATCTATCTCATATCCGATATTTGAGCAGTCAAGTGCTTTTTTTACCGTCTCAAAATCAGATTTGCACTCGTCACATAGGGCATCTGTGATTCTAGGAAACTCTGTTAGGATTGTCTGGCATTGTTCGTTTTTGCAGTCAAAAACCCTCATCGGGTTTGTCTCGATTCTCCGTTTGCAATCGTCGCACAACTCGCTTTCGACCGTTTTTAGTTTTTCAACCAACGACTGTCTGTAGTCCGGAACACATGTTTTGCAGCCGAGAGAGTTTAGCTTCAGTGAAAAACCGATACCCAGTTTTGTAAATATCTCTGCCGCCATCAGTATCATAGCCCCGTCTTCTAAAGGGCTTTGTTCCCCAAAGGACTCCACGCCGAATTGGTGAAACTGTCTGAGCCTCCCTTTTTGCGGCCTCTCGTATCTATACATAGTGCCGTGATAATAAAACTTGTAGTTTAGCCCCGTTCTATCCAGTTTTTTCTCCACAAAAGCCCTGACGACACCGGCTGTCCCCTCCGGCCTCATGCAGACATCGTTTTCTCCCTTGTCTTTAAACCTATACATCTCCTTGCCGACTATATCGCTACTCTCACCGACACTTCTGAGAAACAGTCCGGTTTCCTCTAAAACAGGGGTCTCTATCTGTGTAAAACCGTAGTTTTTTGCACTTTTAACCGCAATTTCCAAAAATTTTTCAAATTTCTCGCCGTCTTCAAAAAAAACGTCTTTCATCCCTCTAAGGGCGTTAATCATCCGATAATCTCCTCAATCTGTTTAGCAATAGCCTCTATGTTTTGCGATGCGTCTATTTTGTGGTATTTGATCCCCAGTGTTTCGCAAATACCTGGCATCTCGTTTTGGATTTGCAATAGTTTTTGTATCCCTTGTTTCTCTATCTCGTCGTTTGTTTTGTTGTGAAGCCTTGAGGATAGGGTGGTCTCGTCCATCCATAGGATTATCACGATATCCGGCAGGACGCTATTTACCGCTATTTTTGAAGCCTCCAATACAAAATCCTTGCAAAGGCCACCGAATATCGAATAGGCTATGCCGGATATTACCGATCTGTCCGATATGAGTATTTTGCCGCTATTTGGGAGGATAATTTTCTGGATGTGCTCGGCTCTGTCGGCCAAAAACAGAAAAAACCTACTCTTTTCGTCGATTCCGGCAAAATTTAGTGCCAGTTCTCTGATTTTCTCCCCAAGCGGCGTACCGCCCGGCTCTTTGGTGTAGACAAAATCACCCCTTTTGCTTTTTAGGATATTCAGCTGAGTGCTTTTACCGCAGGTATCTATCCCTTCAAATGCTACGTACAAAATCTTTCCCTTTTATAAAATCGGCAATGCTTTTCGGGAGAAGTTTAGAAGCGTCTCCGCCGTGCTTTAGGATAGAGCGGACCACCGAGGAGCTGATAAACGCATATTCTAGGCTCGGCATCAGATAGATTGTCTCTATATCTGGATTTAGACTTTGGTTTGCGTACCCCAGTTGCAACTCATACTCAAAGTCGCTAACCGCCCGTAGCCCTCTGATAACTACAGATATACCCATTTTTGAGGCACAATCGACCATAAGCCCTTTGAACGGCTCTACTTTGACCCTTTCGTTGTTTTGAAACGTGTCCTGAACCATTATAACTCTCTCATAAAGAGAGAACATAGGGGATTTGTCCTCCGATGCGGCAACGGCTAGGACTACCTCGTCAAAAATATTTAAAGCCCTCATAACTATATCGACGTGACCCAACGTAAGCGGGTCAAAAGTCCCTGGATAAAGCGCTTTTTTTTTCATTCTCCCCACCGTTTATAGAGGTTGTTTTTTATCCCTACGATATCGAGCCATCTGCCGACTATAAATTTTTTTAACCCGTCCAATGAGTCATTATCGCTGTATTCCGCATACATGGGCGGCGCTATCGTAACCCCCGTTTTTGAGAGTTTTAGCATATTTTCGAGAGCGATAGAAGATAGCGGCGACTCTCTTGGAGCCAGTATTAGCTTTTTCCCCTCTTTTAGCGCTACGGCGGCACATCTCGTTGTGAGGGTATCGGATATACCGTGGGCAATTTTTGAGAGTGTGTTTATACTACAAGGTGCGACTATAACCATATCTGCACCGTATGAGCCGGAAGAGGGCGGTGCATCTAGGGCGTCATTTGAAAAATGGGGTATTTCATATTTAAATACCTTTTTTGCCCCTTCCGATATGACTAGCGAAACATCGGCGGCTTTGGAGAGTTCTTCATAGAGCATAACACCGAGACTTACACCGCTGGCTCCGCTGACGCATAAAACTATTTTCACCTGATCTCAACTCTATTTTTTGATTTTACTACCGCTTTTACGGTTTTGCCGTTTTTGGTTCTGACGTTGATGGTTTGATTCTCGTTTCCGTCTTCCAGAGCCGTAACCTCAATATCTATCTCCAGTCCTCCGTCTATCATAACAGCTGTTAGTACGTTATTTTTTCGGATTAGAGATTCTCTCGCCGCCTCTCTAGTTGTTATGTATGAGCCTGCCGGAAGAAATCTTTTTGCTATCACGTTGCCTAGCTCTTCTTTGTCTAGCGGTTTTGCCGTGAGGTATCTAAATTTGACGTTTTCATATTCTACGTCGTCTTCGGCGATGATTTTATCTTTTTGGATGTTATATTTGGCTTTCGGCATCGGTAGCAACGCCTCTACCTCGTATCTGACAAACACCCTTTTTGTCTTTTTTTGCCCGTTTTCCAAAATGGCTATCAAAGTCGATGAGCTTTTGGTAAGGCTTTGCCTTTGAAGCTCCATGCCGACCAGTCTGGAATCGTCCGGCTGCTCTTTTGACATATCGGTTATGATGACATTTGAGACTATTATTGAGGGGTACTCTTTTAGATATTCGGTTTTTACGGCATTTGTTAGCTCCGTAGTTGTCTTCTCGGAAAAGCCGAAAAGCGCCGAGCCGTACAATAAAAGAGTCGTCAATATATATATTTTTTGCTTTTTCATTCTAATATTATATAGATATAACTTTTAGGGGATGTATGAGACGGCAGACGGCAGACGGGAGTTTTACCGCTTATAGCGAAATTTTTGACGAACACTACCATAGTGTAAAAGACGGAGCACTAAAAGAGACGTTGTATAAACACATATATCCGGCATTTAAATTGACCCCAAAAAAAGAGAGCTACAAAATTTTGGATATATGCTTTGGGCTTGGTTTTAACTCTTTATGTGCCGCAAACGAGGCAAAAAAAAGAGGGGTCAAAGTAGAGATAATCTCGCCTGAGATGGATGAGGCTCTGGTTGCTTCATTGGCCAGTTTTCCATATCCGGATGAGCTTGGGGCGGATAAGATGATATCAGGGATTTCAAAGCGCGGATACTACGAGGATGAAACGGTAAAAATAAAAGTTATTTTCGGGGATGCAAGGGAGATTATAAGAAAGCTTGACTGCGGCTTTGATATAGTATTTCAAGACGCTTTTAGCCCTAAAAAAAATCCGACTCTTTGGACGTACGAGTATTTTTGTGACCTCAAAAAAATACTTCACTCTGACGGAGTTATCACGACTTATTCGACGGCCACACCTGTCAGGCTAGGGATGCATGAGGCCGGTTTTAACGTTTACAAATACGATAGCGGTGTTGTCAGAGAGGGGAGTATCGCCTCCGTATCCGATATAGAAAATTTAGAAAAAATTGATATGCTACAAAAACAAATAAGAGCGCCGGAGGCGAAAGCGCTAAAAGACAACGAGGTTTTATAGGTATGGAGAGAATCGAAAAAAAAGAGGACAAAATAGTCAGATTTAGTATGTCGCTGGAGCAGTCTTTGTTTGATTATCTGGAAAAAGATGTTTTATCGCAAGGGTATGCTTCGAGGTCGGAGTTTATCAGGGATTTGATACGTCAGAGGATGGTGGATGAGAAATGGGAGGAGAGCGAGGATTGTATCGGGGTCTTGTCTATTATTTACGACCATCACCACAACGAGCTATCCGATAAAATGGTTGAGATCCAACACGGACACCTGCTAAACGTATCCTGTTCTCTCCATATGCACGTTACGCATCACGACTGTCTGGAGGTTATCGTCATAAAAGGGCGACCATCCGAGATAGAAAAAATAGCCTCCGAGATATCAGGTCTAAAAGGGGTAAAAAACGCCCAACTCTCCAAAACGGCAGTCGTTTAGTAAAAGCTGCCAAAAATTTACGGCTCTGTCTGAAATTTGAGTATCAATTAGTACAAAAACGAACCGAATTCTAGTTTTGAGATCTCATATATCGACGTTTGCAAGGCATCCAAGAGTCTGGCGGTATTTTTGACCTCCGCCTCTTTTTCGCTTTTGTCGGTTATCACCTCAACCGTTTTCCTCACTTTTTTTAGCTCTTCGTATTTTTCGTTTACTACTGCTATTGTATATGTGACCTTATAGTTTAGTACCCTTGCGGTCAAAAACCATAGTAGTCCGCTCTCACCTTTTATCCCCTCTTCGGTTGTTGTTATCTCCTCTATTTTTACCCTTACAAACCCTTTTTTGGTTTTGCTAAAGTACATAGACTCTCTGATTCTTTTGGTTATCTCCTCCTCTAACAGGTTTGCCTGTCCGTTTTTAGATTCGATTGAGAGAGATGAGAGTGAAAATAGGATTTTTTTGTCTACCAATGCGGTATATGTCGGTTTGGGTGCTTTTTGGAAGCAACCGGTGAGAACCGACAAAATGACGATGATATGGATTAAGAGAGGTATTTTTTTCATAGAATGGATTGTATTGTAGAGTATCTTTAGGTTTAAGGGTATCATTATAAAATTTGGAGGCATTTAATGAAATAACAAATAGGGAAAACAGTGGAATTTTTTAATAGTGATACAAAATACAAACAAATCTTTAATCTGATACCGGATGCTATCTTTATCCAGTCGATTGCCGACGGGGGAGGGGAATCCAGATTTTTGGAGGTAAACGATGCGGCGTGTAGGCTTATGGAGTGTACCAGAGAGGAGATAATGTCCCTGCCGACTACGCAGATAAGGCCGGAGGTCTCCCAAAGCGATATATCCAAAATCGTCGAAAACCTAAAACAGTTCGGTGTCCATAGATGTGTAGATGAGCTGTATACGAGAGTCGGAAAGAGGGTAAACGTCGAGAGGATATCAAGTTTTCATACCCTAAACGGTAAGCAGATAGTTATGACGGTTTTTAGAAATTTAGCCGAGTAACTACAAAATGAAAAAATAACAAAATTTTATACTCTGAGGGGTCTTTTAGATGGCAAACGAAGATTCATTTTTTATGCGGGCAAAGGTAAAAAAAGAGAGGCTTGAGGAGTTTTTGGCTCAAAAGCCATTGGAGCCGACCATTGATGACAACTGGCTCAAATGGTGGGATTCTAGGGAGATGTACTCAAAAAGCCCGCTGGATGATTCACTCAGAGCATATATAGATACGACAAACAGAGCAATAATAGAAGGGTTCAAAAATACCGAAAATACGATTTTTAATTCCGAGTATGACGAAGCAACCGAGATATGGCATCTAAGCATGGTAATTTTCTCTGAAAACTACGATGAGATGGTTCCGTTTTTGGCATTCATAAAAAGCTTTGCGCCATACAAAGAGGATTGTCCGGATGATTTTGCCATTGTGCACGACTACTTTTGGGGTGGCGACTCTGTGTGTGCTTTTATGGATTTTGAAGGCGGCAAGGTGCTTTTTAGGCAGAACGTTTTTAGTAGGTCTGATGTCGATCAGAAAAAACTGGAATACGCCGATTACTATCTGGCTCTCAAATGGGCGGAATATGAAAAAACGGTAAACTGGGACTACTAAAAACCAAAAAAAAGAATTTAGTTTTGGCCAGAATTTACTATCTTGAAGAAAAGCTTTGCGGTGAACCGATAGAGTATCCGTGTATAAACAGCGGGGTATTTGATTTTATATTCCAAAATGCCGATACGGTAAATTTTGAGTTTTTGGATACCTCCGATTCGGATGGACTTTTTGGGTATGTGCAACTCTCAAATGACGGGATTTGGTATGAATCAGGATACGGAAGTTTCTATCTTCCGGTTTCGATAATTTTCTCAGACCGCAACGATTTTGTATTTCCCTCCGAATTTTATTTTGTCTCAAAAATAGGTGGCAAGCTTGAATTGCGTGGGTGCCATGGAGGTAAGGATTTCAAGTGGTTTTCTCTCCCAAAATCACATTTTGCCGTAGACGATGAAAAGATAATATCAAAGATTGAAAACACTATGGCTAGGCTACAAAAACTACTCACGCAGACCGCCAAACAAAAGCCGAAAGCATCCGGAAAAAAAGAGAAACCGCTAAGCAAGGCCGAAAGAGACGGATATAAGAGGCTTACCGAATTGTGTGTATTTGAGCCAAAAAGCGCCGAAAAGATTTTAGCTTTTATCAAAACGTTAAAAAACTACGACGGCGATGATGAGTATCTGACGACACTAAATTATTTTGTCGATTTTTTGGATGATGAAAAACTGGATTTTATCATCAGATTGGACGTAAAATCCGGTATTTCGGATCTAAAATCAAAGCTAGCCACGGTTTTAGACTCAAGCTATCGGCTAGACGTAGGCTCTATCGCATTTTTTGACTCCCAAAAAGATACAGACTATTTGTCGGAATCATTTTTGGGTGGGTGCGACGGAGCTATCCGTGACTATGGGCTGCAATTTGGGTTTATCGATACAAAATCTGACGAGTTTATGATAGCGGTGCACAAGGTATCGGATAGGCAGGAGGTGCAAACGGCGATGAAAAAGATGGGGTATGGGTATTTTGATTTATCTAAAAATATGGAGGATTTCGGTGTTTAAAAATAGTATTGCTATCAAGGGATTGACGGTGTTTTTTGTTTTGGGTGGGTTGGTGTTTGCGGCCGAGGGCAATGGGGCATCTGCCACAAAACCAAAACAGGAAAAAACATTTTATATCTCTGTTATGTGGGGTCAGATTGACGGCAAAAATAGTCTGGAATTAGCCGAAAAAGTCGATGCAAATAACGCAAAAATAAAAAAAACTATTGAGGCTCTAAGGCTAAAACCAAAAGATGACTTCAGATTTTCATACAGCATAAACAAAGACCACGGAAGCGTTGCCCTGACTGCTTTTGCCGGCACATCCGGCATATTTTACTCGGATGAAATCGACACATGCGGCAAAATACTTCCACATTTTGACTCCGTAAACTACACGAACCTACTGTGCGATGACTATGGGGTTAAGTATTAAGATGCATGTATGAAGAGACACGGATATGAAACAAGCGATAAATATTAGGCTTGAAAAGGATACGATAGAGACGCGACGGCTACGCCGCAGAGTTGGACAAAAGTAGAACTAGCCTAATAGAAAAGGCGATAGAGCTATACTTTGACAAGCTTGACGAGATGGTGGCTACAAAACTATTAGACCTACAAAAAGGCAACTTCTCAAACGACAAAGCCCTTAGCGGCAAACACAAAGGCAAATACCGCAAACGAGCAGGTGGCTACCGCATCATATATCTACGAGAAAACGAGCTAGTCCTCATCACGATAATCCGTGCGGCGTATAGGAGGGAGGTGTATTGAGTTGTTTTTGGCATAATAAGACAATACAAAAAATAAAGGGGCACGGATGGGTGATTTAAGCAGATGCAGACAGCGGTTTACCAATTTCTCAAAATTCATCACTCATCTAGGCTCCGTAGCCTCCAAAACCCATCTTAGCGATGTGGAAAAGGCGGGAATGATACAGTTTTTTGAGGTGGCTTTTGAGCTTTCGTGGAAGCTGATGAAAGACTACCTGCTCGCCGAAGGCTACGATGTCAAAAGTCCAAGAGAGAGTATCAAAACGGCATTTGACTACGGGCTTATAGCGGATGGTACAAAATGGCTAGAAGCCTTAGAAAAGCGAAATCTAGCCGCACACACATACGATGAGTCGATACTTGACGAACTGGAGCGGCTCATAGCACATGAGTACTATCCGCTAATGCTCTCGCTCAAAACAACCCTCGAACAAAAGCTATGATAGGACTAAGCGAAGCTGAACTACAGACCTTGCGAACCGTCTTCGCCCGCTTCCCGCAAATAGAAGAGGTCATACTCTTTGGCTCCCGTGCGCTTGGGCTCCACCGCCCATCCTCGGACATAGACCTAGCCATCAAGGGCAAAGAGATCACACTAGACACCCTCGCCAAACTGCGATATATTCTCGAAGAAGAGACCAATCTGCCTTATTTTTTTGATGTTGTGGTTTATGA
>CALJKN010000206.1 GCA_937973585.1 uncultured Helicobacteraceae bacterium
AGATTCTGACGGGAGGGGAGACTACCCCGCCCCCGTCAGAATTTCTACTTCTTTACCCTAAATAGCTTTATCATCGGTGTATCTATCACTTTTTCAAAAAACCTACTATCGTATTTGTCAAATACGTACATCTGGACAAATGTGCTAGAGAGAGCCTGATTGTCGCATACTATATACATCCCGTACGGCCTCCAGTCTATTACGACCGCTGAACCGTCTTTGTTCGCCATAGATACGGAGCTTTTTGGTTTTCCGGTCTCGTCTAGCTCTACGGTTACGAGTGCGGATACGGCGGCTTTTTGTTTACCGTCCGATATCTCACCTGTTTTTTTGTCAAAAACTATATTGTGCTCTAGCGATACCCTATCACCCTCTACACCTCTTATCTGTGATGCGATAAAAAAGTTTTGTCTCAAATATTGCCCTGTGACCAAATCCCTCTGGCTAAATGCAGAGATGGTGCTATAAATTTGAAACATCCTAAAAAATAGCCCTAGATACACGTCTCTAGTAGGCTCCATCGTCGGATAGTCATTTGCCCCTAGCATATACAACATCTCCTGCGGATTCCTGACAAATCCTAGCTTGTTGTATCTCATGATATTGGCAAACGTGCCGCCAATGTCTTTTAGCTTTCCGGCATCTATCTTTTCTACGACCTCTGCCGCTTCTCTGAGAATGTGTGCAGACTGAGCTTGATTGTTTGTCGTCAAGGCTTGCGACTCTATGAACGTTCTAGGGCCGTCTTGTGCGCCACCGTCGCTATGCGTCCTTGCATACGTATAGTACCGAACAGGATACCCCCAATCCCACCAACTAAAAATATAATCGGTAGGTTTTACTATAGCCTTAGCCGCCGCCAATGTCTCCACTTCTGTTTTTGTTAGCGATGTAGGAGGATTATAATGCATCGCCTTGTCTAAATATTTTGAAGCAGGATACAGCATCAAAGCGGTCATAGCCGGAGCAAATAGCCACTCCCATGGAAGTCTCTGTACTACGATAGCCGCCAAATAAACAAGCCCGAATGAGAGGGCAAAAGCCCCGTAAGGGGTGAATCTCATACCGCCGTCAATAGCCAAAAATCCCAAAATCATAGTCGGCAATAAAAACCAAAGCGCCCTATATCTATAAATTGCGATCAAAACACCGATGACTGAAATATACAAAAACATCTCATTTAGACTCAAGGATTCGGCAATCTCTGCAAAATCAGAGTATTTCGACTCTGCTACGGTCTTTAGAGATGAGTAATAATGGAGTTTTAGCTCTCCGGTAGCCGGAATATTCGGCTTAAAGATATAAAATTTCCATTTCGATACAAACGCATCCAACGAGCCTGAGGCAAACAACAAACCTATGGATACGACCAGAGTTGCCAATGAGCTTTTTAGGGTGACGAACCTATCGTATTTTAAAAAAACAAATATCCCGACTACGGACAAAAGAACCCTAGCATATAGTGGAAACCCGCTGATAGCAATAAACATCAACGCTAGTCCAAAAATTAGTTTTGGATTTTTTCTATCAAAAAATACCACATAAGATGCAAACGTAGCCGCAAACCCTAACATAATAACCGAGCCGTTGGTATACCACCAGCTATACAAAAGAGTAGTAAATAGCAAAATTGCAAGACTAGACGGCGTATATTCTCTAGCATTTTTAAATAATGCCCATGTAAGCCAAAACGGCAAAACAAGAGTCAATACGTCATCGTCATAGTATCCGACGATGGTTCTAACATAATATCCGGTCGTAAGAACGGTGAGTATCGCCGCAAACCACCCGACAAGCGGCCTCCCGAGGTCTCTAGCTATAAGCGAGATAGGAAAAACAACAAGGGGTACGAGAATTGCCGGCATCAAAAAAATTATCCATTCAAAAGGGACAAAAAATAGTATTTTAGAGATTACGGCAGTCAATACCGGTAGCGCCCTATCCGTAGGGCTGTCTATCCTGCTAAAATCTCCGGCCAAGATATCTCTGGCTCCTTGTGCATAATAAAAACCATCCATGGAGCCGATTATCGGCGCTCCGTTATATCTATACTCCGGAACCTGATAGTTGTTGTAAAGCCAAATCAGCCTAATGGCAACCGCCAAAGCATAAACGACCAAAGTACCGAGCCAAAAGAGCCTTGCGGAGGTCTCGACACGTTTTAGCCCAAAAAGATCCAAATCTTTTATTTTTTGCACAAATCCCACCGATACTACCTTTTTACTTTATAGATTTTTACTAGTTGAGAGCTAACTATCGGCTCAAAATATTTTGTGTCATAATTGTCAAATAGGTACATCTGAATATAAGAGGACAAGAATGACCTCTCGTCGCAAACTATAAACGCTTTTGCATCTTGCAAAAATATAACCCTCGCAATCCCGTCATCTCGGAGTTTTGATTCTTGAACCGTAGACCTACCGTTTTCATCCATCTTGACTATCGTTGCGCTCTTTAGCGGCATAGAGTTTTGCCCGAGATAAAACAATCCGTTTTTTTTATAAGTGTATCTTGATTTAATCGTTCTATCTTTGGGGGAGATAAATGACCTAAAATCGAAAACAATGAGTAAAATTTTATCAACAGAGGTGAGAGAAAAATTAAGTAGCGAGGAAACTAAAATGAGAATCGCACTTGAATTGGGTATTTCATTCATGACAATATTGAGGTGGATTAGAACTAATCATAAGAATTTAACTCTTGACAGAACCAAAGAGGTGATTTCTAAATATACTGAGGTACCAGTGGAAGATTTATTTGAAAAGCAACACGCATAATGAAAACG
>CALJKN010000207.1 GCA_937973585.1 uncultured Helicobacteraceae bacterium
GAGATGTCTCAAAAGAGTATATCGATACCCTCGTAGAAGACTCGATGAAGCAAATAGGCTTTATGTCAAAAACGATAGATGATTTCAGGGGATTTTTTAGAACCGATAAGATGAAAAGCGACTTTTTGCTAGACAAAAAAGTCGCCGAGTCTTTGTCGATGGTATCCGGAATGTTAAAGGCAAACGGGATAGAGCTAAAGTCCGAGATACAAAAAAAACCGATAGTAGTGGGATATCCGAACGAGCTAAGTCAGGTTGTGCTAAATCTAATCTCAAACGCCAAAGACGCTTTTGAGGATATCTCCAAAACGGCTCACAGAGAGATAGAGGTTTTGATAACGGCAGACGAGGTATACGGGATAGCTAGCGTCTCGGACAATGCCGGAGGGATCGACGAGGAGATAATCGGGCGGATATTTGACCCTTATTTCACCACAAAAGAGGAGGGGAAAGGGACCGGAATCGGCCTTTATATGTCAAAAACGATAGTCGAGACAAATATGGGAGGGCTATTAGAGGTTGCCAACAAAGACAATGGGGCTGTCTTTACAATAAAAATACCGCTTGCCGAGGGGACAATCGGTGGTTAAGGGATGAGGCTCCGCTCTTTTGTAATCGTTTTTATCGTACTTTTGTTTCTGCTGGGCGGCATTATGCAGGTGTTTTTGTGGAACAAGGAGAGATCCGTATCGGAAGAGGCGGCAAAGGTAGAGACAAAAGAGAAACTAGAGGCTTTCAAGGATGTAGTAGCCCTAAAATCGGAGTTTTACAGAAAATTCGCATACGACTACTCGTATTGGGATGAACTTGTCAACTTTTTGCATACCAAAAACAAAAAATGGGCATCCGAAAATCTGGATAGCGGCCTCGAAGATTTTAATGCAACCGCTATGTTTGTTCTGGATATACAAAAAAATATCGTTTACGGGATATCAAAAGAGGGTGCGCTAAAAAACCCGTTTGAGTTTATAGACAAAACCAAAATAGAGACAACAAACCCGCTCTTTACCCATTTTTATAAAAAAACTCCTGTCGGCATCGTGGAGTTTTTCGGTGCTCCGATACAAAAAAGTGCCGATACAAAACGGGAAACAACACCGTACGGTTATCTGCTGATTGCAAAAAAATGGGATGAAAAATACCTCAAAACAATAGGCGATCTGGGGCAGCTGCATCTGAGACTAGAAGATATAAACGAGAAATATCACACCGATGAATACGGGATATACACCGATATCATCCTAAAAGACGAGCACGGCAAACACATATCAAGCCTATGCGTAGAAAACGAAAATCCGGTCTCCAAAACAATCAACGAATACGCAACCAGAAGCCTAATTCTAAATACGATAGTCGCCTTGATGTTTATTTTTATCCTGATTTTATTTACAACGACAAACGTCTCAATTCCCCTCTCCGACATCTCCGATGCCCTCAGAGGAAAAAACCCGAAACCTATCAAAAAATATTTAACTAAAAAAAATGAATACGGCGAGATAAGCTCTCTGATCGTAGATTTTTTCAAAAAAGAGACCGAACTTGAAGATTTAAATGCAACTCTAAAAGAGAGGGTGGAGACCGAAGTCGAAAAAAACAGACAAAAAGAACAACTCATCTACCAACAATCAAAACAGGCCGCTATGGGGCAGATGCTAAACAATATAGCCCATCAGTGGAGGCAACCGCTAAATGCCGTAAGCATAACGGTCGGAAAACTGGAGTACGCAAGCAAAAAAGATATTTTGCAAAAAGAGGATCTGGATAGCTCTCTACAAAATATCAAATCTCTCGTCAAACAAATGTCGGACACGATAGACGATTTTCGTAATTTCTTTAAACCAAACAAAGCCAAAGGGTATTTTAGCCTTTTGCAATGTCTCAAAAACAGTGTCTCGGTCGTCTTGGAGGCTTACGAGAGTCAAAATATCAAAATCTCAATTATTTGCGATCCGCAGATAGAGTGTTTCGGGTACGAGAGGGAACTGATGCAAGTGCTACTCGTCTGCTTTGGCAACTCAAAAGATGCGATAGAGGAAAACGGGGTAAGAGAGGGGAAAATAACAGTAGTCGGGAAACAGACCCCGCATGGCGATGTCTCAATTACGATAACAGACAACGGCGGCGGTGTAAAAAACGAGATAATCCACGATATTTTTAACCCGTTTTTTACCACAAAAGAGGAGGGAAAAGGGAGCGGTATCGGTCTTTATATGTCAAAACAGATAATCGAACAGGGGATGCAAGGCTCCATATCTGCCGTCAATAGCACAGACGGACTCTCTGTTACGATAGAGATCCCAAAAGAGTTATCCTAATCTTTAATTGCTATAAAATCCTGTAGTGCTTCGGTTTTGATCTGCTCCGCCAACAGTGTGTATTTTGCATGATTTGACCTTTGGGATAACATCAGCTCCATAGTATCCAGCTTTGTGAGCAATTTTTCGACATCCAGAGGTTTTAACAAAAACCCCTCAACCCCTATCTCTATAGCCCCTATCAAAAGGTGACTATCGCTATGCGCCGTAACAATAATTATCGGAGTATCAGGGGATAGTTCCTTGATATGCTTTGCCATCTCAAGGCCGCTCATAACCGGCATAGATATATCGGAAACCACAATATCGGGTCTATGTTTTACAAACATCGATAGCCCCTCCTGACCGTTTTCGGCAAAAATCGCATTTTGCTTTGTTATCTTGGTGAGGCTCTCTAGCTCGGTTCTGACATTTTTATCGTCTTCAACATATAAAATTTTTATTTTTTCATCCCCGTCTTGCACTATTTC
>CALJKN010000208.1 GCA_937973585.1 uncultured Helicobacteraceae bacterium
GCTGGGGGGATGTGGTTGGCGGCGGCCATCCACAAGTTGTCATGATCGAGCGCGTCGCGGCCGAGGTCAAAACAAAGACCAACGGCCGCATTGATATTCAGGGCTTTCCGGGCGGACAAATGGGCAGTTCGCGCGACATGATCGAAGCGGTCGCCGCGCTGGCCAAAGAGAAAAACATCAGCAGGGCGGAACGTGAAAAAACTATCGTGGCGATGTACAATAACGGGCATTCCATTGATGACATCTGGAAAGTGAGTGGATTCAACAGCCGCAGTTCGGTGTTCCGCATTCTTAATAAATACGGTGTTTCACTCAATCGAGGCAAGTTCAGCGGGCCGCTTGGGAAAAGAAAGAATAAAGAAAACTAATTATGGGACATAGTAAAATTTACAATAACGACTCAAAATATGTTATCGCCAACGTCATGGACGATGTAGAAAACGTTAATGTGAGAGAATATTTAATTGATTTTCATGCAAAATCAATCTATCCGGCAATAGAAGCAATGGTTCTAAAAGAACAGAATTTAGACACGATATGCAAAGATCCAATAGCAATAATGTTGGCATCAAAAAAAATAGCTGAAAAAGAAATTGCCAGAGCTACTTCTCTCGAAATTCCCGAAAATATTAAATTGCTATTTCAAAAAGAATCTAAGTCGGGTGTCATAAACGGTTGCGTTATGAACTCAACTACAGCGCAAAAATTTATCACTAATACGGAAATCAAAAACCTAAGGAAAGCTAACGACGGTTGGACACAAGGTACGGTGAGTATTGATGATTCTATGTTGGCAGATATGGGTGTCCAGAAACTAGGCATTGTAGAAAATATCGAAGTCTTTAGTTTTGATTACTGGTACGAAGAAGAAGTCGGCGGCGTGATGGTAACTAAAAATGCTATTCCGGACAATGAGGTTATGTTTTTTAGTAAAACCGATGTAACAGCCAAAAACCAAATCTACGCAGGAACCCCGCCTATCTCAATGGCGTATGACTCTCCGTTGTTTCAAGGCTTTGGGCACTTCAAGAAAGTTCAAAACCCAAATAACAATAACATAAGTGTTATGGGTATCAAAGGCGACCTAGACAATATGGCTCTACACTTTGTGTCTATGAGTGCCGAAACGCCGATTATAAAAAAGGTGTCAACTATGAGAGTGAAGGTAGCATAATGGGCGGCGTAGTACTAAAAGGCGGCCTATATAAAGGCGGGAAAACATATACAGGTAGAATTGATGAGAACGATGGGTTTAGTTCCCAAGATTTAGCCGACCTAGTTACCAATGGCCTTGCAGTTGATGAAAACCAAGTGCAACTTGATAGACAGGCGGCAAAAGCTTCCGAGGAAACCCTTAAAGCCCAAATTGAGCAACTAAAGGTACAGCTAGAATCTCGTGATGCAATCATTGCAGAGCGTGACAAAGAGTTGGAAACCCTTAAAGCCCAAATTGAGCAACTAAAGGCAAAAGATGCCAAAAGCAAAGCTAACTAAAGACTACCCGCACGGAGGTAAAACCTATCCGGCGGGGGCGGAATTATACGTATCTAGCAGTATTGCTAGCAAAATAGTAGGGGGTGGATATGGGATTCTTGTCGCAAATCAAGAACATATCGACGAGGTGGTCGAAAAGCCAAGGGGTAGAGGTCGAGTACATTCCCAAAGGGAGGCCGAACCCGCAGACGATAAAGACGACGGGGTTTCCGGCGGCGGCGATAACAGCAGACCAACAGACGGATAGAATTGCAAAAGGGCAGACAGTAAATCTAATGAATTTAGCGGTTGTGCCTTTGGATTTTAAACCGTTAGTCGGCGATGCTATTAAGGTTGATGGGGTAGAGTGGAAAATATCATCGTTTTCCGGCTCTAACCCTTATGACTTTGTATTAGAATCAAATAGGATGCCTACGGGCGAAAGGAGACACGGCTTTGCTTGATATTAAGATTGTGAGCGATATTAGCAATAACGCTAGAATGTATGTATCGCTTGTCTCCCAAGTTAGTAAAGTCGCAACGTGGGGGGCGCTAAGCAAAGCTGGCTCCCTTGTCCAAAAAACCGCCCAAAGCAATATGAAGTCCAAAAGAACAAATTGGATTTTGTATGTGAACAAAAAAGGTGGTGTCTCTCTTTCCAATAAAGGGGATAAGCGTGTCGGTGATAGACAATCACATTTAAGCGCCGCTTATGTGTCTCCTTTGAGTATGTCTAGTATGATAACTAACTACCAAAACTACAAAAGCGACAAACCAATGGCTGTTGTAGGCGGTAAACATAGAGCGTTTTACCCATTAAAAATAGACGATGGCAAAGTAACAGGCCAAATGTCTAGGGTAAATGCTGTTTCCGAATCTACCCACGCTCTTTTAGAAAAAATGGAAACAGGGCTTTTATCAGATGTGTACTCTAGGCATTTTGGCAAAAGACCTAAAAAAGTCACAGCGTATCATTTTATGCGTGATGCGGTCGCTTCATCATCTGGTGGGGTTGATGCGATAATGAAAAAAGAGTGGGTAGCGGCTGTCGAGAGAGGTTTAGCTAATTCTTCCGTCCAGGGGGTAAAAAATGCAGTTTGACTATGGCGATAAAGCTACGTCAATTACAGCTTTAGGGGCTATTATTAGGCAAGCTATCCTCGAAAACAAAAAAATCAACGAAATGGCTATTGAGGATACGGCTCAAGAGCCCTTGATATTTCGTGATATAGATGAACATTATGGGGTTGCACGGCTAAAAGCCGAATCTGACAGGGATAATCGTAAATTTCCAGTTTGCATATTTATAAAATCCCCACGGTATATATCTGAAAGAGAACAGCCGTATGATATGTATGACGTGATAATTCAAGTATTTATTATGGACGGATTAGAGTTTGACAAGCACGGCGAAATGATATATGAAAACACTCAAATGGATAGGCTAACGGCCTATATCCTTGAGGTTTTAGCATCTTTAAACCATAGGTGGCTATGTGATTTTGATTGCTTAGCTTTAAAAATAGAAGACTCCCCGATAGGCGAGAGCACGTTGGTGGGAGCCGAAATAGCACTTTTACTAAAAGGAAAGGTAAGGACAATTTGAAAGTCATAAAAGTATTAGCATTTTTTGATACAGCACAAACTGGCGTTCCGGTTGCGGGTACTAAAATATACGACATTCCGCTAACAGGGAACACGCTTAAAGCCTCACAGCCGATGGAGGTTTTGCAGATACTAGGACAAAGAGAGGGAGCAAAACCATCATTTGGCAACCTAAAACCTAGCGGGGCTATCGATTCCCCTGTAACCGGAGACCTTGCCCCGCTTGTTTTCACGGCGGTTATGGGCGCACCAGTGTCAACAGTAGATTTTACGACCGACGTATGGGCGGCTACTACTCTCTACGCTGTTGGGGATGTAGTAAACCATAGCAATGGATTGCACTCGTTAGTTTGCCAAGTAGCCGGAACATCTGGAGCCACAGAACCGGATTTGTCGGCCTACCCTACTGCGTTTGATGGCAGAGGGCTTGAAGTAACGGACGATACGGCAATTTGGGCTATAGCGCCTAAAAAGCTCAAATATACGTTTAAGACAGGTAGCTGTCTGCCACCGCTAACTATCGAAATAGAAAGAGGCGATGGATGCGCTGGAGGCGCTAAACAGTATGAGAAATACATCGGGCTTAGATTCGGGCAACTACCGATAACGTTTGCCGGAGGCGATATTACAATGCTTAAAACCTCTTTCCCTGTTGAGGGGTCGCAGGTTGACGGTACTCTAAAAAATCCATCCTATGCAAGCATTAGTACTATTGCAGGGGTCGAGATAATCAACCTTTTATCTAATACATATAGTAAAGACCAATCGGTAGCTACAATAGACGGCGTAACAACTACCGCCCTAAAACTAACAGATTTCGGGGTTACGGTAAATAACAATCTTAGCTCTGCTGACCTCATCGGTGGTAATGCAGCTTATGTCTCTATAGGAGCTTTAGACGTAAAAGGCAATATGTCAGGTTTTTTAGCAAACGGTGATGTATTGGCGCTAGAGCAACAACTAGCAAACCATAGCTCACTAAGATGTGAGTTCACGCTAGGGAATAAATCCTCCGGCGACTCAATCAAGATTATTCTCCCTGAGACGACGGGTTCATACCCAACAGTTACTGACTCGTTGACTGAAGATAGCAAATTTAGCGCTGAAATCTCTTCTTCAAAAGGCGGGACAGAGAATACCACGGTATATGCTGAGGTAGTCTCTTCAATCCCTTACTCTCTATAGCCCTTTAAGCCCTCTTTAATGAGGGCTTCACTACAATGTACAAAAAAACAAAAGGAGCCCCAATGTCACTACCGGAAAATCTGCAAAAAGCATTAGAAAACGTAAAAGAGCGCCCATCGGAGGAAAAAGATTTCATTGAACTATGGAACAGACAGTCAAATATTATGGCGGTTGAGCTAATCCTACAAAGGGATGGGCTAAATACAGAGGGTTATTCCCTTGATGAAGTGATGAAATTTGGCAGAATGTGTGCCAACAGGGTTACCTCATACCTTAAAGATGGTGTACCTAAATACCCGCATCTAGTAGATACTAGCGCTATCACA
>CALJKN010000209.1 GCA_937973585.1 uncultured Helicobacteraceae bacterium
TAAACGCTCCCGCTTTCATAGCTAGTTGAAGCGCATAATAAGGCGCTGATGATAAATTCAAAGAGTCATGCATATCGCTCTCTTTGATATACTGGACGGATGCCGTCATTGTAGCGGCCGGATTTAGTAGGCATTTCCAGCTGTAGTCTGCTTGCGCATATACTGCATTTAGGATTTCATGTGCGTAATAATCCCATAGTTGAAGAGTTAGGTTTGGAACACCTTTGTAGATTACGGCCGCTGCTGTTACGCCGCTATCTTTTGCCGTGTCGCCTAGAGCCGCTTTGCCCATTGTTTGAAAAGTACCGTTTTTATAAGAAGATTGTGCCAAACCTGCTTTTGAAACATCTGCACCGTAACCGCTAATAAGTGCAAGTTCGCCGCCGCCGTAAGCATTCGCAAACGTTCCATATGCCATTCTCGTTACGTGTGTACCGATAAGCGTTGTTCCCGGCAAATCGGTATTCATAACCAACGCCGCTTCAAAAAGATTCGGAAGCATTCTAGCATCGTCAGAACCCGCTAGCGGAGTATCAAGTTGTTGTCTACCGATTTTTACGGTCGTATTTCCGAATTTCCCTTGTAGATATGCTTGACCTAGCATTGTATAGCCGTCATCGTTACCGTCGAAAAGCGTTTTGTCATTTTTTGCAGCAACTATATTTTCGTTATCCACTTTATTGGTAGTATAAAATGCAACGCCTGCAGATATACCGTGAAGCGGGGCGGTCTCATATGCTAGTTTTCCACCGAGCGCAAGCCCATCTCTAGAATAGTCGGCAGTAGCACCGTTTTGGAAGTCGTATGCTCTGTTAATATAAAACGCCCTGATTTGACCGGAAGTTTTACCCTCTTTAAAAGCGCCCTCAAGGTCGCTCGCCGCAAAGGAGCCTGTTGTTGCGACTGTTGCCGCTACGGCCAAACTCAACGTAATCTTTCTCATTTTTAAACACTCCTGTTTGTTCATTGCAAAGAGATTGTAAAAAGTTTGCGTAGCATTAACGTAGCAAGTAGTTTTAAAAGTAACAGGTAAGATTATTTTTACATTTTTGAAGTGTATTTTTGTAACATTCTAGCTCTTTTTATCGAGTTTGTACCCCAACCCTTTTAGATTTATGATGATTTCTTCTTTTAAAAGCTTTCTAAGTCTATTGATTTCGGTACGAATAGTAGCATCGTCTATATCGTCTCTCTCCCATACTCTGCGGCGAAAAGCGTCAAAATCATACGTGAAGTTTGTATTTGAGGCGAGCATGTCTATTATATGGAGGTGTTTTTTGCTAAGCGGCTGCTCTTGGTTCTCATAATATAGGACTTTGTGTTTCTTATCGTAGCGGTATTTTTGGGTGATGAGTAAAATGTTCGAGTTTTTCCCATCCATCAGTTTAAATATCTGACCCACACGCAACCAAAGCTCCTCTAGCTTGAACGGTTTTTTCAAATAGTCGGAACACCCTAGATTGTATGCCTTTGTGATGTCGTCTATATCGGTCATGGCGGTTATAAAAATTACGGGGAGGTTTTTATCTTTTTTCCTTACCTCTTCTAGTAGCTCATACCCGTTTAGAGTCGGAACGTTTATATCCACTACAAGGGCATCAAAACTACCGTTACGAAAACTCTCCAAAGCCTCAGCCCCATCATAAAAATCGACAACTTCACATTTTTTTGCCTCCAAAAATTCCCTCACGGAACTTCGTAGCATCGCCTCGTCTTCGAGTAGTAGTATTTTCATATCCCCTCCTGATTAAAACCCATGCGAACTAAACGCATCGTCGAAAAAGTCTTTAAATGCGTATGAAAACCATACAAGGCCATCGTCCAGAGCCGAGCAACAAATAGTAACATTATTTTGGACAGCTATCTGGTAGACGAGGCTAAGCCCTATCCCAAAACCCCCTCTGGCATCAAGCCCCCGATAAAATCTGTTAAAAATCTTTCCGATGTCCGGTCTATAAACCGCTTGATTGATTATCTCAAACACTATCTTGCCGCATCCCGACATATATAGCGACACCCGTATCTCACTCCCCTCTTTTGAGTATTTGACTGCATTAAAAATATTGTTGTCGCACATACGTTGGAGCTGGGTAATATCGAACGATACAAACAGTTGCTCCGTAATTTTTTGGACGATTTTAATATTCGCCCCCTCTGCAACTTCCTTAAAATACTCAAGTCTGGATGATAAAAAATCGGAGAAGTTTATCACCTCTTTTTTTACCAAAAATCTATCTTTTTTGATAAAGTAACTGAGATCGTCGTAAATTGCCGAAATAATTTTTGAGGCGGCCTCTATCTTTACGAGGTTTTTGTTGTTTATCCCGCCTAGCCTCAAAAGCTCGATATTTGCCTGAATGACGTTTAGCGGAGTGTTTATCTCATGGATGGAATCTTTGATAAATTTATCCCGTGAAGCAAGAGCCTTGTCTGCTCTCGTCTTTGCGCATCTCAGCTCCTCGTTTGTCAGTAGCAGCGCTTTTGTCTTCTCCTCTACCTTGCTCTCCAAATGCTCGTTGAATGCGACAAGCTCTTCGTTTTTTGCCCTAATCTCTTTTAACATCGCATTTATACTTGCCGCTATATCCTCAAATTCGGATATGCTAAACCGTCCGCCCTCCAAATCCAAAAAACCGTCCCCGTTTTTAGATTTCAAAAAGTCGGTAATTACCGACAGCTCCCTAGCCGCCTTCCCGACAAAAAACCCCCAGAAAAGTCCTATCCCGATAACGGAGGATAGTGCCAGAATAATCATCTGAAACAAAACCTCTACATACCGCTCTTTTAGATGTATATACTCGCTATATACGACGTACCCGACAAATATCGACACGACGCATACAGCCCCTATTATCATATAAAGGGAGTAAACGGCTAACGTTTTTTTTGGGCTATTTTTTTGCAATTTTATTACTCTTTTTCTCTTTGCCTTTTAAATATAATCAACAAAATACCGTCAATAATGCCTCCAAGGCACCAAGCGTCACTATCGCATCATCATGTCTGAAGTTTTTAAAATCGGCGAAAAATCTAAAATTTTGGAGGGTTATTTTGTCTATCTTAATCATTTTTTACTCCGTTTATTATCTTGACAGGCTCCACGGTTCTGCTGTAGGTTAGCCCTCTCATGACAGTTTTGTTTTCTTTGAGTTTTTTGTATGCGGCTTCTATCATCTCTTTTGAGCCGTCAAACGGAGATATTAGATTTTTTACCTCATCGTAAATATAACAATCAGCCTCTCTCATATCATCCTCAAAGTACAGCCCGTACACCATCACATCTATGACGGACTCAAAAAACTTCGCTTCCATATCAAGGTTATTTGCTTTAGCATAGATGATGTAGTCCACGACTGTTTCAAAAGGCTTTTGGTCTGGTTCTGGGATTTTTGGGATTGGTAGCAAATCAAGATAAATCTTTTTCATCCTAAAAGAAGCTTCACCCAAGCTTGCAACTACTGATTTTAAATAAAACCAAGATCGG
>CALJKN010000210.1 GCA_937973585.1 uncultured Helicobacteraceae bacterium
ACATCTTTTGATGTCATCTCAGAAGCTGTCAGAGACATTCCTGCACAAAAGCAGAGCAATGCGGCTCCAAAAACCCATTTTTTCATAGAAACTCCTTAAAATAAAGTTTGTATAAACTAAGTAGTTAAATTCTATAAGGTTATTGTGATATCGTGTGTGAGCTTTAGCCTTGTTTCGACAGCGATGAGGCTAAAGTAATTGGTATAGAGGAAAGTTTATAAACGTTATTGGGGTAAGGAGACGAGTTTATACCCTTCACCTTTGATGGTTTCTATGTAATGATGAGGGATTTTTGTACGAAGTTGTCTTACGAGTGAGCGCATACGCTCTTCACTAGCAATCTCATCATGATAGACATACGATGCGATTTCATCAAAACTGATGGTATGGGGAGACTTGATAAATAAAAATTTGAGTAACAAAGCCTCTTTTTTTCCCAAAATAATCTCTTCATGATGATTGATAAATTTTGAGTTATGAAAGTCAAAAAAGATCTCTTTGGAAATTTAAAATTGGAGAGACTCAATGCTTTCGGACATGGCATCCTCAGACTATAAAATATAAGCCAAAACCTCCAACGATTGACGAGTGTTATGGCCAGATTGCACAAGAAATAAAAAATTTGATAGTTGTATGAACCTCTCTTACCTCACAAACATCGGTAAAACAAGCAAAAACCAAGAGGATAGCCTCCTCTTGGCTGAATGTGGCAAAGAGCCTAGAATCATACAAGCCAATCTCACAAAAGCCGTTACGCTCCCCATCTTCCCGACCCTCCTAGCGGTAAGCGACGGCATAGCAGGGCTAAAATACGGAGAGGTGGCAAGCACTCTTACACTTAGCTTTTTGGCTCAAATCATCCAAGATGACAGCGCTATCTCAACCGCAAAGGCGATAAGAATAGCTCAAGAGCGGCTCTCAATGTATGCCTTGAAGAAGCCAAAATATAGCGGCATGGGGGCTACTTTGGCTGGTGTGCGGTTTTTTGAGGATGAGGCTCATGTCTTTAATGTCGGCGATAGCAGAGTATACCTATTTCGTGATGGCAAGCTCTCACAGCTTAGTATCGACCATACACTAGCCAGAAAAATGGCGCTTGAGGGCGAGATAGCAGATGAAAAAGAGGCGGCAAACGCCTATAAGCTCCTAAATAGCGCCATAATAGCCAGCGATGATGAGGGTGACTTTGAGATATCGACAACAAAGATAGAGCTAAATGGTGGAGACAAACTACTCATCTGCACGGACGGTCTAAGCGATATGGTGGACGATGCGACTATCCAAAAATATTTTTCAAAGTACGATGACTCCAGCGAGCTTGCCACAAAGCTCTACCAAAAAGCGATGCGAAACGGCGGTCTTGATAATATCAGCCTAATAGTGTGTTTTTAGGGGTTCAAATTTTGCAAGACCGTACAAGCTGCCGATTTCGACCTTGCAGACTCCAGGTGCAACCTCTTCGGCGTGGTCATAGAGATTTTGGCTGATTATGTCGGTTTTATTTCCGCATCTGTCAACCAAGTAGTTTTTTCCGCCGTGCTTTATAAATAGCAACTTATCGTTAAACCTATTTTTATCGTCTAAAAAATCTAGCTTATCTTCACGCTCTCTGGTACGCTCTTCACTATCAACCGATTGAGATAGCTTTTTTTGTAGATTTTTTACAAGATTGCCTTTTGTATCGTACACCTCAAGCGAGCCGTAGTTTTGGGCGCAAATCAAATTGTCAGGCTCCAAAAGCATTCTATCAATCCTTGTAAATTTGGTATCCAAAATAGGCTCAAAAGTCCTGCCGCAACGAACGCCGTAAAATCCGTCTTTTTTTACAAGCAGCAATGAATAATCGCTCTGCGACGCCCCGCCGAAATAAAATCTTGCGTCGTCCAATTCTGCAAAATTTATCTCTTTGCCGCTTTTATCAATAAGCCCAAACTTATTATCTCTGGATACCAGCGCAACATTTTCATAAAAGCAGTCCGCATCATCGTACAAAAAGTCGATAATCTGCTTACCGCTCAAATCAAAATAACCCCACTTGCCTTGATTGTTTTGCACAAGTATCACGCCCTCAGTTATCTTTGGATAAATAGTAAATTCATTTATCTCTGGGCCAAGCTCGCCAAAGACTTCACACCCTTGTATATCTATCACATTGTCATATCCAGGGCAGTACATCTCTACAACCTGCTCCCCGACCTTTTCCAAAACGGTGCGACCTGTAGATACAAAAGCGTGTTTGCCGTAGAAAATCATAATATCGTATTTGATCTCCGTTAGCGGCGTGAAAACTACAGAGCTATCATTCATATCTGCCCCTTATTAAATTTTTGAGAAGTTTATCTGCTGATATGGACAACTTTCTGTCCATGTGTTTGGCTACCATTGACAACAACC
This sequence comes from uncultured Helicobacteraceae bacterium, assembly GCA_937973585.1. Classification (GTDB taxonomy): domain Bacteria; phylum Campylobacterota; class Campylobacteria; order Campylobacterales; family UBA6016; genus UBA6016. Next base: position 2,395 of record CALJKN010000210.1, read on the forward strand.
AGCAAGGGAGCAAGGATGATAATTAGTGGATATGAGGCGAATAGTGAATCTTATCGTTGTTGTAGGTGTGGTAAAAATGTTGCTATAGTGCCTAGAAAATATCATTTCAATCGAAACCAAAGTCTGCTTTTTGAGAATAGAGCATTATGTGATTTTGAATTGAAGCAATATGAGAAAGTGGCTAGGTCGTTTGAATATGATTTTTCCCCAAAAAATATGTGTTTGTAAAAACTGTTACGATAAATTTTCCGACGATGAGTTTAAAGCCTCAAATCAAGCCGCATTAAACTCTCTCAAAGCATCTCTTGCTGATTTTCAAAACGAATCAGTCGCCCTGCGCAAAAAGTTTGATGAGATTACGGTTGAGGTTTTGAGTGGGATAGATGACTTCGGTAAACTCTTGAGGCAAACTCAAATCTCACCAATTGCCACAGTCAAAACGGAACCAACCCCGCTATTTGCCGATGATTTGTCAAAAACAATGAGCAAACGCGAAAAAATGCTCAAGCAATATTTTCATCAATACAATAACTTTTATATCAAAAAGCTACATTCTGTGGTTTTTTATAGTGATAAATTTCAAAAAATAGTTCATGATTTTAAATTTAGAGTAAATATGAGTATTGCCGAGTTTAAATCTGGGGGGATTCGTTCGATTTTGGCGCCGATGACTATAAGGGATAACAAAACAGAGCATCTATTTTATATCGAATACACCCTAATAGACGACGCTGATTTGTTTTTTGATTTTAAATTCTGGATTGACAACGCTCTAGTTTTTGAGAGATTGAAAGGTATCCACAACATCATTTAGCGCTTAGGGATCGTCACGCATCATCTCAAAAATATCTCGCAGGCGCTCTCATAATCGTCCATCCCATAAGCGTATATTACAACCTCACACTCAAGCTCTACATTTCGAGCAAAAAACTCTTTGTAGATAGCTACCACATCTTTGATATGCAGTCCACCGACTCCGCACCCCATAAAAGGCAGTAGAAGTTTTGTATTTTTGCGGCTTTGGCAATGGGCTAAGAGTATTGATTCGATATTAAAGAGTATGGTCTTTATCGTCTGAAGTGTCGGATTTGCCTCGCCAAAAGCCCTTCTTTTTTGGGCGTAGTCCATTACGGCGGCGTGCAGTATGTACGCAAACTTATCGCAAGTAGAGGGTGTCAGTAGTACGACGCCTTGTTTTATCTCTTCACCTGCCTGCTCTTTGGCGCTATCCATCTCTTTTTGAAGCTCTCTTCCGCAGAGATTTTGCAAGGCGGCAGACACCCCACTCCCCAAAATCAACGATGTATTAGACGGATTTACGACAAATTCCGCCCACTCCTCGCCCAGCATATCACCTCTTTTTAGTACTACGCTATACGCCATTTTCCGCCTTTTTGTGTTTTGTAGATTATATCGCCAAAAGGGGACAGAATTTTGTCTGCTTTGTTCCATACAATGAGTTTAAATTTAGAGGGAGCGCAAAATGATAAACAAAACAGGAACAAAAAGAGCAATCTCGGTGGTAAAAAACAATTTTTTGCTTTACACGGCAAATGATGAGGCCAAAGTAACAAAGAGAATATATGAGAGAGCTGCAACCGTAGCAAAAGGTGAAAAAGGATTTTTACTGTTATCTGATACTAGGGGGGAGCATGAGCAGTTTATGTTGCTCTCAGCAGTCGCCGCAGGGGTGGATATACAAAAATATCTTGATAGAAAACTACTAAAAAATGAGCTTTTAGGTCTGACGGAGGCGGTACGCTCTCTTTTTGGCATGGTAGAGGCAACGGGAGAGGGCGCTACGGAGCCAAGGCTATTTGCAAAGCAGGTTGAAAAGCACTCAGAGTATATCAGCTATGCGTTTATTGAGCTTTTTTCTTTAGGTGAAAGAGAGACGCTTTTTTTGCTTGAAGAGCTGAAAAATATTGGCGGCAAATGTGGTATTAGGATAGAGGTCGGTACAACTACTGCCATAAAACCAAACGGTTATGTCATGATGATGACCTAGGGCAAAATTCTTCTTGCCTCTCTCAATACTCAAACAATACCAAAAGGTACAGCCCATCTGTTATCGCCAAACGGCAATATGTGCTCACCCAGATAAAACACAAATCCAGCCACAAAACCGTCTTTATTTTCTTTTGCAAAAGCGTCTATGTGCTTAAAAGCGTCTTTGTCAACACTCGTTGAGCTTTTTACTTCAATGCAGACAAATCTCTCACCTCGCTTTAGTACAAAATCTATCTCTTTTGCATCGCTTGTTCGCCAGTGAAAAAGCTCTGTTTTTACATTTGAGAGTTGCAATGCTTTTCTTAACTCGGAAAATATAAATGTCTCTGCAATTTGCCCCTTAAACTGTGATGATGCAAAATTGTTCTTATCTACCCCAAGCAAAGAGCAGAGCACACCGCTATCCATAAAAAACAGCTTTGGCATCTTTACAAATCGTTTTGTGATATTGTCAAAATAGCTAGGCAAAAGCTCAATCTGATAAGTCATTTGTAAGATTCCTAGATAGTCGTCAAGTATAGACGGACTCACTTTTATATCGGCAGCCAAGCTTGCTTTGTTCAAAAGTCCGCCGCTTCTGGATGAGAGTATCTGGTATAGCCTAAAAAACGCATCTTTTTTTCTCACCTGAGCTACGCTGAATGCGTCTCTTTCGATATATGTAGATATGTATGAATCAAACCAAAGCTTTTTTCGTCTCGGCTCTTTTATCTTTTGTATCTCTGGATATCCACCGTTTATGATAAAATCCAAAATCTTTTCATAGTCAATCGCTTTGTGCTTCTTTGGATCAAACTCCCAAAGCTCATCTATAATCGAACCAGTATTTGAACAAATCTCTCTCATGCTAAATGGATACAGCTGCAAAATACCAAGCCTTCCGGCGAGAGAATCGCTAACTTGCTTCATCCCTAGTAAATTTGCAGAACCCGTGAGTACATAGTTGCCATTGAGTCTATTTTCATCTACTTCTTGCTTTATGGCAATGAGAAGCTCCGGAGCTCTTTGAATCTCATCTATGATGACAGGTTTTTTGAGCGAATAAACAAACTCTTTTGGGCTTGTCTTTGCTGTGTTGTACGCCGATATGTCATCTAGTGTGACATAATTGAATCCGGCTAGCGAAAGAGTCAATGTAGATTTGCCGCTTTGCCTTGTACCGCCGATATATGTCACAGGAAAAGTAGCTATATAATCATCCAAAAGTGCCAATATTTGTCTGTCAATCATTATTGCCTACTTATATAATTTATGTAAGTATACTTAAATAAAATACAAAATTATACTCTATTTTTTTGATATCTAAAATCTATACTGATATAGGGGCTTTATATCCACTAAGATGTCCCCTATCCTCGCTATACCCTCAAGTGATAGATGGATATGGTCATACAGTGAGTGATAAATCCAGCTATGAAATTCGCCTCCCATTGGATGCTCTGCGAGGCGCACAAAGTCGTTGTGATTTTCGCCGTCATTGATGCCGTGATGGTCGGGGGCACTGCTAATTCCTTTTGCGCTCTCGGTGATTGATGCCAAGATATTGTCTTCATTCTCGTCAAAATAGTCATCATCCTCACTTAGCAAAAAAGCAAACTCGCACTCAAGCTCATAATCATCAATCCCGACTCTCTCCTGCAGAGCCTTGTCTATTTCAACTAACTCTTGATATATCCTCGCCTCGGCCGCACGGATTTTTTCCGCTACTTTTTGAAGCTTATCTTTGTCGTATGACGAGGTAGCGCCACCGCTTTTTAGCTCACTCCAATACTCATTTAGCCATCTCATCAGATTTGCGTCAAGCCCGCTATGGATACTCTCAAATTTTATATCGCACCCATCCGCCAGTATAAACTCCCCGTCAATCAAAAAACTCTCGATAATGCTTTTGCCGGTCTGAATAATAGAGCCAAATCTGGGTCTTTCAATCAAGACGCTCTCCGGTGCGCCGAGCTTTGCTAATACTTTATGGAAGTTGTAATGGCTTGCGATAGCAAAGCCGTCGCCAAATATCGTGTTGCAAATAGTGTCTAGCAATATCAGTTTGTAGCTCATTTTCTCCTCCGTCTTACATCAAATCTTCAACGCCGAAATTACCTAATCCAAAAGCTACCGCTATTTGGATTTTGTTTCCCTGCCGATCAAAGAGCCAAGAACGCCCATTTTTTACGACATACATATACTCCTTGTCAAACGGCGTAATGTCGTCATATTCACATTCGAGCACTGTTTGGGCTTTATCGTTAAAAGCCCCAATTTATGCTCAAAACAGACTGTCGCCATCTCTTTTTTTTGCGCCCTGAAAATGAAAAAATGAGTCGTACCTTGGCAAAATAAGCTCCTCGCCATACTCATATCACCCACGGGCAAAATTTCGGCTCCATCGACGCATGCCCACGCCACCCCGTCCACAAATCGTTCAACAGAGGTATATTTATATTCGGTCAACTCGGTAATCTCTATATAGCCGGGGGTATATATGTATTTTTCCATGCCTATACCTTTTTATTTTATTGTAGTTTCAAAAACAGTCAAAAAGCTGTCCACTTATTTTTTTATGATATGGTTTTTAATGCTAGGAGTGAGCGGCAAATGTATGATATTGATGTGTTAGACCCTATGCGATTTAGCTTCGCTAAAAATGCAAATGAGATGGCGGTTGTTATTTTGGATGAAATTATTTTTCAAGGCCATAGAAAAATTGCATCTTGCATCGGTTTTGATAAGCTAAGTGATGAGCAGAGTTCAGTTTTTGTGATTGGAAATAAGCGTATTGCGACCCATAGTCTACCAAAAGAAAAGCAGTATCTGTTTATTGGAGTTGAAAATCTCATATATGATACCTACCAATACCCGTTTGCAATCTCGACGGCGGTAGCGGATATTGAAATCGCAAAACTTATCATAAGCGATGCATTAGGCTGCAGCGAAGAGAGAGAAGGCATTGCAATGTCGCCTGCCGATTTTCGAGATATCGCAGACGCAAAGATACTAAAGTTTATTTCGCTTGATGACGAGAGCGCAATAAGACAAGCCAAAACACTTTGGTACTGTGCCGCACAAACAAGGGCTTTAATGGAGGCTAGCAACAACTTTAATAATATACTCAAAATAGCAGACAAAGAGTGCGACGCCGTATTTACAGTCTCAAGCTCAAAAGCAAGAGACAAAGACTATCTAATAGCGGCAGATTTGTACCGTTGCTAACTCCTCATTAGTCTACATACACCCAAAAGAGAGTTTGCAACACTCTTATAATTCTCCTTTCCATATCCCCCGCTAAGACACATGGCGATAGGAATATTGTGTTTTTTGGCCTCTTCAAACACATACGCATCACGCCTAGCAAGACCCTCCGGTGATATACCGAGGCAGCCCAGCTTGTCGCTTACGAGCACATCGCTACCGCCGTTGTAAAAGATAAAATCAGGTTTTGCGTTATCGATAGCTACTGGTAGATATTTGTAGAGTAAGGCGAGATACGGTTCATCCGAAGTGTACGGCTCGATACCTACAGTCGTTATCTTGCCATCTTTTGAGGTTTTTAGAATATGGTTAGAGTCTCTTGTCGTTGTAAAAGCGTTATAAATATCAAAAACAAAAAAATCGTCAAATCCGTTTGCAAACGATATGACACCGTCCCCAAGATGCGCATCAAGGTCTATGTAGAGTATTTTTAGATTTGGATATTGTTGTCTGAGTTTTATAGACGCTATAGCGTAATCATTAAAAAAGCAAAAACCTCCACCCATATCTCTTTTGGCATGATGAAATCCGCCTCCAATGTTGATGGCCCATCCGTGCTCCATCGCAAGAGTGGAGGCAATCAGCGTACCGCTTGCCATATATCTAGCTGCATCGATGAGAAATCTGTTGACAACCCATGTCGATACGGCCGATGGTATTTCTATGCCAAGTATAATCTCTGCGGTTTTATTGTTTCGTTTTAGCGCCTCCAGATACTCTTTGGAGTGAAATAAAAGCAGATTGTCATCACTGATTATTGAAATATCAGTGTGAAGCTCTCCGTATTCTACTGAGATTTGCTCTGCAATTTTTTCAAATTTCTGAAAATCTATCGGGTAGTCTTGAAATAGGTCGCTTTTAAAAAATCTAAGCAGTTTAGCTATCAAGATAGTGTATTTGTCGCTAAAAACAACAGGTAGCTTATCATTCATTGTTTATCCTTGCTTGTGTCTATAAACAATTTTATAAGCATAAGCAGACAGTTTTTTGTCTGCCAAAAAAGATACGATGTCATAAAAAGCAAGGATTTAGATGGTAGGAATTTTTTGGATTAGGTCGGATGGCTCTATATTTATGGTTCATAAGGTTGATATGC
>CALJKN010000211.1 GCA_937973585.1 uncultured Helicobacteraceae bacterium
CAAAAAAATGCGAAAGCAACTATATCCTACATCGAACAAGCCGATGAGGCGCTTGCGAATGCGATTAAAGATTTGATGTTCACATTTGAAGACGTTGCTAGGCTTGATGCAAAAGCCATTCAGGAAATCCTCAAAGTTGTTGACAAAAGAGATCTTGTCCTTGCTCTTAAAACTGCATCCGAAGAGATGAAAGAGAAGATAATGTCAAATATGTCCAAAAAAGCTGCCGAGGCTCTAATAGAGGAGCTACAGTTTTTGGGTGCGGTCAAACTCAAAGAGGTGGAAGGGGCGCAAAGAAGGGTTGTAGAGACAGCCCAAAGACTCGTCGAACAAGGCGTTATACAGCTCGGTGAAGCTGAAGAAACGGTGGTATAAAAACTATGGAAAGGGTAATCCACAGCTCAAAACTAGACAAGTACGACATCAACAAATATCACTACATATCATTTGAGGGTGACGGTAGCGATACTTTTGAGCCGCATCCTGTTTTTTCGCAACAAAATTCTGCAGAACAGCCAAGGCAGCATCAAAATGAAGAGTCGGTATCATCAATAGAGCACGGTAGCTATCAAGAGAGTCAGGTCTCTGCAATGCAAGCTCAAATTGAGACTTTTTTGCAAAAAATTGACGAACTCTCCGGCAGTCTTATTAAAATGGAAATGCAAATGGAGAGACAGCAAAACGATTTTGATACCAGACTCGAAGAGGAGAGACGTAGATCGTACGACGACGGCTATAACGGTGCAAAATCGGAGCTTGAAGCATTATATACCAATAAGATTAATGAGTGCGAAACCCTTTTTACGTCATCCCTGCAAAAGCTTGACCAGACAATATCCGATTACTCCTCAAAAATGGGAGATGTCGAAAAAGAGTTACCTAAAACAGCCGTCTCAATTGCTGAACAGGTAATAGCAAAAGAGATTGGCGAAAACTCATCGAGGGTAGCTTTTGCTCTCACAAAAGAGTTGCTCTCGGCACTAAAAGGCGCATCAAAAATTAAAATCAAAGCCAATAAACAAGATGTCTCCTACCTAAGAGCCGCAATTAAAGATAACCAAAAAATAACTATAGAAGAGGACGAAGCAATCCAAAAAGGGGGCGTAGTAGTTTTAAGTGATATAGGAAATTTGGACGGCAATATAAACTCCAGACTTGCAAAGGTCAAAGAGGATCTGCTTGACGAACTTCGATAACCTAAAAGAGCTAGAGATAGGTGAGCTAAAAAAGATCGCGGATCTCTTAAGAGAGAAAATTTTGGAGGTTGTAAGCCGTAACGGAGGACACCTCACGAGTTCGCTCGGTGCCGTGGATATCATTTTGGCTATGCATTACGTTTTCGACTCCTCAAAAGATCCGTTTATATTTGATGTCAGTCATCAGGCTTATGCGCACAAGCTACTAACCGGACGCTGGGATAGTTTTGACAGTTTACGCCAATTCGGCGGGATATGCGGCTTTACAAAACCCAGTGAGTCGCCATACGACTACTTTGTTGCCGGACATAGCTCAACATCTATATCCGCCGCCGTAGGTGCAGCAAAAGCGATAAAACTAAAATCGGAAGATAGGATACCGGTTGTTTTGATTGGTGACGGCTCAATGACCTCGGGAATGGTATATGAGGCCTTAAATGAACTAGGCCATAGAAAATACCCGATGGTAATTATCCTCAATGATAACGAAATGAGTATAGCAAAGCCTATAGGCGCAATCAGCGAATATCTCAGCAAAGCGCTATCTTCTAGGGCATATCAAGGTATTAAAAAGAAGATGGAGGGGGTTTTAAACTCTCTCCCATCTTCCGTAGATTATGTAATGAGGCGTTTTGAGCGAGGCTTTAAGCTAATAACACCTGGGATTATTTTTGAGGAGTTAGGGCTTGATTATATCGGCCCTGCCGATGGACACGATCTGGAGGACATCATTGAGGTGTTATCTATCGCCAAATCGATGAATAAGCCGGTAATTGTCCACATCCAGACCACAAAAGGGAAAGGGTATGCGCCGGCAGAGGGGAAATTTGAGCATTGGCACGGCGTTGCCCCTTTTGACAAAGAAAAGGGCGAACTGACAAAGGGGAGCCAAAAAAGTGCAACGGCTGTTTTTGGCTCAAAGCTTTTAGAGCTTGCTACCGCAAATGAAAAAATCGTAGGCGTAACGGCTGCGATGCCTAGCGGGACAGGCACGGGTACCCTACTTGAAAACTATCCCGATAGATTTTGGGATGTTGCGATATGCGAACAACACGCCGTAACATCCATGGCAGCACTTGCAAAAGAGGGCTTCAGACCTGTAGTTGCTATCTATTCGACATTTTTACAAAGGGCGTACGACCAGATAGTCCATGACGTAGCGCTTCAAAAACTTCCGGTAGCCTTTGCAATAGATAGAGGCGGTATAGTAGGAGAGGACGGAGAAACCCATCAGGGGGCTTTTGATATATCATATCTTCGCTCTATTCCAAATATTGAGATTTTTGCCCCAAGAGATTCGGCGACACTTGAAATGGCCTTAGAATATGCAGTCTCAACCGAAAGTCCGTCTGCATTTAGATATCCTAGAGGGGCATTTTTGGAGGATGGGTGCTATACCCCATCACCTTTTGAAACTTCAAAGGCAGAAATTCTAGTAAACGGTCAAGACGATATACTCTTTATCGGCTACGGTAACGGTGTAGGTAGAGGATCGGCAGTTTTAAAGATTTTAGCTAACGATGGAATTTATCCCTCTCTTTTAGATTTAAGGTTCATAAAACCGTTTGATGAAGTCACGCTTTTAAATCTTACAAAAACGCATAAAAAATGGTTTATTTTTAGTGACTCCGCAATGCTAGGGGGAATAGGTGAGATGCTATCAATGTTTTTACAAGAAAACGGTGTGTCTGATGTCAAAATAGAAACATTTGAATATGAAGACAGCTTTATTACACATGGAAAAACTTACGACGTGGAGCAAAGCTTGGGTCTATTGCCGCCACAGTTGGCCGAAAGGGTAAAATCAAAGATATCAAAACCGGGACTTTTAAAGTCCATATCCACGAAGTAGCAATAAAGAGACGGCCATCGCCCCCATACCCAATATGAGACCGACTATAGTGGTATGTGAATTGCCGTATATCATAGAGGACGGAATAAGCTCGTCCAAGGCAACATAAACCATCATTCCGGCTATAAGTGCGAGCGTTCCGGCCATCACCCCTTCCCCCAAAAACGGAACTAGCAGGAAATATCCGATCAGTGCTCCGATCGGCTCAGATAATCCGGATGCACTAGCAAGCAAAAAACCTTTTTTTCTATCCCCTGTAGCATAATACATAGGCAAAGATATGCTCATCCCTTCCGGAATATTATGCAATGCCACTGCAAACGCAACGGCAACACCAAATACAGGATTTTCTATTGCACTCATAAGCGTAGCAAAACCCTCAGGAAAATTATGAACCGCAATTAAAAGCGCCGTTAGCATTCCCGTCTTTTTGAGAGCCAATGTTTTTGCACTGAGAGCTTTTTGTATTTGTCTGTCATTTTTTAGTTCATGGGGATTAATTTTTTCAGGTATCGCTTTATCTATCAAAAGCGCCATGATGCAACCCACAAAAAATAACGCCGTAGCATACCTCTCTCCCGTTATCTCTCCGTAGATCTTTGCATAACCTGTTTTTGAAGCGATATATAGCTCCGTAAATGATATAAACAACATTACACCGGCCGAAAAACCAAGTGCAAACGACAGAAATGCGGTATTTTTTGAATCTGCAAAAAAAGCTATAGAGGCTCCGATTCCGGTACTTAGTCCGGCAATCAGAGTGAGAAGAAAAGGGTAGAGAAGTGGACTCTCTAAAATAAAACCCACCTTCTACCCGATTTGCATTAAAGTTTAGAGGCGTTTTCGGCTAGGTATTCCGCAACTCCGTTAGGATTTGCTTTCATACCTTTATCTCCCTTGTTCCATCCGGCTGGACAAACTTCTCCGTACTCATTTGTGAAAAGCATTGCATCAACAACTCTAATCATCTCGTCAATATTTCTTCCAAGTGGAAGGTCATTGATTACAGCGTGTCTTACGGTTCCGTCTTTATCAAGGAGGAATGAACCTCTTAGGGCGATACCAGCACCCAAAAGTACACCGAAATTTGTAGCTATAGATTTGTCAAGGTCTGCAACGAGGGGATAAGCTACTTGGCCTATACCCCCTTTTTCAACCGGAGTATTTTTCCATGCAAGGTGAGTAAAATGCGAATCAATAGAGACACCAATTACGTTAATCCCTCTATCTTTAAATTCTTTTAGTCTGTGGTCAAAAGCGATTAGTTCTGACGGGCACACAAATGTGAAGTCCAGAGGGTAAAAGAAAATTACAGCACCTTTCTCCCCTATGTTTTTATATAGGTTAAAATCAGAAACGATAGTGTTATCGCCTAGTACAGCATTTGCCGTAAAATCAGGGGCTTTTTTTGTAACGAGAGTGCACATTTTTTCTCCTTATTATTTTAAATTTAGGAAATTTTACTATTTAGGAAATTAAAATAAAATTAAATCGTTAATATCTTAACGTATCTGCCGATTTAACAAGACTGTTTTTTTTAAACGTTTGCTAGATAAAATAGTTTAAACTAATCACTTAATATATAAAGGTTGTGTTTATGGCAAAAAATTTCCTATTTACATCGGAATCGGTATCCGAGGGGCATCCCGACAAAATGGCCGACCAAATCAGCGATGCCGTTTTGGACTATATTTTAGCCAATTCAAAAAATCCATCTTTGGCCAGAGTCGCTTGTGAGACTCTTGTTTCAAACGGTTTTTGTGTTGTCGCCGGTGAGATGAAAATAGAAAACGATATGAGACTACCGATTCAAGATATCGTCAGAGAGACGGTAAAAGAGATAGGATATACAGACTCTGATTTTGGTTTTGACTACAAAAGTGCCGCAGTTTTGGATGGGCTAGGCAAACAGTCAAGCGATATAAATCAAGGCGTAGATAGAGCCGACGGTGAAATCGGTGCCGGAGATCAAGGTCTTATGTTTGGGTACGCATGCCGCGAGACTCCTACGTTAATGCCTCTGCCTATCTACCTATCCCACAGATTGACGGAGAGATTGACCGAATGTAGAAAAAACGGAACAATCCCTTATCTTAGACCGGATGCAAAATCGCAGGTATCTGTCAGATATATAGATGAGCAACCTACAAAAGTCGAAGCGGTAGTCATATCAACACAACACCACGAAGATGTGAGCCAAGAGCAAATCAAAGCAGATGTAATCAGGGAGGTTATAGAAAAAATAATCCCTGCCGAGCTTAGAGACGATAACATCAAGTATTACATAAACCCGACAGGGAAGTTCGTAATCGGAGGACCTCAAGGCGATGCGGGTCTTACAGGTCGAAAAATTATCGTTGATACATACGGCGGTGCTTGCCCTCACGGCGGCGGCGCATTCAGCGGCAAAGACCCTACGAAAGTCGATAGAAGTGCGGCTTACATGGCTAGATATGTAGCAAAAAATCTAGTCGCTTCCGGGGCTTGCGACAAAGCAACGGTGCAGATTGCTTATGCAATAGGGGTTGTCGAACCCGTATCCTTAATGGTGGAGACGCACGGAACGTCAAAAGTCGATGAAAGCAAATTTGAAGAGTGCGTAAGAAGCGTATTTAGACTAACCCCTAAAGGTATCATGGAGTCTTTGGATCTACACAGACCTATATACAAAAAAACAGCTGCATATGGACACTTCGGAAGAGAGCTTCCGGAGTTTACTTGGGAAAAAACGGATAAAGCAGAAGAGATAAAAAAATTCTTTGGCATTTGATTAATTTTTATTTTATTTTTTGTTAGTTATATTTAAAAGTTTCGGTTTGTCCTAAACGGGCAAACCGCATACCCACCAAACAAGGAGTGTAAGATGGCTGTAAAGATAATAGATACGTGTATTTCATGCGGTGCCTGTATAGACGAGTGTCCAGTTGAGGCGATAGTAGACGATGAGGATAATCCGACAGGTGAGTCAATTTACTATGTATATGCCGACAAGTGCGTAGAGTGCGACGGCTACCACGATGTTCCTGCCTGCGCCGCAGCTTGCCCGACTGAAGGATGTATAGTGTGGGATGAGGGTAATAAAAAAGGCAAAAGTGCCGGTTCAAACGTAATCGACTAATACGACCTCTATAATGAATTCCCTTATTTTGAGTAAAGCTCAAAATAAGGTCTTCAACAAATAGTTATCACAACTATTAGCTCTTTTGAGGCCTCCTAAGTATTTAAGGGGTCTCGAATTATTTCGGTCGAGAGTTATCTCTAGCTCTTTTTGAATCGTTCCATCATAATAAAATCCGAAAAAATAAATAAATTTTTAAATTAAAAACAAAATCTGCTATAATTTCAGCCCCGATTTATTTCTGTATAAAAATTTTAGAGGATATCATTATGCAAAGGACTTTGTCCATTATAAAGCCTGATGCCGTTGCAAAAAACGTTATAGGTAAAATTGTAGACAGATTTGAGACAAACGGCCTTAAAATAGCCGCTATGAAAAAAATCAAACTAAGCGAAGAGGTTGCTGCCGGTTTTTATGCCGAGCACAAAGAGAGAGGATTTTTTAAAGACCTAGTATCATTCATGACTAGTGGTTCTGTGGTTGTTATGGTTTTGGAGGGCGAAAACGCTATAGCCAAAAACAGAGAACTTATGGGTGCTACTAATCCGAAAGAGGCTGCGGCCGGTACAATCAGAGCCGATTTCGCAGAAAGTATCGATGCAAATGCGGTACACGGAAGCGACTCGGAGACGAGTGCAGCTAGAGAAATCGCCTATTTTTTTAGTCAAATAGAGATAAACTAAAAACCGAAATGAAAATAGACCTAGAGAAACTCCCAAGAGAGAGAAAAGATTTTTCTATCAAGCTCTCAGGAGATTTCGGTGAAGCCGAATTTTTTGGCTTCTACTTTAAAGATGGTTCATTTTTGGCAATTGACGGAGCCATAAGAGGCGATATCTATGTAATCTGTGATATCTCTGGGGAACGGTTTGTTGATATTCTCGATGAGAAGCTTAAAATAAAAGTCACAAACGGTTCTTATAAGGGATTTGACGAAGAGTACGATATAGTCGAATGTGATAGCGGTATATTTGATTTTGAAGCATTTTTGGAAGACGAAATAAGAATGTTTCAAAACGACTACCACAAAAAACAAGAGTTTGGTAACGGCGAACTAGAGATTTAGCCGTTCTTTACGATAACAATTAATTTAAAAAGGAGCAAACAATGGCAGTACCTAAGCGAAGAGTCAGCCACTCAAGGTCGGCTAAGAGAAGAACACATTATAAAGTTACACTTCCTACACCCGTAAAATGCGAAGACGGCTCATACAGACTTCCTCACAAAGCAAGTCCTACAACCGGCGCACTAAAATAATTTTTGATGATTAGAGTTGCTATAGATGCCATGGGCGGTGATTTCGGTCCCGCCCCTATTGTTGCCGGAGTTGTCGAAGCTTTAAAAACGGCAAAGTTTAAACCGATTTTAGTAGGCAAAAAGGACGATATCGTTCCACTTCTACCTATCCATTTACAATCAGCTATCGAGATTATCGACACCGATGATGTAATTTCGATGCATGACCATGCAACCGATGTATTTAAAAGAAAGCAAAGCTCTATCTATCTGGCCACCGAGCTAGTTAGAGAGAAAAAAGCGGATGCGGTTGTCTCGGCAGGTCATAGCGGGGCTACAATGAGTCTTGCTACTCTTAGAATAGGCAGAATTGAGGGGATATCAAGACCGGCTATAGCTACGCTAATGCCGACCGTAGACGGCGGCAAAAGTCTGGTTTTGGATGTTGGGGCAAATGTTGACTGCAAGCCCGAACACCTTTATCAATTCGGCGTAATGGGTTTAGCGTATGCCAGAGATATTATGAAGATAAAAAAGGTTAAAGTCGGCCTACTGACAAACGGCGAAGAGGAAGGAAAAGGGAATGAGGTAACAAAGGAAGCCGCCCTACTCTTAAAACAACTCCCTGAATTTATTGGAAACGTTGAGGGAAACAATATTTTCGACGGCTCCGTTCATGTTGTAGTATGCGATGGTTTTGTCGGGAATATAGTCCTAAAAACTAGCGAAGGGGTTGCCGATACAATCGGTAAGTTTATGAAAAGCCATATAAAAAAATCGGCTTTTGCTTCGTTTGGCTCCGTATTCATGAGAAAAGTATTTTCAAATCTAAAACAACAAATCGATTATGCCGAATACGGCGGTGCACCGCTTTTGGGTGTTAACGGAGCTGCAATAGTAAGCCATGGGAAGAGCAATTCAAAAGCAATCAAAAATGCTATTTTCCAGGCTATAAAGTTCGTAGAATCAGACGTTAACTCCCATATCAAAACATCTCTTTTAGGTAAATAACTTGATATATTCCGTGTTCAAATCGATAGGGGCTTATGTCCCAGAAAAAATCCTATCAAACACTGATTTGGAAAAAATCGTCGACACATCTGACGAATGGATTATGAAAAGAACCGGAATCAAGACAAGACATATTGCTACAGAAAACGAACTGACGTCCGACTTGGCTCTAAAAGCCTCCATCTCTGCTATAGAGAGAGCTAAAATTGATAAAAATGATATCGACCTAATCGTTTTTGCAACTATTACCCCTGATTTTTTTTGCATGCCCTCCACGGCTTGTATTCTGGCAGAAAAACTGGGAATCAAAGACGTTGCGGCATTCGATATTAGTGCAGCTTGTAGTGGTTTTATATATGCCCTAAGCGTAGCAAAGGCATACATAGAATCCGGCATGAAAAAAACCGTGCTTGTCATTGGGGCAGAGACACTCAGCAAAATAGTCGATTACACCGACAGAGCCACATGTGTCCTTTTTGGCGACGGTGCAGGTGCTGCAATAGTTACCGCATCGGATTCAAGAGAGAATGCAATTTTGGATATTCATACGAGTGCCGACGGCGGCTATTGGGACTTTCTGGTTACCCCTAACACCGCAATAAACAACAAAAATGGTGTATGCACCTCTTTTATTCAAATGAAAGGGAATGAGACGTTTAAGCTTGCCGTAAAAACACTATCTTCCGATTGCGTTAATATTCTAAAGAATAACAATCTTGATTCTTCCAAAATAGACTTTTTTATCCCACATCAAGCAAACTATAGAATTATTAAAGCGGTCGGAGAGAGTGTCGGCCTCCCTGATGAAAAAGTCGTTTTGACCGTCGAAAAATACGGAAACACATCTGCTGCATCAATACCTATGGCGATCAATGAGTTATACGAAAACGGACAGCTAAAAAAAGGAGCCTTAATGCTTTTGGATGCTTTCGGCGGCGGCCTTACATGGGGTAGTTGTCTGGCATATTTTGACGGAGAATAGGTAGCAGTAATAATCATTGCTCTAATTGCCCCGCAAAGGGGCTTTATTTTAACTTTGTGAAGAGTACCTATCCCAAACCATTGTAGCTTTCCCATCGGCCTCTTCTACGGCGCACATACCCATTATATTATATCCACCGTCAACATAGTGAATCTCGCCGCTTACGCCGCTTGACAAATCGCTTAGCAGATACATGGAGCTATTTCCCACCTCTTCGATCGTAACGTTTTTTCTGAGAGGGGCATTCGCTTCGTTCCATTTTAGGATAAATCTGAAATCGCCGATTCCTGAAGCCGCAAGTGTTTTGATAGGACCTGCACTTATAGCATTTACCCTAATCCCTCTTGAGCCCAAATCAACAGCCAAATATCTAACCGACATCTCAAGAGCCGCTTTCGCCACACCCATAACATTGTAGTGCGGCACATATTTTACACCGCCAAGATAACTAAGGGTCAAAATGGAACCCCCTTCGTTCATTACCGGCGATAGCGCTTTTGTCAGCTCTACCAGACTAAATACCGATACGTTCATTGCGATTTCAAACGCTTCTCTGGTCGTATCCATAAAAGCTCCGTCCAAAGCCTCTTTCGGGGCAAACGCTACCGCATGTACGAAAAAGTCTATCTTTCCGAAATCTTTTTCGATAGATTTTGCGAGTGCCTCTATATGCTCCGGCTTTTGAACGTCTAGTTCATACACATAATTTGAACCAAACTCCTCCGCAATAGGCCTAACCCTTTTTTCAAGCTGTTCATTTAGGTACGTAAATGCAAGCTCGGCACCTTGTTCTTTGCACGCCTTAGCTATACCGTATGCGATAGACTTATTATTGGCCACCCCGATAATAAGCCCTTTCTTCCCCTTCATCACCATATACGATTTTTCCTTTTTAAGATAAATTTTGAGATGCTTTGATTATTTTATAAAACTCATCGGCCGCAAGGCTAGCCCCGCCGACCAGTACGCCGTCTACAAACGGACTTTTTAAGATCGAATCGGCATTTGCGGCATTCACACTGCCGCCATAAAGCACTTTACACTCAGCGCTCTCCTTGATAGCCTTGTGAACCTCTTCGATATCCTCGACGCTAGCCGTGAGTCCAGTCCCTATTGCCCATACGGGCTCGTAGGCGATTACCAGATTTTTATACTCCAGATCAATATTCTCATATTGCTTTTCGATGTAGTTCATCACGCTCTCAATCCCTTTTTGTCTCACCTCTATAGGCTCACCGACACAGTAGACGATAGTAAAATTGTTCCGTTTGAAAAATTCGAATTTTCTGGCTATGAACTCTTGCGGCTCTTTTAGGATATGCCTTCTCTCCGAGTGACCTATCAAAATCGTGTTGATATCAAACTCTTCGATTGCTTCCAGACAAATCTCTCCAGTATATGACCCTTTTTCTGCTGGATAACCGTTTTGTATACCGACACTTATGTTTTTTAAATCAAACTTATCAAGAGCGGTAAAAGGGGGGAATATTAATACCTCATCCTGCCCCCCTTTGTCTTCGCATAATGTATCCAGACGCACCAGATACTCTTTTGTACTTACCCTCGTATGGTTTGATTTAAAATTTCCGGCAATAATCATCTTTTTGCCTCAACGGATTTAACACCCGGAAGCTCTTTGCCCTCAAGTAGCTCAAGACTTGCGCCGCCGCCCGTAGAGATAAACGTCATCCCCTCGGTATCGCCTGCTCTTTGAACCAAATCTGCCGTATCGCCGCCTCCTATGATAGTCGTAGCGCTTGATTGAGCCAAATGGTGAGATATTTTAAAGCTACCTTTTGAGAATTTATCCATCTCATAAACACCCATCGGTCCGTTCCAAAGGACTGTTCTGGCATCTTTAAGGGCTAATTTGAACAACTCTATAGAGGCATCACCTATATCAAGCCCCATCCAGCCATCAGGGATCTCCTGAGCGGTGCACTGGTCTGCTTTTGCATCTTCGGCAAATTTATCGGCAATGGTTATATCCACCGGAAGGTATATTTTTACCCCCAAATCTTTTGCCTTTTGCATAATTTTTTTAGCCTCTTCGATAAGCTCACTCTCAACAAGCGACTTCCCGACGTTGTAGCCTTGTGCCTTTAAAAACGTAAACGCCATGCCGCCGCCGATTACCAGTTTGTCTACTTTAGGGAGGAGGCTCGTTAGTGCTTCTAGTTTGCCGGAGACTTTGCTACCGCCGACAACTGCAGCAAAAGGTCTTGACGGGTTAGCCAAAGCATCCCTTAAATACGCAACCTCTTTTTGCAGCAAGAATCCTGCACTTTTTGCATCCTCTGAAAACAAAGCAGGGAGAGCATCGACAGATGCATGGGCTCTATGACTTGCGCCAAAAGCGTCGTTGATATATATATCTATCCCATTCGCAAGTTTTTTTGCAAACTCTGCGTCATTTTTTGTCTCCCCCTCTTCAAATCTGAGGTTCTCCAAAAGCAGTATGTCGCCCGATTTTAGCTCGGATAATTTTGCCGTAGCGTCTTCGCCGCAAACATCTTTGGCTAAAATAATCTCCCGTCTAAGTAGTGTATGAAGCCTTTTTGCTATAGGTTTTAGGGAGTTTTTGTCATCAAACGTTCCAGCCTTCGGCCTCCCGAAATGACTAGCTAAAACTATTTTGCAATCGTGGTCTATGCAATAGTTTATTGTTGGGAGCGTCGAATAAATTCTTCTATCGTCTGCTATATTACCGTAGTCGTCGGTAGGGACGTTAAAGTCGCACCTTATAAACACCGTTTTTCCGGATATATCCAAATCTTTTATAGACTTTAATTTCAAGCAAGCTCCTTTTTGTTATTTATGAATCATAAACACTTCAACTCCAATTATCTCAAAAGGGGGTTTAAAATCATCTTTGTAAAATACATAAAATTGTTATATGGACGGCTTTTATTTGAAACGGTTAGCCTTTTTTGGCGGAAGCTTTGACCCAATTCACGTTTGTCACGAACTACTTGTTGCAAAATTCTTAAAACTATACGATATTGAGCGCCTATACGTAGTTCCTAATTTTTTAAATCCGGATAAAAACTCCTCGTTTGCCCCTGGAGATATAAGGCTAAAATGGTGCAAAACTGTCTTTGAAAAATACCCAAACGTAATAGTCTCTGACATTGAGATAAAAGAGCAAAAGCCGTGTTTCACTTTTGACACGGTAAACAAAATATACGACGAAGTCGGCAAGCAACGGTATGGTAAAATTTTTCTGATAATTGGAGCAGACAATGCCACTAAAATATCCGGCTGGAAACACGGAAAAGAGTTGCTCGAGATTGTTTCGCCGGTAGTTTTTTCAAGAAATGGAGAGATACCGGATAGATTCATACAAATAGATTTTGAGTGCCCTTTTTCTTCTGCCGATTTTAGAAATACTCCGGATCCGTCCGTTATCCCCGTTGAGGTTAGAGACGACGTAATGAATTATTATTATAAGGAAAAAATTTGCTTGAATTAAAAGATAGATGCCAAAAAATAGCAGATCTGCTAGATGAAAAAAAAGCGGAAAATATAGAGATTTTCGACGTAACCGGTAGCGGTTATTTTGTAGATGCTGTAGTCGTAGCCACATCCATCGCCTCAAAACATGCCCTTATGCTTGTCGACGAGATTAAAAAAACCCTAAAAAAAGAGGGCGAAGAGATACTAAACGTTGACGATAGCGATGATTGGACTATAGTAGATATGGGCGACATATTGGTTCACCTGATGAGTGCAGAGTATAGAAAAAGATATAATTTAGAAGAGTTTTTAAAAGAATTTGAGGCAAAAAGAGGGTAATTTACTCCCCTCTTTGCATCTTCTCTTTCGCTTCGATTCCAAGTAGCTTTAGCCCCACTCTGAGGCTTAACGCTACTACTGCAAATATTTTTAGATAGACATCTTCTCTCTCAGAACCCAAAATCCTATTTTCGGTGTAGAATCTATGGAGTCTATTCGCAAGTCCCTTCAGGTACTCCGTAATTTTTTGCACATCCCTAGTTACAAACGCATCCTCTAAAACGTCTCCCAGAAGCATAGAAGAGAATAAAAGCTCTTTCTCGTCGTCTGTCAAATGCGATAGTTTTATCTCTTTTGCATATTCAAAGGCGACACCGCGCTTTTCAAACAACGAGCAGATTCTAGCGTGTGCATAGTTGATATAAAACACCGGATTCGTACTATCTTCCTTGTTTAGATCTGAGACATCAAACTCTAAATGGGTATCCGATTTTTTAGATAAAAACACAAATCTCAGGGCATCCGAGCCAATATCTTCAACTACGTCTTTCATTAGTATGAAGTTTCCGGCACGCTTGCTCATTTTGTACGGCTCACCCCCTTTTAAAAGGGCTACCATCTGCGATAAAAGCACCTCAAGCCTAGAGGAGTCGTAACCTAAAAACTCTATGGCAGACTTTACTCTTGAGATATAGCCGTGATGGTCTGCCCCCCAGATATTAATATATCTATCAAAAACTCTCTCAAATTTATCTTTGTGATATGTGATATCTCCGGCTAGATATGTAGGTTCGCCGTTTTCTCTGACCACAACCCTATCTTTTTCGTCTTTGTGTTCGGTTGTTCTGAGCCAGATCTTACCATCTTTTTCGTACAGAGCCGAGTGTTCGTCCAACTTGGTTTTTGCTTTCTCCCAACCACCAAACACCTCTTTTTCGCTGACAAAATGATCAAACTTTATCCCGACCATTTCAAGATTTTGGCGTATCTCCACCATCATCTTGTCTTTTCCCCAGACGGATAGTGTTTTGATGATATCCTCGTTTGCAAAAGCCTCTTTGCCAAACTCTCTTACAGCTTCCTCTGCAAGCTCGTATATATATTCACCCCTATAGAACTCTTCAGGATACTCTACACTCTCTTTTAAAATATCCTCTTTCGCCCTAAGATATATCGAAACACCTAGCAGATACACCTGCCTACCTGCATCATTTACGTAGTATTCACTAGTAATATCGTGCCCAAGATATCTGCCTATCTGCAAAAGTGCATCGCCGTATATAGCGCCTCTGGCATGGCCGATATGCAAAGGCCCGGTCGGGTTCGCACTGACAAACTCCAAAAGGATTCTCTCTTTGTCTATCTCTTTTGGCTTCGCAAAATCAAACCCTTGCATAAGGGCTTCCGAAGCAAATCTATCCAAAAATACCGACGAAAGTTTAAAATTTATAAACCCGCTTATAGCCTCTACACTGTCAAAATGCTCTGGGTCGTGCAACAACAAGGCAAGATCTGCGGCAATTTGATTTGGTGATTTTTTTAGTTCTTTTGCAAGTGAAAAAGCTACCGGAGAGGCAAAATGCCCGAAGCTAGCCTCTTTCGGTTTTTGAAGCTCCGGGATTTTGTGTTCTTTTAATTTTGCAGAGATGTGATGTTTGACGCTTTTTTTCATATCGGCCTATTAAGCTTTAGTTGCGTCTGTGGCAGCCGGTTTTTGCTCTGTTGAGGCCGTTGTCGTTGTTGTTGAGGCTGCCGGTTGGGCTGACTGTGCAGGCGCTGCAGTAGTTGCCGTAGCAGTTGCCTCTACAGGTTTGCCGTCTGCGGTCTTTACGGCTTCGCTTTCATCTTCTTTGATCGCATTTTTGAAGTTTTTAATCCCGCTACCTAGCCCTTTTGCAAGTTCCGGAATTCTCTTTGCTCCAAATAGTAGCAAGACTATGAGTAAAACAACAACCCAATGCCATATGCTAAATGAACCCATTATGATGCCTTTTTA
>CALJKN010000212.1 GCA_937973585.1 uncultured Helicobacteraceae bacterium
ATCGGGATAATCCATAAAAATATGGATATAGAGTCACAGGTAAAACAGGTAAAAAGGGTCAAAAAAAGTGAAAACGGGATGATAGTGGATCCTATCTCTTTTAAGGTTACGACTACCCTTGACGAGGCAAATTATCTGCTAAATGAGTTTCATATCTCAGGCGCTCCGGTTATCGATGATCATGGTAAGCTCGTCGGGATTTGCACAAACAGGGATATGAGGTTTGAACAAAACGGCAAAAGAGAGGTCGGAGAGATAATGACCCCTATGCCTATCATAACGGCAAAAGTCGGCGTATCTATCGAAGAGGCGGCAAAAGTTCTTCATAAACACAAAATCGAAAAACTCCCGATAGTCGATGAAAACGATATCCTAAAAGGGTTAATCACAATCAAAGATATCAAAAAAAGAAAAGAGTATCCGGATGCAAACAAAGACGATTTCGGCAGACTCAGAGTCGGAGCCGCTATCGGTGTCGGTCAGTACGATAGAGCGGAAGCGCTTGTAAAAGCGGGTGCGGACGTACTAGTGCTAGATTCGGCGCATGGACACTCAAAAGGGATAATAGACACCGTAAAAGAGCTCAAAAAAAGATTTGCGGTTGAGGTAATAGCCGGAAATATCGCAACGGCCGAAGCGGCAAAAGATTTGATTGAGGCCGGAGCCGACGCTGTCAAAGTCGGTATAGGACCTGGAAGTATATGTACGACTAGAATCGTAGCAGGCGTAGGTGTTCCTCAAATTAGCGCTATTATGGATGTTGCGGAGATGGCAAAAAAATACGGTGTTCCGGTTGTAGCCGACGGCGGTATCAAATACTCCGGCGACGTGGCAAAAGCTATAGCGGCAGGGGCATCGTCTATTATGGTGGGTTCACTTCTTGCCGGAACGGAGGAGAGTCCGGGTGAGACGATCATATACCAAGGGAGAAAATACAAATCCTATAGGGGGATGGGTAGTATCGGCGCTATGCAAAAAGGGTCAAACGACAGATACTTCCAAGAGGGGACGGCAGCCGACAAACTAGTTCCGGAAGGGATAGAGGGGCAGGTTCCTTATAGGGGGAGAATAGGGGAGATAGTCTATCAGCTAATAGGTGGATTACGCTCATCCATGGGGTATCTGGGTGCGGCCGATATAGCTTCGTATCAGGAGAGGGCAGAGTTTGTCGAGATTACGTCGGCCGGGCTTAGAGAGAGCCACGTTCATGACGTATTTATCACAAAAGAAGCCCCTAACTACCACGAGAGCAGATAAGCCTATACTGTGGAGATAAACACTAAAGTATCGGAGTTTACAACGCCGCTGTATCTTGACAGCGGTAGGATTCTGGAGCCGTATCGTCTGATTTATGAGACCTACGGAGAGCCAAACGAAGACAAAAGCAATGTCATAGTCGTATGTCACGCCTTTTCAGGCTCACATCACGCCGCCGGAAAATATGAAAACGATACAAAAGCGGGGTGGTGGGACTCTCTGATAGGGGACTCAAAGGCTATCGACACCAAAAAATATTTTGTAATCTGCATAAACACTATAGGGAGTTGCTACGGCTCCACAGGCCCTAAAAGCGAAAATCCAAAAACCCGTAGATCATATGGACTGAAATTTCCGGTCATAACAATCAGAGATATGGTGAGAGCTCAAAAAACCCTTTTGGCGACGCTAGGAATTTTTAAGGTCAAAGCTATTGTGGGCGGCTCTATGGGCGGGATGCAAGCCCTCTCGTTTGCCGTTTCATACCCCGGTTTTGCCGAGATTGTAATCCCTATGGCGGCCACACACGCAACATCTCCTTGGGTTATAGGTCTTAACAAAGTAGCCTCTGCCGCACTACTAGCCGACCCGGCCTTTAAAGACGGAAACTATGATACGGGCGAGATAAGAGCATCTGGTCTTGGTGGACTGAGTGCGGGGAGAATGGCGGGGTATCTGGGATACCTTAGTCCGGAGGGGATGGATGGAAAATTTGGACGGAGATATGTAGCCGATGAGGGGCTTTTTGAGCTTTTCGGCCGTTTTGAAGTAGAGCGGTATCTGGATTATAACGGGGCAAATTTTGTAAAGTGGTTTGATCCGCTATCGTTTTTGTATCTCTCAAAGGCTATCAATATTTTTGATATTTCATACGGATATGATTCGTTAGATGATGCCCTCTCAAAAATTACGGATTCGCTTTATCTAATCTCTTTTAAAGGGGATACGATGTTTTTTCCCCGTGAGATGCAGGCAATCCACCAAAAAATGCACAAAAACGGACAGGAGAATTGCTCGTATATCTGTATAGATTCCGACTACGGACATGATGCTTTTTTGGTTGAGACCGACAAGTTTTCCGATTTGGTGTACGATATTTTAGACGGGAAGGTGTAAACGTGGAAGAGAAAAATTTTGAGAGCGAACTAGATGGGGCAAAAGAGCTTTTAAAAGAGCTTAGCTCGCCGGATATTACGCTTGCAAGAAGCGTTGAGGTATACAAAGAGGGTCTAAAAAAGCTACAGAGCGCCGAAAAGATGCTAGAAGAGGCAAAACTTCAGGTAGAGGAGTTCTCAAAGGTTCAAAATGGAAAATAAAACCTTAACCGTCGCCGCCCTTCAAATGTCGTCACTTCCGCTTGAAAAGGCGAAGCTTGATTATTATTTGGCAATCGCAAAAAGCAAGCAGGTGGATGTGTTAGTGCTTGGCGAATACGTCACTAACCTTTTTTTCAAAGAGATGCAAAAAACACCGATAGGGCTTGTAGAGGATCAGGCAAGACTCCAAAAAGAGAACCTAAAAAATCTCTCAAAAGTCTACAATATCACAATAATCTCACCTTTTGTGTGGGTTGAGAAAAAAAAGTTTTATAAGCTTTTGGCCGTGTTTGATAGAGGCTCTTTTAAGGCTTTTGAGCAAAGCGTTTATATGCCTTATCCGCATTGGGACGAAAAAGGGTTTTTTAGCGAGGGGCTATACCAAAAAACCCCCGGTTTTATCTCGGTAAAAGGTTTTAAACTAGCACTAGTATCCGGCTTTGAGGCACACTTTGACGCTATATGGCAAAAGGTATCGGCAAAAAAAGCCGATGTCGTAGTGCTTCCTAGCGCATCAACGTTTGAGAGCGCAAAAAGGTGGAGGGAGCTTTGCAAGACAAGGGCGTTTTTGTCAAGCTCATACCTTTTGAGGGTCAACCGTGTCGGAGAGTTTGAGGGGCAAAAAGAGGGGCGATGGGTCTTTTACGGTGATAGTTTTGTCGTAAATCCATACGGAGAGATAGATTCGGGTCTTGGCTCCAGCGAGGAGATTATGATAAGCGAGCTATCCAAAAAAGAGGTTTTGGATGCCAGAAAGGTATGGGGATTCCAAAAAATCGCCTCTACTCTTGAAAAGGTACAACAATGAACGATTACTTTATGAGACAAATATCGCTTTGGGGGGAGGAGACTCAAAACTCTCTTAGCCAAAAAAGCATTGCAATAATTGGAAACGGGGGGCTTGGTAGTACGCTTGGGCTGACTCTCGGATCTAGCGGAATAGGGAGGATATATCTGGTTGATTTTGACACCCTGAGTAGCCACAACGTCCATAGACAAATTGCATTTAAACTGGAAGATATCGGCAAAAGCAAATCCGAACAGATGAGAAAACTGCTTGAATCCAGATGCGATACGGTGCATATAGAATCTTTTTGTGAAAGTTTTGACGATTTTTTGAAGCGTGGAATCGATGTTGATTTGGTGATAGATGCGACCGATAACCTTCCTACCCGCTCAGCCATAGACAAATGGGCAAAAGCAAACGGCAAAGTATGGCTCTATGCTAGTGTCGAGGAGTGGAGGGGGCAGGTGTGTCTGTTTGAAAAAGCCTCATATAACTCGTTATTTGTCGTAAACGATAGAAAGCCTGGGGGTATAACTCCGCCGATAGTATCGTTTATCGCCTCATTGGAGGCTATTACGGCGCTTAGGTATCTGGCCGGAGAGCCTGTAAAAAAAGATCTCTTGAATTACCTATATTTTGATGAAAACGGGGTTTTGAACCACCAAAAATTCTCATTACAGACAGAGTGTTAAATTATGAATTTTAATTTTGAGAGCTACCCTTTTGAAAAACTGGCCGATCTAATAAAGGGTATAACCCCAAATCAGGACAAATCACCGCTAAAACTAACCATCGGAGAGCCGCAGTTTGATACTCCGGAATTTATCAGGCAAGCTCTTTGCGATACCTCCAAAACCCTAAATAAATATCCGAAAACTGCCGGAGAGGATGAGCTAAAATCGGCGATATTGGGATTTGTAGAGCGAAACTTCGGGATAAAACTCAAAAACGGCGAGCTTATACCGACCCTTGGAACCAGAGAGGTTTTGTTTAATTTTCCACAGTTTTATCTATTCGGCAAAAAAAATCCTGTAATCGCATATCCAAATCCGTTTTACCAGATATACGAAGGGGCGGCAAAAGCCTCCGGGGCTAAAACCATCCACCTGAATCTATATCCCAAAAATGGCTTTTTGCCAGTTTACTCCGATATCGAATCGGCTATCAAGAGAGGTGAGAAACCGGATATCGTAATCCTAAACTCTCCAAACAATCCGACCGCATCGGTTATGGGTCCGGATGAGCTAAAAAGATGGATGGAGCTTGCGTTAAAAGAGGATTTTTTGCTCATTAACGACGAGTGCTACAACCAGATATACAGGGGCAACAGACCGCATAGCCTTTTGGAGGCCGCCGAAGCAATAGGGAATCACTCTTTTAAAAACTGCATCGTCCTAAACTCTATCTCAAAACGTTCATCCGCCCCAGGCTTACGAAGCGGATTTATAGCCGGAGATAGTGAGATACTAAATGGGTATCTAAAGTACCGGACATATGTCGGAGCTACAAACGGTCTACCGATGCAATACGCCGCCGCCGCTGCATGGAGTGATGAGAGACACGTGGAGGAGGCGAGGGCAAAGTACGACGAAAACTACAAAATCGCAAAAGAGATACTAGGAACCGAGATTCCGGATTCGACTTTTTATATCTGGCTAAACGTAAAAAACGGAGTCCGGTTTGCCGCAGAGCTATACAAAGATGAGAATCTACTCGTATTGCCGGGTGAGTTTTTGGCTAGAGATTTTGCAACGGAGTACGTCAGGATAGCACTTGTAGAGAGTCCGGATAGAACCAGAGAGGGGCTGCAACGTCTTGCCGATTTCTTGAAGAGAAGAGGATAAAATGAGCCAAAATATTACTTTTACTCCTGAGCACAAGCAATTAAGCAATATCTTCGGTGAAGGGGCTAGATACGTAATACCGTCATATCAAAGGCCGTACTCTTGGGAGTCTCAGGGTAAAAGCGATAAAAACAATCAGGTAAACAATATTTGGGATGATCTGATTGAGTTTTTTGAGGCCAATCAGGGCAACGTTGATGAGTATTTTATCGGCTCAATGGTAGCTGTTTCCAAAACCGACATGGATGGTAAATATTTTGAGGTTGTAGACGGGCAACAAAGAATTACGACATTGCTGATTCTGTTTGGCGCAATGAAATGCTTTTTATATAGACAAAAAAGTCATATAAATGAGAAAACAAAAGAGTTTCAAGAATTTATAGAGCGCTCAATTCAAGAGTTTGAGGTGCTAATTTACAATAAAAAAACTAGCGGTTTTTCATTTGTTCCGGAGTTAAAGCTAAAAATCAATAGAGATTACGGATATGATTTTAATGAGTATTTGAATGATTTGATAGCCTGCAAAGACGGTGAGCCGAAAAAAGGCAATACGGAAGAAAATAACCAGATAATGCAGAGGTATCTCAACAACTACAAATTTTTGCTTGGGCAAATCGAAAATATGTTTCTGGATGAGACAAGTAAAGATTTTACGGAGTCGAAAGCTCAACAGTTTTCTAAATTTGCACAATTTTTGAGAATCAGGGTTGCTATGATAGTAATCACGGCCTCATCTTTTAGCTCTGCTTATTTTATCTTTGAGGTACTAAATAACAGAGGATTGCCTCTAAACAACAAGGATCTAACCAGAAACTTCCTAATTTCAGAATTTGTTAAAGCAGAATTTAGCGATACGGAGGCTGCAAAAAAGTGGTATGAGCTCGAAGATAATTATTTGTTTCCACCCGATTTTATAGGTAGATGGGTAGAGAGCAAAAAAGCTTCACAGCAGCAATATTCGGCATTCAATGATCTTGAGAAACTATATAAAGACAATTACAAAGACTCAATAAATAAAAAAGCGATAGAGCTTTTTTATGATGATTTTAAGACTGATTTGTATTACTTTGATTTTTTTGAGGACACGACCAATATAGAAGACAAATGCTTGGCTTTTAAAATAGAATTTTTGAAAAAGACAAATAATATAAGGTACACAACAAATTTTATATTATCGGCCATGAGGTATTTTGCCTTTGACGGCAAAACAAATGAAGAGTTTTATAAGCTTCTTGATTCGTATGAATTATTTGTTGTATATACGCTTTTAAAGCCGTATAAGAGATTTTCTTCAACTACGGTGTATGAGGCTATTGATAGTTTAAATAGTAAAAATTTGAGCAAGGCTCATAGGTGTATAGAGCTATCTAAAAGTGAAAAAAAAGAACTAAAGGGGTTGTTGGCGGCAGATATATTCGATAACTATATTGCGAAATTATTGATAGCCAAATACTTTTGGATTAAAGAGTGCGAGACGGAGGATGTAGTGAGCGTTGCACTAGACTTTGATAAGGCTACGCTTGAGCATATCTTTCCGCAAACACCGACCGCTAATACGAATTGGGCAAACCATAAAAAGTTTCCAAAAAAATTTGCCGATGAATATACGTACAAGCTGGGCAATATGACGCTACTTACACACAAAGTTAATGCAACGATCAAAAACGGAGACTTTGAAACAAAAAAACAGCCTGAATATAAAAAAACAAAGCTGGACATGACCGTTAGATTGGGCGAGCTTGCGGATATAAACAGCGAATATATTCAAAAAAGGCATATAGAGATTACAAGCAAACTGATAGAGCATTTCGGTCTATAAATACAAGCGGGAGATAAATTTGAAAGTACATTTTGTAGGTATCGGCGGTATCGGTCTGTCGGCAATAGCTAGGTTCTTGAATGCAAAAGGGCATGAGGTGACCGGCTCCGATGTCAAAAAGACAAAGATTATAGAGGATTTGGAGGCTCTGGGGATAAAAATCAATGTTCCGCACTCCAGAGAGGCTATAAAAGAACAAGATCTAGTCATATACTCGGCCGCCGTAAAACACAACAACCCCGAACTAAAACAGGCCAGACATAAAGGGATTTCGGTTATTACGAGGCTTGAGGCATTAAAGCTAATCCTCGCCGACAAAAAAGTCTATTCGGTATGCGGAGCACACGGTAAAAGTACGACTACGGCAATGCTAGCCGAGATACTAGGCTCAAACGCTCTGATAGGAGCAGAGAGTAAGGCTATAGGGTCAAATTGTAGAGTCGTAAAAGAGAGTAGGGTGATGGCTTTTGAAGCCGATGAGTCGGACGGAAGTTTTTTAAACTCAAACCCTTTTTGTGCGATTGTCACAAACGCCGAACCTGAACATATGGAGTATTATGACTACGATTATGAGTGGTTTTACGATTGCTACAGGGAGTTTTTGGATAAAGCCGGGATCAGGGTTGTAAATAACGACGACGAATTTTTGTCAAAAATAGATCTTAGATGTTTTAGACTCCACCCAAAAGAGGATATAAAAAACATCAGATATGAGTTACGAGACGGGGAGCCGACAACCGTTTTTGAGTTAAAAGATTTTGGAGAGTTTAGCGTATGGGGGTTTGGGGAGCATATCGCCCTTGATGCATCACTGGCGATTTTGGCCGCACTTCACGAGCTTGACGTGGAGGAGATTCGGGCGAATCTAAAAAAATTCATAGGGATCAAAAAAAGATTTGATATCCTCCAAAAAGACTCAAAATTTGCACTCATCGACGACTACGGACACCATCCGACAGAGATTGAGGCGACGCTAAAATCGGCAAAACTGTACGCAAAACTGATGGGGTATGACAAGATAACGGTAGTATGGCAACCGCACAAATGGTCTAGGACGATGGATAATCTGGAGCATTTTGTGGAGTGTTTTGAGGGTGCGGATACCCTTGTTATTTTACCTGTCTGGGCGGTCAACGAGGAGCCTAGAGAGCTTGATTTTGCCGAGGTGTTCGGTAGATACAATCCGATTTTGGCAAGCAGGGTAAAAAAAGCGGAAGACGGCATAACATTTATAACCGAAAAAGGCGATATACACGAGGATACGGGTGTTGTGATAGGGTTTGGTGCAGGAGATATCACCTACCAACTCAGAGGGCAAAAGTAAAAAAAATTTTCACTGAATAAGCAAAAAATAAGCATCTTTCCTAAAAAAATTAGTTATAATTTTATAATTAATTCTTTTTTTGAAGGATGGCAAATGCTCTCAAATTTTACTTTCAAGACCAAGTTGATTTTTTTGGCTACCGCCCTTTTATTTCTCCTCTCTTTTGTGGCGGCTATCTCATTAAAATCTATCAGCCATGCTTCTGAAAATATAGACGAGATAGCAAACGACAGCCTCAAATCCACATCCTATCTACTAAAAGCGCTTCAGGCTCAAATCGATATTAGAATTCCGATAACCAGATATATGACGTATCACGACAAACCTATAGCCGAGGATGAGGCTAAAAGGTTGGCCGGCAGGATAGCCGAATGCAACAAGCTGATAACCGAAAACCTCTCAAAATACGAAAAACTTCCGATGTCAAAAGAGGATAAAGAGCTTTACGAGGCTTTCAAAAAAGAGTGGGAAGAGTTTGGCGTTATCAAAAAACGGATCAAAGATGAGGTTATTGAGCCTCTTACTAAAGCTAGAACACTAGAGGAGCAAAAGCCTATTTTTGAAAAGATGAGGGCTATTGATAAACCATATCTGGACGGATATAAAAAAGTTAAAGCGGCGCTTGAGAAAGTCGTAGAGTATAACGAAAAAGAGTCCGAGAAAGTCTCGGCGGCCTCAATCGCCGATGCTGCTTTTTCAAAGACCCTCATAATCGTTCTATCTATCGCCTGTTTTGTGATTGCGGCTACTCTCTCATACGTTATCATAACCGATTTGACCGGCGGTGTATTTGTTGTTAGAGACGGTATGAGAAAGTTTATTGAGACAAAAGATCTAAACAAAAAAATATTGTATTCCGGAAAAGATGAAATCGGCGATATAGTAGCTAGCTTCAACGAGCTTTTGGATGTTTTGGAAAATACTATAAAAGATGTCAAAAACTCTTCAAATGAAAATGCATCTGTCTCTAGTGAACTGAGCCACACGAGTGAACATATAGGTAAAAATGCAGAGATAGGGATCAAGATAGTCGAAAAAACAATTGTCGAAATAAACAAAGTAAAAGCGATCATAGAGGATGGTGCGGCTGCAGCAGAGAATTCAAAAATAGAGATAAAAGAGGCCGGAGACAGACTAAACGACGCAAAACATAGAATGAACATACTAGGCTGCGAGATAGAGGAGGCCAGTGAGGCAGAAATAGCCCTAGCCGATAAGCTAGACAAACTGAGTGCCGATGCGGAACAGGTAAAACAGATTCTAACCGTAATTAGTGATATTGCCGACCAGACGAACCTACTGGCACTCAATGCTGCTATCGAAGCGGCAAGGGCAGGAGAGCACGGCAGGGGATTTGCCGTTGTTGCCGATGAGGTGCGAAAACTGGCTGAACGGACTCAAAAAAGCTTAACCGAGATAAATGCAACCATAAACGTCATTGTGCAGGCGATTATGGACTCTGCCGAACAGATGGGAAAAAATGCGACAAATATCCAAAAGCTTGTAACGGTCGGAAGAGACGTTGAAGATACGATAGTAAAAACATCGTCGGTTATGGACAAAACGATGGAGGGGGCGATACATAGGGCAGAAAATTCCGTAGAGCTTGCAAAAGATGCCGATAGTATCACAAAACTCATAGGGGAGGTAAACTCTATCACCGCATCAAACGCCAGAAGCGTCGAGGAGATAGCCGCTGCCGCCGGACATCTGTATGATTTGACCGAGACATTAAATAAAAAACTAAATCAGTTCAAATCGTAACCTTTGAGAGGTTTTCAACCTCTCTTTTTGCGCTTGCGGCGTTCGGGTGTTCTAGTTTTTCACCGAAAATCAGTTTGATTCTCCGTTTTCTCTTTGTATTATCCGGTTTTTTAGAAAAACGGCTCCCGTAGAGTCCGCCTAGATAAAAAGGGTATACGGGGACGTTGTTTTGTGTCGATAATACCTCAAACCCCCGTCTGAATTCGCCTATTTCACCGTCTTTTGTCAGTTCGCCCTCCGGAAATATTACTACGATTCCACCATTTCTCAGTATCTCACCCGCTTTTTTAAATGAACTTTTAAAGCTTACGGGGCTAATCGGAATTGCCCCGAAATACCTCAAAAACGGATTTAATATTCTATTTTCGTAAATCTCTTTTTCCATCAAAAAATGTATCTTTTTATCGATT
Organism: uncultured Helicobacteraceae bacterium; assembly: GCA_937973585.1. Lineage (GTDB taxonomy): Bacteria > Campylobacterota > Campylobacteria > Campylobacterales > UBA6016 > UBA6016. The sequence continues at coordinate 10,522 of CALJKN010000212.1, forward strand.
GCTATTTGCAAAAAAGCCCAATCTACATAGCTCGTGTGGTTACCGACCAAAATCGCCCCGCCGTCTCCAAAATCAGGTATTTTCGTGTATTTAAACGAATAACGGAGTGAAAATACGACCCCCAAAAATGCCTCAATGAGTATATGGGGGCGGAAAAACAGATAATACACGGTGACCAAAAAGGCCAGTACGGCGCACCCAATTAGTATAGTCTCTCCGCCGACTCCGGCTAGCCCAAGTAGCACTCCGATACCCAAAAACAAAAGCATCAATATGTTTTGAAACAGATTTGAGAGCGATATAGAGGAGCCCAAAAGTGGTTCGGGTGTCAGTTTTTGGATTAGTGTGTTTAGCGAGACTATTGTAAAGCCGCTACCAAGCCCCAAAAGGGCAAACGATAAATACACCTCTCCCGATAACACCCAAAAAATTGCAAACGTATAAAATCCCATCCCCCAAAAAGCAAAAGAGAGTCTATGTCTGTCGTTTTTGTATTTGCCTGCAATAAGAGAACCCACTATTAACCCCGCAATACTGGAGGCCATAGCTAGTTGAACCGCAAGCGGACTGCCGATCCCTAGCCCCTCTTTTGCAAACGAGGGGAATGCGGCCATGACGCTTTGCGAGATTGCATAAAAAACCGCCAATACGGCAAAAGCCTCCGATATTTCGACATTTTTTAGGATTGCTTTGTATTTTTCGGTTTTTTTGACATTTGAAGGTTCGGATACCCCCTCTTTTAGCTCCATTTGTTTTAGGGCGGCAAACTCAATGATGCTGAAAACAACTAGTGAGATTGATATCGGGAGCATCGCTTTGGAGAGTTCATCCGGATTTTGACCTATCGCCAGATACTCAAATGCAAAAGAGAAAAAAACGGTTGAGAGGAGTATCGATACTATCGAGACGGTTTGCAGTAGTGCATTTGCGTTTGAGAGTCTCCCTTTGCCGTACATACTCTTTGCATAACCGAATTTTGCGGGGGAGTATAGCGCCGCCTGAGCACCCAATAGCACGGTAGTAAAAAAAGCCGCCCAAAACATCCCAAGCGCATAAAAGAGCGTAAGCATCGATGTCAAAAATATCGCCGCAAGGGCTAATATTCTCATATTTTTGAGCTTATCCCGTCTGTCGTTTAGCTCTCCGGCGGGGACAAAAAGGATGACAAAACCGATGAGCATCATCGCATTTGTGATTTGTGTCAGTATCAGCAGTTCGCTACCGCTAAAACTCTTAAAAACGATATTTTGGATTGTTATTTTGTGTCCCAAATCGACAAAGGCGTTTAGGAATGCGGCAAGGAGATAAAAAATAGAATTTTTGGACTTAAAAGACTCCAACGAAAACCCCTTTATGCGGGGTTTTGCGTTGAAACCCCGATATTTACTCTACGGTAACCTCTACCGGATCGCTCTCCCATAGGCCGTGCTTTGTACAGTAGCTCATGGCTGTCAGTTTGAGTTTTGATTTTGTAGGTATTATAGTAAATGTAGCCTCAGCATTTGCGGGAGCCGAGCCTTGTGCTCCTGCCATATACGTCACTTGACCTAGTAGCGTTTCACCGTCAAATAGTTGGATGTATGAGATGTAGTGGTCAAAATCATCCGGATGTTTGTATTCGTTGCCCATTTGAACTCTAACAGAAAATTTCTCCCCTTTTTTTGCGCTTGTCTCACAGTGGACAAACGGAGAGTGTCTGTCGATATAATCTTTTTTTGCCTCTTTATCTACCGTGCTGATGTCAACGTATCTGCTTACTGTAGCCATCGTATCCTCCTAATTATTTTTTGGTTAATATCCAAAACCGGACTCATTTTAACCCAAACAAGATAAAAATAATCTTATTTAAGTACCTCGGAATGGAAGAACTGAATTATACATTTTTAGCATCATTTTTACTGGTCGGCATATCGCTTCTTTACTCCTACAAAGAAGGTCTTGGGATAGAGAAAAAGATTGCCGTAGGCTCCGTGATAGCTCTCGTACAGCTTTTGGCGCTTGGCGTGGCTCTCTCTTTTTTATTTTCGTTTGACTCTTTGGTCTATTATGTCGGCGTGTGGCTGTTTATGTGTCTTTATGCCGCCTTTATCGCTAGCCGGAGAGTCTCTTTGTATGGCGGGGGCTTTGTTGTGTCGTTTGTCGCTATAGCCGCATCATCTTTTTGTGTGTTGCTCTTGCTCCTACTCATCGGCGCTATATCTCTAAAGGCAAAAGAGGTGATACCGCTATCGGGGATGATTACCGGAAATGCGCTAAATGTATATACGCAGTTTGCGGATAGGCTAAAAGGGGAGGCCAAAAACAGAATATCGGAGATTGAGGGCAAAACGGCGCTGGGTGCCGATATCTCCGAGTCTTTGTCAGAGGCGGTCAGGGCGGCCTCCAAAGCCTCTATGATGCCTACCCTAAATACCTTGCAGGCCGTCGGTTTTATCCATATCCCCGGTGTCACGGTCGGCATGATACTAGCCGGAGCCTCCCCGATGAAAGCGGTCAGCTTTCAGCTTGTGATTATGTTTATGATGGTCAGCGTAGCGATGTTTACCGCTGTTTTTTCAAAAAGGATGCTTATAAAACGGATCCTTTGTTGACGGAAAATTTTTACCAAAATTTACAAAAAATATAACGCCAAATATAACGCCGAGAGGTTAAACTATAATTTTTTAAACTCTATATACACGGTGGTTGTATTTTGTGTTAAATGTACTAATTTTGGAAGACGACCCTATCATATCTATGGACATCAAAAGCATAGTAGACGAGGTCGGCGGGTTTTGCGGTTTTACTGCCTATGATATGCAAACGGCTCTAAAAATATCCTCAAAACATAGTATAAATATCATCATCTCCGATATTCAGCTAAAAGGTACGGATGACGGGATAGAGATAACCAAAAGACTCCAAAGTATGTACGGATGTCAGGCGTTTTTTCTGACCTCTTTTAGTGATGAGGCGACGCTAAAGCGGGCATCGACTGTTGAATTTACCGGATATATACTAAAGCCTTTTCGGGAGGAGGAGCTGACGGCAAACCTCCGGCTATGCGCTATGAGGATAATCAACGAAGAGCCTATGATAGATGTCGGCGGCGGTTATGTTTTTGACAAAAAAAAGGCTTTGTTGTTTTTGAACGGCGAATATATCAACCTCACGACAAAAGAGCGGCAACTTTTTTTGATGTTGCTTCGCTCACGGGGCAATGTCGTGCCGCTCTCATATATAGACGAAGCGCTATGGACGGGAGATATCGTAGCCGATGCAACGAGGCGACGGCTATTTCACAGGCTAAAGGGCAAACTCACCGGACTCTCCTTTGTCTCCGTCAAATCTGCCGGATACAAGATGGAGTCCTAGCTCCACCTCAGTATATGGGTGATACCGTCTTTTGAGGTTGAGGATATGGAGCCTTTTAGCTCGTCTTCTGTTAGCTTTTGTACCAAAGAGAGCCCAAACGACGTTATCGGTGCATCTACGTCGTACCCTCTGCCGTTGTCTGCTACCGTCATGCTCTTTTGCCCGCCTGTTTCGGACAGTTTTATGTCTATTCGCCCGCCGTTTTCGTCAAATGCGTATTTGAGGGCGTTTGTGACCAACTCGTTGATGATAATACCGCAATAAATAGCCTGTTCGACCGCTATTTGTATATCCCCCTCTATCCGTATATCTACAAAATGACCGGAATACCCCCGTTTGATCTCATCCGCCAAATCCCCGAAATACTCTTTTGCACTTAGTCTGGATATGTTTTGTTGTCTGTATAGTATCTCGTGTATTTTGCCGATTGAGCGGATGTTTTGCTCCGCTTCCGCCAGCATCGTCTTTCCTGTTTCGTCCAGATGTTTTTTGAGCTTTAGCCTGTAGAGGGAGACTATAAACTGTAGGTTGTTTTTGACTCTGTGGTGTAGCTCTCTTGTCAGTATCCGTTGGGTTGAGAGGGCGTTTTCGAGTGCTTTTGTCTTTGCCAGTTTTTTGGAGAGTACTATCGAAAACAAAAACGCTTCGGCGGTCAGGCTCATCTCATAAAAATACCAGTAACCCCCTTGCGGGGTGTAGTCTCCGGTATTAAAAAAGAAAAACAGTATAAAACCGGAGATATTGATACCTTGTCCAACCAGTAGATATATGGAGTTTTCCTCTTTTTTGTACACCAGATAGACGATAATGCACAATATATAAACAAGCATCACAAAACATAGATATACCGCCCAGTCTAGCGAGTACCGTATGTTTAGAGCAGAGATAACGCCAAAAAATAGGTATAACGCAAAAAAGACCTGAAAAGCTTTGTTTATGGTTTTGTACTGTTTTGAGTTGATAAGCTCCCCGAAAAACAACAAAAAAGTAGCAGATACGAATAGCATATAATAAACACCGAGATACGCATCAATCTTCAAAAAAACAGAGATAAAAGACTCCGAAGCCCCTAAGTGACTATAAACAGACAATCCCATACCGGTATACGAAAAAAAGTGGTTATAGATTGTAAATATCAAAAACAGCACATAATACAGATATACCCGCTCTCTCGTAAAGGCATATATAAAACCGTTATATATCGTCAGGGCTATCATGGCGGCGGCAAAAAACGTGAGTATCATCTCTCTTTTGTTGTTGTATAGCCA
>CALJKN010000213.1 GCA_937973585.1 uncultured Helicobacteraceae bacterium
GTCATCTAGTTTGAAAGGTTTAATAATCGCCTCTATTTTTTTCATGGTTTTCTCCTGTATATAAGTTTCTACTCAATTTTATAGATGAAATGCTTTTTCGCCGTGAGTAGACTCATCAAGCCCCATGCTCTCTTCTTCTGCCGATACTCTGCCACCGCCGGTAACCAAAGATGAAACAGTATAAACAACAGCTGTCGCAACTGCCGTGTATATGATTGTTACCACGATAGCTTTTAGCTGAATTACTACTTGAGCCGGATTTCCAAATAGTAACCCTTTTCCGAGCGAGTTAACTGCAGGATTTGCGAATATACCCGTCGCAAGCGCCCCCCAGATACCTGCCATAGCGTGTACGCCGAATGCGTCTAGGGAGTCGTCGTATTTGAGCGCTTTTTTGACTATGTTGACGCCGATAAAGCCTACGACACCGGCAACTGCACCGATAATTACGGCAGCACCGTTATCAACAAAACCTGCCGCAGGGGTGATAGCAACCAGACCGGCAACCAGACCGGAGGCAAGACCTAGTAGCGTAAACTTTTTGTATACGACATATTCTACAAGCATCCAAGCAAGAGCCGCTACAGCTGCCGCAGTGTTAGTAACAAGGAATGCGTTAGCTGCTATTCCGTCTGCCGCAAGTTCGCTTCCGGCATTAAATCCAAACCAACCGAACCATAGAAGTATGGCACCCAAAACGGTGAAAAGGATTGAAGACGGGAACATGGCCTTGCCGTGATCTTTTCTTTTTCCTAACATAAGAGCCAATACAAGTCCGGCAACACCGGCATTGATGTGAACAACAGTGCCGCCGGCAAAGTCAAGAGCCCCGTCTTTTGCCAAGAAGCCGCCACCCCATACCCAGTGAGCGATAGGTGCATATACTACGGTTACCCATAGCACTACAAAAACCATCCATGTTGAAAACTTCATTCTCTCAATAGCCGAGCCGCTTGCAAGTGATACAGTGATAGCCGCAAACGTCATCTGGAAGGCAACAAACAATAATGTAGGGATATTTCCGGTTGCCCAAATATCTGTTACTTTTATATCACTAAGAAACAGCGTCAAAGAACCGATATAGCCGCCGATATCAGTACCGAAGGCAAGACTATAAGCCCAAAGAACCCATACTATACTTGCGATTGCATAGCCGACAAAGCTCATTGCTACCGTATTTAGGAGATTTTTTGCCCTTGTCATGCCGCCGTAAAATAGCGCCAGACCGGCCGGAGTCATTAGCATGACTAGTGCGGTTGCCATAAGAACCCAAGCAGTATTTGCACCGTCTAGTTTTGGAGCGGCTGCAGCTGCAGCGGCTACCGGAGCCGTTGCGTTTTCATCCGCCAAAACCAGAGCAGGTGCTAGAAGTGCAGCTAATAAGCTTAGCTTTTTCATTACGATGCTCCTTGTTGTTGAAAATAGAAAATGATTATATTATAAATGCGAAAATAAAGTTACATTTTTGATGTCTAAAATTTAGGCAGTTGCATTTTTAATTTGTTTTTTTAGTAGCCATTCAATATAATCCATATTGAGTAAAAAAGCGTTGGAAGCCGAAAAATCAATAGGAACGAGTAAATACATTGAATAACGAATTTGTAGCAAACTCCAAACATTTGCAAGAGGTTAAAAAACTAATAGGGCTCGTCAGAGGGATAAACGTTAATACTATAATAATAGGTGAGACAGGTGTCGGAAAGAGCCACGCCGCAAAATTGATACTGCCGAATGCCGTAGTGGTAAACGGCGGGAATAGCGATGAGTTGCTAAAAGCCCTTAAAAATTTTGAAGAAATTATAGTAGAAGATTTTGATAAGGTTTTAAATCCGGAAGTTGTTTTGGTCGATGGTAAAAAAATAGTCGCAACAAGCCGTAAAAAGATTAAAGATTCAACACTAGATACGGTTTTCGGTGTAAAGATAGATATAGAGCCGCTTTCAAAAAGGGAGGATGATATTATCCCGTTAGTTGAATATTTTTTGGAGAGGGCAAAAAAAGAGCTGTGTATGAGTTCCGATGTATCGGCGGAATCTGTGGTGCAAGACCTCTCGGAGAACTGTCATACCCTCAAAAGACGTGCTTATCAAGCTCTTTTATGTTACGACGTAAACGAAGAGAAGTTAAAAAAGATGATGGAGGAGTACTTCTTTGCAAATATAGAGGTAGAAGATAACTATAAAAAGTTTTTGGAACTTTTTGACGATGCAATTATAAATGCCAATCACAAAAAATACGGTAGTCAACTTATGATGTCTTATCGGATGGGTATTAATAGAAACACGCTAAGAAAAAAGATACTACAATTAAATAAAAAACTTATTGATGAATAAGCAACCTATTAACATAAATTACCAAAATTGGCTTGAGTACGACTATAACCCGTTTTTTGTCTTCGGAAGCAAAGGTGAACTGCTGACGCTAAATCAACCGGCGCAGTTTTTGATAAGCAAAGTGGATCCTAAGACCCTGTATGAGTTGGCACTTGCGTATGCCAGTAGAGATTACGGCTACAAGACAACAATCATTGATCTTAGATTTGATGTTTTTAATTTTTTCGCCATAACAGTGGGGTATGAGTCTGAGGATGAGATAGGGATAAAGCTCTATCAGATTCCGTATTACGGCCCCAAAAAAGTGATCAGGGTAAAAGATTGCGAACTAACCAATATATACCATCTAGTAGATTTGTGTATCGCAACCGTCTCTTCGAGGGTTAGTTGTGAGTTTAAAAAAGACATAGATCCGGCTTTGCCGGACTTTAAACTCCCGCAAAATGATTTTGTCAAAGCGCTTACTAGGGTGTACGAGAGCTTCGATAAGAGCGGTGAAGTTGTAACTGAGCTAAAACTAAAGACGGGTGAATTTTTGCAAATCGGCGGCAAAAGATACCAGATTTTAAAATTGCGTGTTTTCGGAGAAATTAGGGGTACTGCTAAAGATTTAGTGATTGATGAGATGTGTTCAAATATCAATATATTTACAACATTAGATGAAAAAGAGGCGGTTTTGAATGTACCGCTTATATTGCAATAAGGGATAGATTTTGTGCGGAATAGTCGGATATCTTGGAAATAAAGAGACAAAAAAGATTCTATTGGACGGTTTGGCGGAACTGGAATATAGGGGTTATGACTCTGCCGGTATTGCAGTTATGCAAGGTGGAGACGTATCTCTATTTAAGGCGGTAGGAAAGCTTGTCAACCTAGCAAAAGATGCGGAGACTTTTGCAACATCGGGTTTTTCGGTCGGCATAGGTCATACCAGATGGGCGACGCACGGCAAGCCTACAGAGACAAATGCCCATCCCCATGTCGGCGAAAAGACTTTTGTAGTTCACAACGGTATCATCGAAAACTACGCTGAGCTAAAAGAGGGGCTAATCAAAGAAGGTATCCATTTTGTGAGCCAAACAGATACCGAAGTGATTGTCCATCTATTTGAAAAAAACCTGAGGATTTGCGGTAATGCTCTTGAGGCGCTAAAGAAAACTCAGTCTGAATTAGACGGTGCTTATGCCGTTTTGCTTATCACAAAAGGTGAGGGCGATAAGATATTTTTTATGAAAAAAGGGTCTCCGCCTCTTTTGATAGGTCTTACAAAAGCCAAAAATGAAGCTTTTTTCGCCTCTAGTGAATCGGTTCTTATCGGACTTGCCGACGAGGCTGTTTTTTTGAGCGAAAACGATTACGGATTTGTAACCGTCGATAACGTTAAGGTCTTCAATAAAGACAAAGAAGTGACCCCTATGCCCAAAAAGATAGAGGGGAGCAGGACGAGTGCCCAAAAAGAGGGGTATCGGTACTTCATGGAAAAAGAGATATACGAGCAAACCTCGGTACTTGCCGACTCTATGATGGGGCGTATTTCAAAAGACGGGGTTAGTCTCTCTGAGCTATCCGCACTCGGTGATTTGAATAGGTTTAAAGAGATAAAAATCTGCGCTTGCGGCACGAGTTACCATGCTGCTTTGGCGGCGACATATCTGTTTGAGAGAAACTCAAAAATCAGATGTTCCGCCGAGATAGCTAGCGAATTTAGATACAAAGAGCCGTTTTTGTCGGATGATATGCTGTTTATCGTTATCTCCCAAAGTGGTGAAACGGCTGATACCTTGGAAGCTCTCAAAATCGCAAAAAATGCCGGACTGACGACTTTGGCAATTTGCAATGTGGACAACAGTACGATAGTCAGAGAGTCGGATGCTTCGATACTGACAAGAGCCGGAATTGAAAAAGGGGTAGCTAGCACAAAGGCATTTGCAACCCAGATGCTACTATTGTGGATGCTCTCAATCGTTTTTGCAAAATCTAAAGGGGCGATGGATAAAGCAAAAATTGATACCGAGATAGAGGCCATGTTAAAGACAAAAGAGGTCGTAGCGGTTACACAAAATCTACATGAAAAATTAAAAAGACTCTCGAAGAGATATCTGCACGGACACGGCTTTTTCTTTATAGGTAGGGATATATTTTTCCCGTTGGCACTTGAGGGGGCTTTGAAGCTAAAAGAGATCAGCTATAGACATGCGGAGGGGTATCCGGCCGGAGAGATGAAGCACGGCCCAATCGCACTTGCTGATAGTGAGCTTTTTACGATTGCCCTTTTGCCGGAGAAACTACTATATGAAAAAACAAAAAGTAACATAGAGGAGCTATCGGCTAGAGACTCTACTATTTTGGCTATTAGCCCGACTGAGTTTGCTATTGCCGACGATTTTATCAAGACAAGTACCCATACGCACTACATGTTGGAGTTTTTTGAAATGATGGTCGTTATACAGATATTGGCACTTGAGATAGCCGTCAGACTAGGTAACGATGTGGATATGCCTAGGAATTTAGCAAAAAGTGTAACCGTAGAGTAACAAAATCTTTAGCTTTATAATGTTATTTTATGTCCAAAATTATTTGACGGGCTTGTAAATGACGATTAAAAAGAAAATTCTCTTAAGAATATCTACAGCGCTTATAGTGACTACGTCTATTATAATTGCTATTGTGGCTTTCAATATACGAAACGCCACGCTTGATTCTGCAAAACAAAAAGCGGTACTAGTTTCCGAGATAACAGAAGATGCCCTGACTGCACATATGGCAAACGGTATTATGGATAAAAGGGATCTGTTTTTATCCAATATTGCCCACTTAAAAGGGGTTGAAAAACTCAGAATAATCAGAGGCGACGGGGTAATTAAGCAATTTGGAAAAACCCGCGAAAACGAGAGTCCGAGAGACGAAATTGACGTAAAGGTGTTAAAAACCGGAAAATCTATTGAGGTTGTCAGTGAAAATCTTTTTGAGGCAAAGTTAAGAACCACTATACCGTATGCGGTAAAAACTACCATCGGTCCGTTAAACTGTTTGCAATGCCATGAGGCAAAAGAGGGTGACGTGCTAGGTGCGATAACTCTCGAGTTTGATTTGGGGGATATAAAAACTACCGGCGTAGAGACTATCGTAAAGATCATACTTGTTTCGCTTCTCTCTTTGGCCGTAATAATCTTTATGTTGAACAGATTTTTAAATCCTTATCTTGATTTGTTTACTCAGCTAACCGAAAAGATAAGGGCAGCGGATGACGGAGACTTTAGCCAAAGGATCGATACCCCGCTCAAAGACGAGGCAGGGCAGGCAGCCGAGTGGTTTAACGAGTTTATGCAAAAGCTAGAGGATGCGTTTAGCCAGATAGAGCAAAGCATTGGAATGTTTGTCTCTAGGGCGAGAGGGTTTAAAAAGGTAAATCCGCTTGACGAGACCAAAGAGGTCGTCGAGGAGCTATCGGAAATTTATAAGTTTAAGCGGACCATTGAAGGTGATTCGCATAAGATGGATATATATGGACGGATAATAACCCTGTTTGAGAGAAAATTCAATATCTCTAACTTTACCATATATGAAATAGACCATCTCAAAAACACCAGAAAAGCGATAGTAAAAAACGGTACCGGAGGTTGCTGTGCCGATGTTACGCTTGACAATGCGCAGCTATGCAGATCAAGCAGGGTCGGTAAAAACGTCTTATCCGATGATTTTGTAGATGTTTGCCAGTTTAACTGTGCAGATGGATTGCCGTATGTATGTATCCCTGTCAGCATAGGCGGGAAAGTTGGACTGCTTATAAATATTATGCCGTCAAATGAAGAGGATCTCGCTAGGCTCAAAGAGTTGTTGCCAAAAATAGAAGGGTTTTTAAATGAGGCTACATCGGTTATAGAGTCTAAAAAACTAAACGAAATACTAAGGGAATCATCGCTCAGGGATGCGATGACCGGACTCTACAACAGGAGATTTATGGATGAGTATCTATCCAAAAATATGCCTCAAGTCTTAAAAAACAAAGATACCGTAGCGCTTTTGATGATAGATATGGATCACTTTAAGATGGTAAACGACACATACGGGCACGATGTTGGGGACGTAATTATCAAAAAGCTATCAAAAACTATTACGGAGAATATCAAAGAGAGCGATTTGGCCGTTAGATACGGGGGGGAAGAGTTTTTGGTACTACTTCACGGGGTTGATGAACCTGAAGCTATCGAGATAGCTGAAAGACTACGACTGAAAGTTGCCGATATGAAAGTAAAAGCCGGAAATGAAATACTTCAAAAAACTATTAGTATCGGTGTATCTATGTTCCCAAGCGATACGGACAGCGTCTGGAAGTGTATAAAATTCGCCGATATAGCACTTTACAGGGCAAAAGAGAGTGGTAGAAATAGGGTTATCAGGTTTAATGAAGAGATGTGGAGTGATGACGGAACCGGATATTAGGTGTAGCCAAAAGGGGCTTTTGCCCTTTTGGCATCTATTTTAGTGGCACCCGCATCCACCCTCTGAACCGTGAGAGTGTCCTCCTGAGCTACAAGCACTTGTTTTGCCGTCTAGTCCGACAGTCGGCTGTATAGTATCATTTGATGCTCCGCCGTTTTCGTTTATCTCCTCTATTTTGCTCCATATCGTCTCCGCCGCCGCCAAGAATCTTTTTGCGCTTTGTGAAGTTGGGGCGTAATAGGTTATCGGCTTTCCTTCGTCTCCGCCTTTTCTGGTGTCAACTTCTATAGGTATCTGGGCTACAACCGTTGTTTTGTACTCCCTGGCTAGCTCCCCTGCGGTTCCTTTGCCGAAGATATCGTACTCTTTGCCGCTCTCTGGACATATAAAACCGCTCATGTTTTCAACAATGCCGCCTACCGGAATGTTTAATTTTTCAAACATATCGAGGCTTCTTTTTGCGTCGTCTAGGGCGACCGTTTGAGGTGTTGTGACGACGACACCGCATGTTACCGGAACGCTTTGAGCCAATGTCAGCTGTGCATCGCCCGTCCCCGGAGGCATATCGATGATCAGAGCATCCAATTCACCCCAATCAATATCGGTTAGGAGTTGTTGGATTACTTTCATAATCATGGCACCTCTCCAGATAAGAGACTGCCCTTCTTCCATTAACATCCCCATGCTCATGACCTCACAGCCAAGGGCGTGAGCCGGTTTTACTTTGTTGGCTACTACCTCAGGTTTGGCTCCGACGATTCCAAACATCCGAGGGATATTAGGGCCGTATATGTCGGCATCCAAAACACCGATTTTTTTACCTTGCATAGCTAGTGCTATAGCGAGGTTCGTAGTAGTTGTAGATTTGCCGACCCCGCCTTTGCCGGAGCTTACCATTATGAAGTTTTTAATATACGGAGCGACGTTTTTGCCCTTCGATGAGGTCTCTTTCGGGGCTTTGGGTTGGTCTATATGAAGCGCATAATCGGTTACCCCTATGGTTGCCATCTTTGCATCTATATCGTTTTTGAGTATTGTTGCAATCTCATCGGAGCTTGCCGTAATTTCGACTACAATACACGGTTTTGGCTCTAAATCTATTGATTTGACGAAACCAAAAGAGACAATATCCTTTGTAAAACCGGGATATGCTACCTGAGACAAGGCTGAACGTATCTGTTCTATTGTCGGCATTGTTTATTCCTTGTTAGATTATTTTTCAGAGTAGATTATACAGCTGGAAACTTTAAATGGGATTTTTTTTGTCTTAAATAGTCGGCGGCTTGATTATTTGGTTTTGGTAGAGCGAGATTAAAAAGATATCCCGAAAAAGTTTCGGGATATTGTGAAAATTATACTCTGTCTCTAATGTTTAGAGAGGCGATTGTTTCAGAGTATTTTTTTGAATCTTTTTTCTTTAGGTATCTCATGAGTCTTCTTCTCTGACCGACTAGCTTTAGAAGTCCAAGTCTTGAAGAGTGATCTTTTGTATTTGTCTTAAGATGTTCCGTAAGATATACGATTCTCTCTGTTAAAAGAGCGATTTGTACTGCCGGTGAACCGGTGTCTTTATCTGAATTCTGGAATTTAGCGATTACTTCGCTTTTTTTTGCCGAATCCAAAGCCATGTCTGACCTCCTGATTGGTTTTGATTTTTGGGAGTGAAATTATACATATTCGATGCTTATAGTTTTGGTTGCGGATGCCAACATATTTGTTTAATCTCATAAATTTTATAATAGAGGCTAAAAACTCTATCGGAATATATTATATGTTACTTACCAAGGCTAGCGAATATGCTCTATTGTCGATACTTTGCATATCCGAAAAAAAAGATCCTATCGATGTAGAGAATCTATCGACGAGTTTGATGATATCGAGGAGTTTTCTGGCCAAAATATTGCAAAAGCTTACAAAAGCGGGGATTTTGAACTCGTTTAAAGGGGTTAAGGGTGGGTTCGTTCTTGCTAAAAAAGTAGAGGATATCTCGGTTTTGGATATTATCAGGGCGGTTGAGGATAATCCGGCGATTGTTTTTGAGTGCACATCCGACAACGGTGTTTGTTCAAGTAATAAAGCATCAATGTGCAGTATATGGCCGACCCTTAATAAGCTACAGATAAAAATTGACGATTTTTTGTCTGACATAAAGCTTCACGACATACTCGTCAAATAGGATAAGGAAAAGTAGTGGCTGAAGCATCGAAAAAAACCGCCGCCAGCAGGGCTCTCCCGTTTTTAAAGCTGTTTGCAAAATCAAAGCAGCTGAGTATGGTTTTGTTCGTCGTAGCTATTATGGCGATTATTATCGTACCGCTCCCATCCGCTATACTGGATTTGTTTTTGACTATATCCATCGCAATAGCCGTATTGATGATTTTGATAGCGTTTTATACGCCAAAGCCGACGGATCTTACAACATACCCGTCGCTTCTACTGGTAGTAACCCTTTATAGGCTTGCTCTAAACGTTGCCACTACGAGGATGATTTTGTCCGAGGGGCACAATGGTCCGGAGGCGGTTAGCCATATAGTTGCCGCTTTCGGTAATTTCGTTGTCGGCGGAAACTTTGTCATAGGTTCTATAGTATTTATAATACTCGTAATTATCAACTTTATGGTTATTACAAAAGGTTCCGGCAGGGTTGCCGAAGTTGCAGCCAGATTTACGCTAGATGCGATGCCCGGTAAACAAATGGCAATAGATGCCGACCTTAATGCCGGCATGATAGATGAGCCGGAAGCGAGAAGAAGAAGGGAGACCATCCAACAAGAGGCTGGCTTTTACGGAGCCATGGACGGTGCTAGCAAGTTTATTAGCGGGGATGCAGTAGCCGGTATTATTATCACCGTTATAAACATTATAGGCGGCTTTTTGATCGGTGTATTTATGCACGATTTGACCGTCAAAGACAGTGCGGCAACCTATACGATTTTGACAATCGGGGACGGCCTAGTTGCTCAGTTACCGGCGCTTATTATATCAACTGCCGTCGGTATCATTATCACAAGGTCTACAAAAGAGGATAAAGAAGGGAGTACGTTTACCGATAGCGTTGTCGATCAGCTCATTCAGGATTATAGGGTTCTTTTTATTGTAGGCGTAATTTTGATCCTTTTTGCAATGGTTCCCGGTCTTCCGACGCTATCTCTCGGTTTTGTCGGGCTGTGCTTTTTGACGCTGGGATACTTTATGGTACGGCAAAAAAATCCGGAACTTCTGCAAGAGTTTGGCATTGGAGCTAAAAAGAAAACTAAAAAAGAAGAGAAAGACTTTGACGCTGCAGCTGCTGCAGACGGCCACAAGGCTACTGCCGTTACCAGACCTCAAAAAAGTGTCGAAGAGATCAAAAAAGAGGAAGAGGAGGCCATAGAGGATATCCTAAAAGTTGAACTTTTGGAGCTAAACGTCGGGTATGGACTCATAAAGCTTGCCGATGCCTCTCAAGGCGGGGATTTGCTCGAGAGAATCAGAGGTATGAGGCGAAAAATAGCCGGAGACTTCGGCTTTGTTATGCCGCAGGTTAGGATTAGGGATAACCTACAGCTTCCGGCAAACCACTACGAGGTTATGCTAAAAGGCGTTGCTATAGGTTCCGGCGAGATATATCCGGATAAATTTTTGGCTATGAATAGCGGTCTTGTAACAGACGAGATGAGAGGGATACAGACAAAAGAGCCGGCATTTGGCCTTGATGCTATATGGGTTGAGCCGGATGACAAAGAGGAGGCGCTCCTAAAAGGATATACGGTTGTTGACCCTTCTACCGTTGTGGCTACCCATATGTCGGAACTGGTGAAAAAACATGCCGAGGAGCTACTCACGAGACAGGATGTTACGAACCTTGTCGAAAAACTCAGAAAAGACTTCCCGACGGTCGTGGACGAGGCACTAAAAGTATGCAACATCGGTATTATCCAAAGGGTGCTCAAACAGCTTCTGCACGAGAAAATCCCTATCAGGGATATGCTGACCATCATGGAGACTCTATCCGATACGGCAGAGTACACAAAAAGTATCGATATCTTGGTCGAACAGGTGCGGGCAAGGTTGGCAAGGGTCATAACTACACTGTATAAAAATGAAGACGGCAATCTAAAGCTCCTAACGTTCTCAAACGAGACGGAACAGAGGTTACTGGATAAAACCAGAGAGCAGGGCGGTGTGAGAAGCTTCCTGTTGAATGTCGGCGAGATAAACGCCCTTGTAAACGATGTCTCTGATGCGGCCAAAAATATCCTTGAAAAAGGGGTTGCCCCTGTTATCATAGTCGTAGAACCGGCAATCAGAAAGTCGCTATCCGAAATTTTTGAAAGATTCGGTCTTGATATCGTAGTATTAAGCCATGCCGAAATAGAGCCGACCGCCAGATTTGAGGTTATGGGCTCAATCTCAGTTAATTTTCCATAAGGACACCGTTTGAAGCTAAAGATGGCACAACTCGTCGAAAAGACGGGGGTACCTAAATCTACTATTTTATACTACATCAAAGAGGGGCTCCTCCCTCAGCCTCAAAAACTAAAGCAAAATGTCTGCTTGTATGATCCGGAATATGTGGAGCGGATTAAGTTTTTAAAATTTTTGCAACAAAACTACGGAAAGTCTATAGCCGAGCTTAAAGCGGCCGTATGTACGCACGGGTATGACTTTTCAAAAGGTTCCGATATCTTGATAGATTTTTTGGAGAAGCTCTCCGGCACAAAGGCGGACTCTGCCAAGATGAATATCGTACAGTTGAGTGAATACACAGGGGTCGATCAGGGGCTCATAATGGAGCTTATTGCAAAAAAGATACTAGTCCCTATGATTGAAGGCATATATGACGAAAAAGATGCACAGATGGCGGTTATCTTTGCAAAGCTAATAGCAAGCGGCTGGAGTATCGACTTTTTCGAACGGTATTCAAAATTGGCAGGAGAGCTAGCGTCTTTTAGCTCCGGAAAGATTTTAGAGATGAAAAAAAGGCTAAAAGAGGAGGGGGATGTGGATAACCAAAACTACCATCTAATGTTTGATCTTGCACTAAACGTTCAGCCCTACATCATAAATCGACTAGGCATTTTAGAGCATAAAAAAGTAGGTCAAAACGGTCTCGAAGAAGGTTCCGAAAAAGGATAACGCAAAAATTTTGCTTTAAAGTTGACAAAATAGATAAAAATACTTGACAAAGAATTTTTTTTGATGTAGAATTCTCAAAATTTAAAAGGATCGCAGATGAAAAAAATATTTGTTTTGTTAATATTATCAG
>CALJKN010000214.1 GCA_937973585.1 uncultured Helicobacteraceae bacterium
TCTATTTTTAGGAGAGCTAAAGGAGCTTTATTTTTCGATAATGGAATTTATCAATGTTTCGATATCTACAATGGAAAAAAGCAAATCATCAAATCAAGAGACGATAAAAGCGCTCAAGGAAGCATTATCGGATATCCTAGAAGAAAAAAAGAGACTCGAAAAAGATGTAACCGAAAAATACTCAACAACAAGCATCAATCGAATCATCGAATCGGTTGGTAAAGATTTATCAAATAGCATAGACGAGATTGTCTCTGCGGCAAAAAGCGGACAAGAAGCGATATCCGGCATAATCTCCGATATCGTCAGATATTCGTTGCTTCGTAGCGTGAAAGAGTCTATGGAGGAGATAAGCACAAATATCGTAGATAGTTTTTCAACAGGCTTGACAAAAATAGATGCTTCTATGTCGGAGTTTACGCTAAGCGACGGCTGGCTAGATAAAACATCCGAGACAATCAAGAACGGATTAAAAAACGTTCAAGGAAGACTCGGAGATATGCTAGACGAAAGACGTAATAATGAAACCGACAAAACCAAAATATACAAAATAATCACTACGATTTTAGGACTTACGACATCGGTACTAAACCCGATACTGGAGGTCGTGATTGTATTTTTACCTGAATTACTATCATGGTTTACCGAACGCTACAGCCAAAAAAAACAACAAGAGCAAATCAGAACAACTGTTTTGACAGAGGTAATCCCAAAAATAAAGAGGGAGCTAAGGGCTAAATTGCCGGAATTTTTTAACGAGCAGGTTCAAACCCTGATAAGAGATGTGGCATCAAGATTTGAGGGTGTTATCGAAGAAAAAAGGCAAATCATAGAAAACACCCAAAAAGACATAAATTACGAAATAGCCGAAAAAGCCGCCGTAATAGCGTCGTACAGGGATATTCTATCTTCGGTAAATATCATCAGCAATGAAACTTTATACAAATAGGAGGATTGTAGATATGGAATTTGTAAAAACACAAGAAGCTTTAGAAGGCATAATCGATAAGTATGCCGATTTGGTTGCCTCGGAGTATAAAAATCTAAAAAGCGAATACTCGCTACAAAGTTCACAGCAAATAAAAGAGGTGCTATCTAGGATGGATGACGAAAATAGGCTATTGCAAATAGGGATAGTCGGACGGGTAAAAGCGGGGAAATCATCGCTACTAAACGCTTTGTTATTTGACGGAAAATCCATACTTCCAAAAGCGGCAACGCCTATGACGGCAGCTCTAACCGTCATCTCATACGGCGACATGCCGTCAGCTGAGGTTGAATTTTTCACGGCTAGCGATATTGAAAATATCAAAAAAGAGGCTGAGCAATACCAATCTACATTGAAAATAGAAACGGAAAAAAGACTTAAAGAGCTAAAAGATAGTAAAAAGTCAAAAGATACACCAGAAGTGGAACTTAGGGAAAAAGCACGCAAAACAGCCGAGCGAAACCTAAAAGAAAACATAGCTTTGAGCGCATCATATGAGCAGTATATGACTATCATGTCCTCCGAAATTGATCATTTCTCAATCGAAAATAGCAAAAAAATAGAGATAAACGAACTGTCACATCTAGGTGAAATGCTCTCGGACTATGTAGGCTCCGACGGCAAATACACACCTTTTACAAAAAGCGTCCATATCAAGATACCCCTAGAAAAACTACAAAATATCCAAATCGTAGACACCCCTGGAGTCAATGATCCTGTTAGGTCGAGAGAGTCTAGAACTAGAGAGTTGCTAAAATTTTGCGATGTGGTACTGGTTGTGAGTCCGTCCGGTCAGTTTATGAGTGCCGAAGATATCGACCTAATGGATAGGATAACATCAAAAGAGGGAATAAGAGAGTTATATGCGGTATCTAGTCAAGTGGATTTGCAACTTTTTGGGAGTATCAAAGCGGAGAGCGACGGCGATATACACAAAGCGCTAGGGCTAGTCAAAAACTCTCTAGCTGAACATCTGCACTCTACGCTAACAGCTCTCAAAAAAAGCAATCCGGAAATAGGCAACGTATATGATCAACTAATAGAGCAAAGCCGCAATAAAATCATACACTCATCCGGCATATGCCAAACAATCCGTAACGAATGGGAAAACAAAGAGAGATGGGACGATGGGACACAAACCGCTTGGGAGAATCTAACTAGACACTATCCTGACTATTTTTCCGATACCGACAAAGAGCTATCTATGTCCAATCTTGATTTGTTAGCCAATATATCCGAAGTAGAACAAATCGTCGTAAGTGTCAAAGAGAAAAAAGATGAGATACTAAAAAAACGCATAGAAGAGTTTTTGAGTTCAAAAAAAGACTCTTTTGTAAAATCGAAAGAAAAACTACTATCATATATAAAAACCCAAATGCACGAAATAGATACCGGCGATATAAACAAACTCCGAGAAAAGCTAAAACAATCTGCGGATTTAAAGGCAAAAGCGGCAGATACAATAGAAAATGAATTTGATGAGCTGATTGATATTTTTGGTCAAGGCATCAAGCAAGATACAAACGCTATTTTAGACAAATACTTCAAAGAATCAGGACGCTTAATCGAAGATGAAAAAAAGGAAAGGACAGAATCCTATACAGTAAGCACATCTAAATGGTACAACCCTTTTAGTTGGGGTAGCTCAGAGAGGGTAACAGATACATATATTGGGGTTGCTACCGGAGCAGTCCATAGTCATATTTTGGCATTTAGAACTGAAATAGAGAATGAAATCAGCTCTAGGATTGAAGACTTAATACTGAAATCAAAAAAGAAATTCTCTGGCGGACTCATTGGAGCTATAAGAAGGGATGTTTCAGATGACTATTTGGATGCGAATACAATAAAAAAAGCGGTTCGTACTATTTTAAATGATATCAATATCCCAAATATATCCTATAACGATAAACTGCCTGATAACTTATCGCCTAGGGGAATACTAAGATATGACGAAGGTGAAAGGTATGTGGAAAACGCAAAGCAATATATACTCTCAATAAAACAAAACGTCCAAAAAGATATTAAGGTACACCTAGAAAACTTAACGGGTATTTTGAGAGGGAGCGATGTATCAAACAAAATATTCGCCAACTATGACAAATCTCTTGCGGAGCTAGAAGTGCAAATCACCAATAAACATGCCACTCTAGATAGATACAATAAATTAACAAACGAGCTAAAGGAATTAGTATGATATACGAGAATAAGTTTACCTATCTGTATCCACAACTTGATGAGGTGGCTAAATTTATCAAATTTGGTAGAAAAGAGATAGTAGGATCTATTAAAAACTCCCTTGAAGGAATTATTGAAATCGAAGAGGCCTTAGCAAACAACTATAACAAATGGATGAGACTTGAAAGCTCCTATGCAGATATGAGCCTTAGGTACAATTTGGTAAAAAATATTTTGTCGGCAAAAAGCCACAACAGCAAACCTATGAATAGTTTTATAGATTTTGTAAATAATGATTTTATGGAATTCGCAAATGAGGAATCCTCTTTAGCCGAAGAGGCAAAAGCGATAACAATGCTACAAAACGTTGTAGCAAAATTAGAAATAGTTAGCAACTTCCCAACTGTTTACAACAAAAATATAGTAGCCGTAGGGGGTGGTTTTAGCGCCGGAAAATCGGAGTTTATTAGCGGTTTTTTCAAAGATGCCAATATGAAATTACCAATCGGGATAAAGCCTGTCACCGCCATCCCTGCCTACATAGTATCTGGGGAGACGAACGCAGTACAAGGATACTCGTACAAAGGCGGACTCATAGAAATATCGACGGAGCTATACAAACAATTTTCACATGATTTTGTCAAATCTTTTGATTTTAATCTAAAAGATATCCTCCCAGCTACCGTTATGGAGACAAAAATAGAGCATTATGACAACATATGCTTTGTTGATACACCCGGTTATAATCCGTCAAATGCCGATGAGTATATTGCTGAGGATTTTAGGACTTCAAGAGAGTATCTGGAAGAGGCAGACGTATTGCTGTGGGCGATAGGGATAGATACAAATGGAACTATCCCATCCTCAGACTTAAAATTTTTGGAAAACCTATTACTAGACAACAAACAGCTATACATCATAGCAAATAAAGCCGATTTACGAGGACGCAGAGACATAGAAAAAATACTGGATGGCTTTGAAGAGATTTTGAACGATTACGGCTTGGAATACGCAGGGATAAGTGCGTATAACTCTTTGGATAAAAAAGAGATAAGCTTTAGGAAAATTGCATTGGGCGACTTTTTGAAATCCATAAATAGACCTACAAAGATGATAGAGCAGGTATTATCGGAGCTAAACGTTATTTTTGATATGTACGAAACTGCTCTAAATCAAGATATAGAGTGGACTAAAGACGTAAAATCTCATATCAATTCACTAGAGCTAGACCTATTGGAGTCAGGCTATGACAACAACGACGAAAAAGTCGCAAAGAGACTTTTAAAAATCAAAAATACTTTCTCAACCAGCCATCTTGAGGCGCATATCACAAAATTAAAATCTTTAAAAGAGGCTATGATAAAAAATGTTGAAGAGATATTTGATTCCATAGAAAACCAAAAAGGCTAAAAAATGATCCAACCCTCCCCATACAAATACATATGTCCAAAATGCGGATATAGCAAGGTAGTGAGGCCAAAGAGCGATGTCCTAAACCCTCTCGACTTGATGGACAAATGCCCGAAATGCGGTAGCAAGATGGGGAGGGAGAAGCTATCGTTTTTTGACAATCTCCTATCCGGTAGGCTTGGGCTAGGCTGAGCCTCCAAAAAAACAGGAGATAGCTCTTTTGTTTTTCGTTATAATAAAACAGAAACTCATGAGAGCAAGGAAATAAAAAATGTTACTTGATGACAGAATTACATTTGACTTGGAAAAATGTGAAGGTTCCCCGACGATAAGAGGTATGAGGATTAGAGTTTCCGATATATTGGAGATGCTATCGGAGGGGGTATCTACGGATGAGATATTGGATGATTTTCCGGACTTAGAGAGGGAAGACATTTTGGCCTGCTTGCATTTTGCCGCAAAGAGAACGGCAATCAAGCGAATAGCAGCTTGACTATTTGGCTAGATGCCCATCTACCGCCAAAGCTTGTTTTTTGGCTTGAATACAAATTCAATATAAAAGCCGTTGCCGTCAGGGATATAGGCCTTAGAGATGCTAGCGATATAGAGATATTTGAACAAGCAAAAGCCGCCAATGTAGCGATTATGAGCAAAGATAGAGATTTTATAGAACTTTATTTTCGCTTTGGAGCACCTCCGAAAATTATTATTTTAAATTGCGGCAATCTCACCAGTAAATACCTACAAGAATTCTTAAATGACAAAGTGGAGAAAATAACTTCAATATTAAAAACGGAAGATATAGTAGAAGTAGGTTAGGAACCTACTGTATCTTCTTTTGCCAAAGACGATGCTTATTTTTTGGGCATTATACCCCTATCCGGTAGGTTTGGGCTAGGGTAGTCGTATTTGCATAAAAATAGTAGATTTTTGGTAGGGCGAACCATCAAAACCAATCTCAATCCGTAGGATTTTGTTGGTACTTTGTAAGACCAAAAACCTCTATCGTACCATGTGCGATTCGATATGTTATAACATAACCGTAAACAATCAAATCTCTAATATTTTCATTTTCAAAATATATTGATTGCCTACACCGATAAGGCATGATTTTTAGCGTCTCAATCTGACTTTTTATCTCATTACGTAGCTTGACGGCGGCCGACTTCTTGTCTTGCGAGATATACGCAAGTTGTCTATTTAGCCTCTCAAAAAAAGTTTGTTCGTATTTTATTTTCAAGATTATATTTCTATATTTTTGTCAATAGCGCCCCAAAACTCATCCTCGTCAAGCATTGTAGCCGAGCCGTTATCTATTTTGGCGAGCGTGTCATGCAGATATTGTCTGTTGTTGTTAAATTCGCTATCGCCGTCGATTTTTATACTATTAAAAAAATTTTGATTAAGGGAGCGCAAAACCGCTATTACCTGCGCTTCAAAGTTTGGTTTTATATCAAGCGTAATATTCATAATAAAAACCTCAAAAAAATAAATTGAAAAAATTATATCGAAAATGCAGACTCAAAGCCACAAACTCCGCAAATTTTGTCGCCTCGCCAACCATAACTAAAATATCTCCACATACCCCTTTTCATCAAACCCGACCACGACCGTGTCGCCGTTTTCTATCACCGGACGTTTGATTAGTAGCGGTTCTTTTGAGAGCCATTCGACTTTTGTTTTTTCATCCATCTCTTTGTAGTTTAGCCCTAATGTTTTGTATTTTGTCCCTTTTGTGTTAAAGAGCTTATCCATAGAGACCTTGCCGCTCCATCTCGTTATCTCTTCTTCGGTCGGGTTGTATTTTTTGAAATCGACAAACTCAAAATCTAGATTTTTGTTTTTCAAAAAAGTCGTCGCCTTTTTGACGCTCCCGCACGTCGTTATCCCGTAAACTTTCATTTTTTATCTCCGATTTTTTCGTAGTCTTCTATTATCTCGACATCTATCACGTCTTCGTTTGTGTTTTTGAAGCCGTCGTTTGTATAAAAGCCGTTTTGGTTTTCGTATTTTCGGTTATCCTGTTTTTTGGCAAACAAAAAATCAAAATTAAACGGTCTAAATACAAAATACCCAAAAAACAAAAACGCCGCTCCGAAAGCCGCACCAAACATATCGGAGGGTTGCGCCGCAAATGCCTTGACAAGCATACTAGCCCCAAGCACTAGACACAATCTATTGACTACAAAATTCAAAATAAAAAAAGCACTAGCCCCCTCAAAAAGCCCTTTAAAAAACGGGGAGACATTAAACAGCGAAACCCCTTTTTTGATGAGCAAATAGACTACGGCTATAGAGAATGCGGCAAAGATGCTCATAACCGCAAAATACCAAAACATCACGTCGAGGCCGAAAGCAATAGCCGTGTTTAGGTTTTGGGATGCCAAAAAAGAGAATAAAAAGGCAAAAAACGAGAAATAAAGGCCAAAAAATCTCATAGTTTTTTCTCTCTAAAATATCTCTCAGTCTCCTCTTTTACCACTTTTGACAAAAGAATCAACGCAATGAGGTTTGGAATCGCCATTAGCGCATTTGCCGCATCCGAAAAGTTCCAAACCGCCTCCAATGAACTAGTAGCCCCGACCATCACAAAACAGACAAAAACAGCCTTGTAGACTTTTACCGATTTTTCACCGAACAAAAACTCACACGCCCTCTCACCGTAGTAGCTCCACCCGATAAGCGTCGAATACGCAAAAAGCGCCGTAGCGATGGCTACGATAAATATTCCGGTATCCCCAAGCGTATGGGCAAAACTAAGAGAGGTAAGCTCTCCGGCCGACACCCCTTGCTTCCAAACCGGAGCGGTAAGTATGATAAGAGCCGTCATCGTACAAACAACCAGAGTATCGATAAACGTCTGTGTCATCCCAACAAGAGCCTGCTTGACAGGGTCTTTTGTCCTAGCGCTAGCACCCGCTATCGGAGCAGACCCTAGTCCCGACTCATTTGAGAATATCCCCCTAGCGATACCGTATCTCATTGCCGCCACGATTGTCGCCCCCAAAAAGCCCCCCGTAGCCGCCGCCGGATTGAACGCATGGTAAAAAATCAGCCCAAACGCCTCCGGTAGTTTGTCTATGTTTAGCCCAAGCACAAACAGCGATGCCCCGACATATACCCCTATCATCACCGGAACCAAAAACGAGGTAAACCGACCGATGGATTTTATCCCGCCGATAATGACGAGAGCCGTTAGCACCATCATCACAAAACCGCTCACAAACGTATCAATCCCAAGTTTTGAGGCAAATATCGTAGCCGTAGCATTTGCCTGTGTCATATTTCCTATCCCGAAACTGGCAATTACCGTAAACACCGCAAACATAACGGCAAGCTTTGGCATATTTGCCCCGTATTTGAGATAGTACATAGGGCCGCCTCTCATCCCGTAGACCCCTTTTTGCCTGTATTTTTGGGCTAGGAGTATCTCGGAGTATTTGGAGGCCATCCCTACAAGTCCCGTCATCCACATCCAAAACACGGCACCGGGTCCCCCCAGGGTGATAGCGGTTGCCACCCCTACGATATTACCGATACCTACCGTAGCGGCAAGGGCAGTCATGAGAGCCGCAAAGTGGCTGATATCACCTGCCCCATCTTTTTCTTTTTTAAAAATAAGAGCAAAAGCGTGAAAAAACGCCCTAAACTGCACCCCTTTTAGTAGTACCGTCAGATACAGACCGACACCGATAAGCAAAATGATAAGGGGCGGCCCCCATAAAAACGATGCCAAATCGGCTAAAAACTTCTCCACTAAACCCATCATAATCACCTTTTTTGAAAAACGATTGAAATTTTGATAAAAAAATCCGTAAGTTTTGCTAAAATGTTATTGAACCTTCTGAATAAAAACGGTTTTTTAGAGCGACTAGTCGCGAGAGCCATCACGATGAAGACCTCATTTTGGGGTTTGCCTAAAATGTGAGGGTTAATCAGATGGTTCTATTTTAACTTTTGGCTAAGAGATTTGAATGAGCGCAAAAACTATTGAAGCTAGGCTCTTTAAAAAATACAATAAAATGTTTTTGACTAGAGAACAAGTCGAAGCCGAAACGCATGAAGCGGCCGACAAGATAGACAGCTCCTCATCGGTTGAGGATACTTGGCTTATCGCAGATGTCGCCAGATTCATCGCAAAGCTAGGCGAGAAAAGCACCAGAACAAAGCAACAGACTATCGAATACTATACTCAAAAACTGGAAGAGCTATGGCAAAAAAGAGCCAGAAACCATTGACGGTTTCGGCTCCCCATTCTTTTTTTATAGAACCCCTCTAAATACAGGCATCTCTTTTATTTTATTTAGATCCGTCTCACCGTTTGCGTTTACTACTTTGACTTTGCCGTAACCGTCTCTAAAGTCGTTTGCAAAGTCATACACCATACCGACTATCGTCAGTTTTCCGCTCTCGACGGCCTCCGCAAACTCTGATTTTGCAAATGCAACCTGTTGATGAACGTTTGAGACGACACCGTTTAACCACTCATCTTTTGAGTATGAGGCTTTTTTTGCTTTATTGATTGACACGGACAATGAATCAAGCTCTTTTCTGATGGATGCACCCTCTCCGGAGTAGTCGCTCATAGCCGCCTTGATAGCCCCGCATCTGGAGTGACCCAAAATAACCAAAAGCGGAGTATGCAGGTGGTGTACGCCGTACTCTACTGAACCCATATTGCTAGAAAACTGATTGCCGATGTTTCTGATAACAAAAATATCGTTTTCCGGAGTGTCGTCTATCGCCGCCACCTGAAATCTCGAATCCGAACATGCGACGAGTGTGACTCTAGGAGCTTGAGAGGCTACAAAACCTTGAAAAAAGCTGTACGTTTTTGTTTTTTTGTAGTACTCGTTGCTTTTCATTATCTCGGAGAGCATTTTGTTTGACTTGTCTCTGATGTCGCTGATTACAAAATTATCTCTTGAGGCCGGAGATGAGGCAAAAGCCGATGAGGCGGTAGCTGCCACGGCGGCAGATGCAACGGAAAAAAATCTAATAAACTCACGTCTTAACATAGCGGCTCCTTTTGTCTAAAATGATTGGCTCGATTCTACTATAGTTTTTTTAAAGCGGACAAAACAGAGCTTTTTCGCCTATGATCTCAGCGGATCTAACTATTGCATCGTCGATATTTGAGGCGATATTTGCCTCGCTGATACCATCCGTTAAGCCCGATTTATCGAGTGCTTTTTTGATATTCTCTTTCACACCGGACAGCACAAGTGATGTCCCCTCTTTTTGGAGCTTGCCCAGTAGCTCCTCTATGGCATGTATTCCGGTTGCATCCAAAACCGATACGTATCGCATCCTGAGTATCAACACCTTCGGCCTATCTTTTACGATATCAAGCGTCTCTTTTATCTTGTCCGCTATACCGAAAAATATCGGCCCCGTAATCTCAAAAACCTCTACGCCGTCCGGAATCGTCTTGTTTGAGGTCGCATCTTTGTCGTATCCGTCAGGCAATGATACTTTTACCTCGGTAGCCTCCGTTATTTTTGCTATAAAGAGGATTGAGGCTAGCGATATTCCGGCCTGAATTGCAAAGTTCAGATCAACCGTCACCGTCAAAATAAAAGTCGTCAGCAAAACGGCTATATCGGAGCGTGGAGCTTTAAAAATTGATTTAAAATGCTTTATCTCGCTCATATTCCATGCGATCACCATCAGTATGGCAGATAGGACGGCAAGCGGTGTTTTGACGATGAGCGGAGCTAAAAGCGCCATAAAAACGGCCAGCCATAGTGCATGAAAAACGCCGGATAGTGGAGATTTGGCTCCGGACTTTATATTTGTGGCGGTTCTGGCTATAGCCCCCGTAGCAGCGATACCCCCAAATACGACCGATGCGATATTAGCACCCCCTTGGGCTATTAGTTCGGTATTTGACTTGTGTTTGTCTCCGCTCATAGAATCGGCAATCACGGCACTAAGAAGCGACTCAACTCCGGCCAAAACCGCTATCGTGATAGCATCGGGGAGCACCGCCTGCATCTTTTGGAGGCTAAACGACGGGAGGGAGGGGGCAGGTAAAAAAGATGGGAGGGAGCCGAATCTAGCCTCTATCGTCTCGACAGGGAGATTAAAAGCCCATACGGCAAAAGTACCGACAATGACAACGATGAGGGGACCCGGAATTTTGTGGAATTTTTTTTGAAAAAATACGATTACCGCTATAGAGGCAAGACCCAGTAAAACAGAATACGGATTAAACGTCCCCAAATGCTCTATATAAGCCTCCAGTCTACCGATAAAATCAGGAGGGACAGAGCTTATTTGAAGGCCGAAAAAGTCTTTTAACTGTGTAAAAAATATGAGTAGTGCTATAGCAGAGGTAAAACCTGTCAAAACAGGGTACGGGATAAATTTTATGACCGCACCGCCACGAAGTAGCCCAAAAATTATGAGCATAACCCCCGCCATAAAGGTGGCGAGGACAAGGCCGTCATATCCGTGTTTTGATATAACGGTAGCCACGGTAACGGCAAAAGCCGCCGTAGGGCCGCCGATTTGGTATCTGCTCCCGCCGAAAGCGGAGATAAAAAAACCGGCCACTATAGCCGTAAATATCCCTGCCGAGGGCGGAACGTCGCTAGCTATTGCAATCGCCATAGCAAGAGGCAAAGCGACGATTGCAACAGTCAAACCGGACAAAGCGTCGGCAAAAAAATCCTCTTTTTTATATCCGCCGCCTAGAGTCTCAAAAAGCTTAGGGGTAAATTCCTTGTTATTTAAAAACACGGCTCAAACTTCAATATTTTAGATTAAAATTTGATTCTACTCCTATGTGGCTTATCTTCCGGCTGGGAAAAAGCTCGGTAAATCCGGTAGATTTTTATCATCCCAACCGCCGCCGAGTGCCTTATAAAGCGCTACGCCGCTTGAGAGCGCCGCTTGTTTTGCGATGATTGCCTGTTGTCTAGCCGACAAATAATTTTGTTGAACGGTTAGCATATCGGTGTACGAAATACTCCCAACCTCGTATCTCAGTTTTGCTTGTTCAAATGCTTTTTTCATGGCATCTTCTCTTTGTTTGCCAAAAACGTATTGCTCTTTTGCATAGTAATTTTGCCCGATAGCCGAATCGGCATCATTGAACGCCGCCACTACCGTTTTTTTGTACTGTGCCAGCGCCTGTTCACGTCCGGCCTCAGCCTCTTTGACCTGTCCGGCTATATATCCGGCGCTAAAAATAGGGATATTTATAGCCGGAGCAATCTGCCAAATTCTAGTCGGAGAGGAGAATAACTTGTTTAGCTCATTACTCTGATTCCCAAGCATCCCCGTCAGGCTAATGCTAGGAAAATACGCCCCTCTGGCAACCCCTATTTTGGCGTTTGCAGCTATCAGGTTTTGCTCTGCCCCACCTACATCTGGACGACGGAGGAGTAGTTCGCTAGGCGCTCCGGCTGAAACTTTTACGACCGCAATAGAGTCAATCGGAGAACTCTCGACCCTCTGCGGATTTCTCCCCATTAGGTTGTTTAGGGTAGCCTCCGCCGACGCTTTTTGCCCCATCAAAGAGGCAAGCGAAGCTCTGGCGGCCGCCGAAGCGGCAGTAGACTGAAGCCACTCGGTCTCACCTATTGATCCGTTTTGGTATTTTATCCGGCTGATTTTCTCTATCTCTTCGGAAGCCTTTAGGTTATCCTGAGCCGCCGCAATCTGTGCCTCAATAGAGGATACCGCAAAATAGGCGTTAGCTGTAGAAGCGGCTATAGAGAGGTTGACGGCACGTCTGTTGTACTCTCCCGATAACAACATTGCTCTAGCCGCCTCGGTAGCCCGTCTCACTTTTCCAAACAAATCTATCTCATAGCTAGCCATTGAAAGCGTTGCGGCATATGTATTCGTGACACCGTTTTTCAGGTTTGAGTTTGTCGAATTTTCAACCCCTTGCCTGGTAAGCGATCCGGAGCCGTTGATATGCGGGTAGAGATACGATTTTGCCTCGTCGAACTGCCCCAGCAAAGCATCTACCTGCGATGAGGCTATTTTTATATCGTAGCTAGCCGCCAAAGCCTCCTCTACCGCTTTTGTCAGCCTCTCATCACCGTAGCCCCTCCACCATTTGGAGTCTACCCCTGTTTTTGTCTCTTGCGATAGGTTTTGGTCATACCCTCTAAAAGTAGGCGGTGTCGGAATTTCCGGTTTTGCATAGTCCGGCCCTATAGCACAACCTCCAAGCGCCAAAGCGGCGGCAAAGGAGGATAAAAATATTTTGCTATTCATGACTGATCCCTTTTTTGGTGAGTATCCTCTCTCTGATAGTAGCAACCCAGTAATATAAAAACGGAATAAAGAACCTCTCGATAAACGTAGCCGCCATCATACCGCCAAACATCGCAACACCGATAGAGAACCTACTGGCCGCCCCCGCACCGGAGGATAGGATTAGAGGTATCATCCCCGCCAAAAACGCTACGGATGTCATCATCATAGGCCTAAATCTGAGCCTAGCCGCCTCCATAGTCGCATCATATATGCTTTTTCCCTCTCTTCGTTGCTCTTCGGCAAACTCGACGACCAGTATCGCATTTTTGGCCGATAGCCCTATGAGGGTGAGTAGCCCTATCTGGAAAAAGACGTTGTTGTTTAAAAACGGAATCACCCAGACTACAGCGTAAGCCCCCGCAATACCGTATGGTACTGCCAGCATAATAGATATAGGGAGAACCCATTTTTCATATAGTGCCGACAAAATCAGATAGACCAAAACCAGTGCAAAAGCCATAATAATAAGTGCTTTTGAGCCTACCAATTTCTCTTGTAGATATAGCCCCTCCCAGTCATACGTTGCCGATGCCGGAAGTATCGTATCGCCTAGCTCCTCCAGTCTTTTTATCACATCACCCGAGCTAAATCCGGCTGCCGGAGAGCCCATAATCGTCGTAGACAAGGAGCCGTTAAAGTGCTCTATGGTGGACGGGGCACTAGACGGATAGACACGGACAAAGTTTGAGAGCGGCAACAGTTTGCCGGACGATGAACGAACCCACCCTTTGCCTACGTCTTCCGGTTTACTCCTAAACTGTGCTTCGGATTGCATCTGAACCCAGTACGTTTTGCCGTTTTTATCAAACTGGTTGATATTGATATATCCGATACTTGACTGCAATGCTACAAATATATCGGATACCGCCACTCCAAACGATTTTGCCTTCTCCCTATCAACATCTACAAATAGCGTAGGGGTACTCGCCCTCATCGTAGTAAACGACATTTTTAGCGATTTTTCATCTTTTAACGCTTTCAAAAAATCGTTTGTCGTAGATGCCATTTTGGTCATATTGGCATCACCCATCTGAAGAAGTCTAAAGTTAAACATATCCGACGGCCCCATACCACGAATCGGCGGCGGCGGCATCGCTATAACGTTTGCGTCTTTAATAGCTCCGTATTTTTTTGCAATAGAGCCTAAGATTCCCATTAGTTTTAACTCTTTTGTTGTCCTGTCTTCCCAAGGTTTTAGCCTCGTAAACACTGCGGCAGAGTTTGGCTCTTGCGAAAACGTCATAATATTTAGCCCCGTAACGGCGGTAAACATATATACGCTAGGCTCGTTTTTAAGGATATTTTCGACCTCTTTTACAACCTCTAACGTCCTATTTGTCGTAGCTCCGTCTGGGAGGTTGATACTTGTAATAAAATACCCCTGATCCTCCATCGGTACAAATGCCGTCGGAAGTGTCTTGTGGAAAAAGTATATAAATCCATAAGTCGAAATATATAGCAAGAACACCAAGGTGGACTTTCGTATCATCCATCCGGATCTGGCCACATAGTTATCGGTCATTTTTTGGAATTTGGCATTAAACCATCTAAAAAATCTAGCCGGTTCAGCCTCATGCGCCCTTAGGATCAAAGCGCCGATAGCCGGAGCAAAGCTGATCGCCATAAATCCGGAGAATACAACAGATATGGCAATAGTCGCCGCAAACTGTTTGTATAGCTGACCCGTCATACCGCCGATAAACGTCGCCGGAATAAAAACGGCGCACATAACAAGGACGATAGCGATAACAGGCCCCGAAACCTGCATCATAGCCTTGAGCGCCGCCTCTCTGGGTTTTAGTTTTTCAGTTTGAAGTATCCTCTCCATATTCTCTATAACAACTATCGCATCATCTACGACGATACCGATGGCAAGCACCAGACCGAATAGGGTTAAAGTGTTTATAGAATATCCAAGCACATACATCCCTATAAAAGCGCCCGTCAAAGATACCGGAACGGAGAGTATCGGGATAAGCGCCGCCCTCCAGCTTTGCAAAAATAGATAAATTACGAGGCTGACTAAAACTATTGCCTCAATGAGTGTTTTTACGACCTCTTTGATAGATATCTTGATAAATTGTGTCGTGTCATACGGTATTTTATACTCAATCCCTGGAGGGAATTTTTTAGATAGTTCCCCCATTTTTTTGTACACGGCCTCTGCCGTATCGAGAGCATTCGCATTTGTATCGGCAAAAATACCGATGACGGCCGCAGGATTTCCGTTGACTCTAGAAAAGTATTCATAGTTTTGGCTTCCGAGTTCGACTCTGGCAACATCTTTTAGCCTAATTGCCGAACCGTCCGGATTTGAGCGGATTATGATGTTTTCAAACTCGGCAGGGGTCGAAAATCTCCCTTTGCTGTTTAACTGCATAGTCCACATTTGGCTTTTATCGGTCGGAGCCTGCCCGATTCTCCCCGGAGCCACCTGAATATTTTGGTCTTTAACCGCTAAAGATACGTCGGCGGCCGTAACCCCCAATTTTGCCATTTTATCTGGATCCGTCCACACTCTTATGGCATAGTCTTTTCGTCCAAATATCTGAGATCGTCCCGCCCCCGGAATCTTTTTGATCTCGTCTAGCATATTGGTCAAAATATAGTTGCTTATCTGTGTATCATTGTAGCTACCGTCCGGCGAAGTTACCGATACGATCAGCAAAATATCAGACGTTCTTTTTTCAACAGTCACACCGAGATCTCTCGTGGTTTGCGGAAGTTGAGCCAAAACAGAATTTATCCTATTTTGAACATCGACGGCTGCCAAATCCTGATTGACACCGATATTAAATGTGCAAGTAATAGAGGCTGTACCTGACGATGCGGAAGCTTTACCGACCATATACATAAGGCCGTCCGTACCGGAGATTTGAGACTCCAGAGGGGTCAAAATATTATTTGCAATAGTCTCCGCATCGGCTCCCGGATACGAGGCCGTTACAACGACCGTCGGAGGGGTGAGATTTGGAAATTGTGAAATTGGGAGGTTTTTAATGGCGCTAAATCCCAAAATCATTATAATAATTGCAATAACTGCCGATAAAACCGGTTTACTGATAAAGTATTTACTAAACATCTAAAAACCTCCGGCTACTTGGAAGCGGCTGGAGCTATCTGGGAACCCGGCTTGATTTTTGTAAGAGAGTCGGTAACCACCTTCTCACCCGCCACAAGACCCGATGTTACTACGACTTTGGAGCCGCTCCAGTCACCGATTTGGACAGGTCTTATCGAAGCTGTCTGGTTTTTCTCGTAGACATATACGAATTTCCCTTTTTCACCCGTCAAAACCGCCTTTTGAGGGACGGCTACGGCATCTCTCCACTCAAGCCCTTTGACCTTTACCCTTACGAACTGCCCCGGAGCCAGTCTTTGGTCGCCATTTTTGAATGTTGCCCTATAGCTCATAGTACCGGTAGCGGTGTCAAAAAACGGAGCAGTAAAACTGATTTCGCCGATTTTATTCAGAACCGAACCGTCACCCAGTGTGAGCTCAACCTCATATTTTCCCTCTTTCGGAGATATAAGCTTACCGGAGGCAAGGGCGTTTTGGTATGCAAGTCTTTGGTTTTCACTAAAACTAAAATTTACATACATCGGATCGGTCTGGTATACGGTCGTCAAAAGTCCGTTTGCACCGGCGCTAATAAACGTACCGGTATCTATTTTTGCCCTGTCCGCGTATCCCGATACCGGAGCTTTTATTTTGGTGTACTCCATATTTTGCTCGGCTTGTGAGAGTGAGGCTCTTGCGTTGGCAACTGCCGCAGCACCGTTTCTCTCAGCTGCTATCGCATTATCCAGCTCTTGTTTACTAGCCGCATTCGCCTCAGCCAAAGGTTTTACTCTGGCTAGCGTAGCTTTTGCATTTGAATGCGTCGCCTCTGCTTGCATCAATACCGCTTTTGCACTCTCAAGTGCATTTTTAAAATCGGTTGGATCTATCGTAAAGAGGGTATCTCCGGCAGAGACTTTTCCACCTTCCGTATAGTTTCTTTTTTGCAGATAGCCGTTTACTCTGGAGTAAATCTGTACCGTATTAAAAGCCTGAGTCTGCCCCGTAGCTTCCAAAGAGGCTGGAAGATTTGCACTTTTTACCTCCTCTACGCCTGCTTGTATCGGTCCCGCCGGAGGCGGTTCCATTCC
This sequence comes from uncultured Helicobacteraceae bacterium, assembly GCA_937973585.1. GTDB lineage: Bacteria > Campylobacterota > Campylobacteria > Campylobacterales > UBA6016 > UBA6016. The sequence goes on from CALJKN010000214.1 coordinate 17,006, forward strand.
GGGAGCCTTAGGTCTTTCGCAACCGCCAAGTAGTACGGCCGCCAAAGAGGCCGCAACAAACATATGTAGTTTTCCCATTTAAATCTCCTAATAAACAGAGTCAATACCATCATAATAAAAAATATTTGCAGAATTCTAACAAGGAGGGGATAAAATGTCAAATGCTACTTGACGTTTTTTTGTTACCCCCTATCCCCTTTTGTTTTGGAGGCTACTTTGAGTTTTTTCTTTGCTTTTTGCTTAGAGGCTACTTTTTGTGTGGTTTTTGAAGATTTTTTAGAGATTTTGTTTGACTTCAAGGCCTTTTTTGAAGCCAGCTTGCCGCTTCGTTTTGTCATAGCAGGAGCCGCTATTTCGTCATCTTTGTCGTCGTCTATCAGCTCGGGTTCCGGTCTTTGCATATCAAACGCTTTTTCAAACATATTCTCGGCAACCGTCCATCTGTCGGCTTTCGCTTTTAGCATTACCAAAATTACGTCTTTATTATCTTTTTTGGCTCTTGCAATCAGACATTTTCCGGCTCTATTCGTAAAACCGGTTTTGATACCAACTGCATATTTGTATTTATCCAAAAGCTTATTGTGGGTTTTTAGCACAAAATGCCTCCCACTCTCCTGCTCCTCTACGGTAACGGCCTCAAGCTTTGCTATGTCGTTAAAAAGCTTGTTTTTAATAGCATACTCCGTAAGCTTTAGGAGGTCTCCGGCGGTTGAGTAATGCCCCACATAGGCACCCCTGTCAAATCCGGCCGGATTTGTAAAGCTTGAATTTCTCATCCCTATAGTTTTGGCTTTGTAGTTCATGGCTTTTGCAAAATCCTCTACATTTCCGGATAGGTGATAGGCTATCGCAAATGCGGCATCATTGCTAGAGTTTACCATTGCCGCTTTTACCAGATCTATCAGTTTGATTTTATCTCCGGCTCTAAAACCTGCTTTTGAAGGCTCTACAAGCGTCGCCTCCCTAGGTATTACCACATCCTCATCGAGTCTCCCGCTCTCTATAGCCATAATGCTTGTGAGTATCTTTGTGAGGCTGGCAGGCTCAACCCTTCTGTCTTTGTTTTTTGCCATCAGGATATCGGAGCTTCCAACCTCTTTTACTATATAAGAGCTAACTGGGATAGCCGACTCCATAGAGCTTATATCGGTCTTTGCGAACATCTGTCCGGCCACGGCCAAAAGTGCAAAAGCCGCTATTTTTAGTCTATTTTTTATCATCTGGATTTCTCATTTTAAAAAAGTAAGTACAGTATCGGTTGCCGATTGTGCCAAAGTTTTTTTTAAGATACCCTTTTATCCTTTGTAAAATATAGCCAAAACCCATACCGAATTAAGATTTTATCTAGTAATATACGGACTTATTTAAGCCAATTTAGGACTAAGCCGAAAATGTTTACATACCAAACCCTAAAAGAGTACCTGTTTAGACTAGATCCGGAGACGGCGCACAATTTGGCTGAAAACGCCATCCGGATGTCTAGGCTTTGTACCCCGTGTCAAAACTATTTTATAGACAAAAATTTTTGTATAGACGATAGATTGACACAGGTGGTTTTCGGTAAAAAATTTTTAAATCCGGTTGGGCTTGCGGCGGGTTTTGACAAAAACGCCACAATGATAAGACAGATGCCGATGTTTGGATTCGGTTTTACGGAGATTGGAACGGTAACCCCAAAGCCGCAAGACGGCAATCCAAGGCCTAGACTTTTTAGATTTCCGGAATACGAAAGTCTACAAAATGCGTTTGGATTCAATAATGAGGGGATGGTAAAGGTAAAAAAGAGGATAGAGAGGGTTCACCCGTTCATCCTCCCTGTCGGGGTAAATATCGGCAAAAATAAACTAACCGCCGAAAAGGGGGCTATAAACGACTATAAGACCCTCATAGAAAATCTGGGAGAGTTTGCCGACTATATCGTGATTAATATCTCCTCCCCAAATACAAAGGGGCTTAGAGACCTTCAAAATGAAGAGTTTATAAAAGAGCTATTTGAAGCGGCAAAAGAGCTAACGGACAAGCCGGTACTCCTAAAGCTATCTCCGGATCTTGACAAAAAAGAGGCTCTCTCTCTTGCTATGAATGCGGTAGAGCACGGCGCAAAAGGGATTATAGCCACAAATACTACGGTCGATTATTCGCTACTGCCGGAGGCAAAAGATACCGGTGGGCTCAGCGGAAAAGTGCTGGCCGACAAAAGCTTTGAGATGTTTGACTATCTAGCCTCCGAGCTGTACGGTCAGACTACTCTAATCAGTGTGGGCGGAATAGATAGCGCCGAAGAAGCCTACAGACGGATAAAAGCCGGAGCCTCCTTGGTACAGGTATACACGGCGTTTATATACAAAGGGCCGTCGCTGGCAAAGAGGATAAACGAGGGGCTGATGGAGTTTATGAACGAGGACGGTTTTTCAAACATAACCGAAGCTATAGGGTCGGCTAGAAAAAGCAGACGATGATACGAATTTTTTTTTCTATACTAATATTTTTTGGCGGAGTGGCAATGGCTAGCGCATTACCGAAATACGAAACGGCAACACTGGATAACGGACTTGAGATAGTGGCCGTAAAACTAAAACAAAACTCTGTCGCAACCGTCGATGTATTCTACAAGGTCGGCTCCAGAGACGAGATAATGGGGAAAAGCGGAATAGCCCATATGTTGGAGCACCTAAACTTTAAATCGACAAAAAACCTAAAAGCAGGTGAGTTTGACGAGGTAGTAAAAGGATTCGGGGGTGTCAATAACGCCAGTACCGGATTTGACTATACCCACTACTATATCAACTGCGCCAGTCAAAATGTCGAAAAATCCATGGAGCTTTTCTCCGAGCTTATGCAAAACCTGAGTCTAAAAGACGAGGAGTTTCAGCCGGAGAGAGACGTAGTCGCCGAGGAGCGGAGATGGAGAACCGATAATAATCCGATGGGGTATCTGTACTTTAATCTCTTTAATTTGGCATTCTCCTATCATCCGTACCATTGGACTCCGATAGGCTTTATGGATGACATACTAAACTGGAAAATAGAGGATATCAAATCGTTTCACAAAAAGTATTATCAACCCTCAAACGCCGTTTTGATAGTGGCCGGAGATATAGAGCCGAAAGACGTATTTGAAAAAGCAAAAAAACATTTCGGAGCCGTCAAGGGTGAAAAAATAGACGGGAAGATACATACCGCAGAGCCGAAACAAGACGGTGAGAGAAGAGCCACAATATACAAAGACACAAACGTAGAGATGTTGGCTATCGCTTACAAGATGCCAAACTACGAACACGAAGATATTATAGCCCTGTCGGTAATTTCCGAAATCCTATCCAGCGGCAAAAGCTCCAGACTCCAAAAAGAGCTAGCCGATAAAAAGAGGCTAGTAAACTCCGTCTACGGCTATCCGATGGATCTAAAAGATCCGGGGCTATTTATATTTATGGCCGTTTGCAACGAAGGGGTAAAGGCTGAGAGCGTCGAAAAAGAGATACTAAAAGAGATTGAAAAGCTAAAGACGAAAGGGGTTTCAACCAGAGAGCTTGAAAAGGTCAAAACAAACACAAGGGCAGATTTTATATTTGGCCTTGAGAGCTCAAGCCATGTCGCCGACCTGTTTGGTAGCTACATAGCCAGAGGAAACCTGAAACCTCTTTTGGAATACGAGGAGAAGCTGTCAAAACTATCTTTGGAAGACATAGTAAAAGCGGCAAATAAATATTTTACAGATGAGACAAAAACAACGATGATTCTTAGAAAAAAGGAGAAAAAATGAGTTATCCGATAGGTTCATGTACGGCTCTCATAACGCCTTTTAAAAACGGCAAACTAGACGAAGCACAGTACCACGAGCTAATCAAAAGACAGATAAAACTCGGCATCGATATAGTCTCTCCGATGGGGACAACAGGCGAGAGTCCGACCGTAAGCCACGAAGAGCACAAAAAATGTATCGAAATAGCGATAGAGACGACAAAAGGGACAGGTGTAAAAGTCCTTGCCGGAGCGGGTTCAAACTCTACGGACGAAGCGATAGATCTGGCTCTTTTTTCACAAAAAGCGGGGGCAGATGCGATACTGGTGGTGGCACCTTATTACAACAAACCGACTCAGGAGGGGCTATATCAGCACTTTAAAGAGATAGCCAAAAACGTAGAGACGGGGATAATGTTATACAACGTACCCGGCAGATGCGGTGTAGACATCACCCCCGCAACGGTCAAAAGACTAACGGATGAGTTTTCACATATCTACTCAATCAAAGAGGCTAGCGGTTCGATGGAGAGATGCGTTGAACTAGGGGTATCCTCGCCGAACGTGGCTATTTTTTGCGGCGACGATGCAATCAACTATCCGGTTTTGGCAAACGGCGGTAAAGGTGTCGTATCGGTTACCGGAAATCTGTTTCCGGAGAAGATGAAAGAGATGGTAGAAGCCTCGGCAAACGGCAACTACCTAAGGGCAAAACAGATAAACGACGAGTTGTTTGAGATCAACAAAGCGCTTTTTGTGGAGACAAATCCCATCCCTATCAAGGCGGCTATGCACATAGTCGGGCTAATAGACCATCTGGAGTATAGACTCCCGCTAACACCGCCATCAACAGATACATACAAAAGACTAGAAGCCGTATTGTCCAAATACACGGTCGCAAAATAAAAAGGTAGATATAAATGAAGACACTTGTTATCAGCGGCGGAACCAGAGGTATCGGAAGGGCGATAGTCGAAAAATTCGCTCAAAACGGAATCAATATAGCCTTTACGTACAACTCAAACGAAGAGGAGGCAAAAAAAATAGTCTCCGAACTAGAGAGTGCCTATAAAATCAAAGCTAAATACTACAAGTTGGATATTTTGGAGCCGGATGGCTATAAAGAGGTTTTTGAGGCTATCGACAAAGATTTTGAGAGAGTTGACTATTTTGTTTCAAACGCTATCATCTCCGGACGTAGTGTCGTCGGCGGATTTGCCCCTTTTATGAGACTAAAACAAAAAGGGTTAAATAACATCTACACCGCAACAGTTCTTGCTTTTGTAACGGGGGCGCAAGAGGCGGCAAAAAGGATGGAAAAAATCGGCGGCGGCTCTATCGTAGCCCTAAGCTCAACCGGAAATCTCGTCCATACCGAAAACTATGCCGGACACGGCAACTCAAAGGCGGCACTGGAGACCATGGTTAGATATGCCGCAACCGAACTTGCACCCAAAAATATCAGGGTAAATGCCCTATCAGGTGGCCCAATAGAAACCGATGCTCTAAGGGCGTTTCCAAATTTTGAGGAGCTAAAGGCAGAGGTTATCAAAAGAACCCCTCTCGGCAGAATGGGTCAACCTAAAGATCTTGCCGGAATTGCATATTTTCTATGTCACGAGGATTCATACTGGATCAACGGTCAAACGATAATAGCCGACGGCGGTAGCTCATTTACATGATAAACACCCCAAACACCCTAGCAACCCTCCGAATACTCGTCTCCCCTCTGATTTTTTGGATACTCCTAAATAGAAACGAGCCGCCGTTTGGTTTTCACCCAACCTGGATGGATTACTTTGCCGGTTCACTATTTGTCCTTGCCGGATTAACAGATTTTTTTGACGGATTTATCGCCAGAGTTTGGGATGAAAAGACAAAACTGGGTTCGATATTAGACCCCCTCGCCGACAAGATGCTAACTCTTGCCGCTTTTTTGGGTCTTATGAGCACTGGGATTGCAAGCGCATGGGCGGTTTTTATCATATTAACCAGAGAATTTTTTATAACGGGTCTAAGGGTTGTAGCGGTATCGGACGGTAAGCAGGTTGCCGCAAAATGGAGCGGCAAATTAAAAACAACCGTCCAACTAATCGCAATAGGTTTTTTAATTATGCATTGGCCTTTTGCAGAGACTCTTTTGTGGGCGGCCGTAGCCGTCACGGTGTATTCTGGATATGAATATGCTAAAGAGTATATAAAACTATAACGGAGCTTTTGTTTTGGGTTTTTTGGTTTCCATCCTTGTCCTCTCTTTTTTGGTCTTTTTTCACGAACTCGGTCACTTTTTGGCCGCCAGAGCCTTTGGTGTAAGGGTCGAAGTATTTAGTATCGGATTCGGCAAAAAACTTTTTGGATTCAAAAAAGGGGACACCGAATATGTCTTTGCAGCCATCCCGCTCGGAGGCTACGTAAAGATGAAAGGGCAAAACGATTTCGACCCGTCAAGCTCAAACTTTGATTCGGACGGATACGGCTCCAAATCCCCTATCCAAAAAATAGCAATCCTTTTGGCAGGCCCTCTCTCGAACCTCTTGCTAGCCGGAATCATATATTTTGGAATAGCGATTGCGGGCGTAGATACGTTAACCTCAAAAATAGGGCAAATCAGCCAAAACTCAGCCGCAATGCAAAGCGGTGTACAAAGCGGCGACAGAGTAACATCTATAAACGGCGTAGAGATTAAATACTGGCACGAAATCAGCGAAAATATACAAAAGAGCGGCTCCGCCGTAATGTCTTTGGGGCTTCTCAGGGACGGAAAAAATATTGATCTAAAACTAAAACCGATTATCGTAGAGACAAAAAATATTTTCGGTGAACAGACAAAGCGTTATATGATAGGGATAGCGCCCGCCGGAGAACATATCAAAGTTTATTATACCCCTGCAGAGGCCTTATCCGTAGCGGCTTTAAAAACATACGAATCGGCGAAGTTTATAGCTATGGGGATAGAAAAGCTCATCACCGGTGTCCTCTCTCTTGAAAACGTAGGCGGCGTGATCTCGATAGTACAGGCAACCAACGATGCAACCCATACAGGCTTTATGACCCTTATGCTCCTTACCGCACTCATATCGGTAAACCTAGGTGTCATCAACCTACTCCCGATTCCGGCACTTGACGGAGGGCATATCATATTTAATCTGTATGAGCTAATCTTTAAAAAAGCCCCTAGCGAAGCAGTATTTACAAAACTTACGCTTGCCGGATGGGCTATTTTGTTATGGCTGATGCTCCTTGGACTATACAACGATCTAAACAGGCTTGCCGGAGGTTTTTGATGACAAATCTTGAAAAAGCGATAGAGAAAATCGAAAAGGCCAGACTAGCCTACGACAAAAAGCATATAGTAAAAATCGTAGCGGCTAGCAAATATGTTGATAGCGAAGCTATAAAAGAGTTGTACGGCGAAGGACAAAGGGCTTTTGGGGAGAACAAAGCTCAGGATATGAAAGAAAAATCGTCACAACTATCCGATTTGCCGATAGAGTGGCACTATCTGGGTAGAATCCAAACCAATAAAATAAATATGATTTTGGACATAAATCCGTATCTAATCCACTCAATAAACGATTACGAAACGGCTATCGAGATTGATAAACGGGCAAAGGCGAAAAATATCAAAATAAACGGACTTTTGCAGATAAATAGCGCAAAAGAGGAGAGCAAAGCGGGTGTTTTTCCTGAGGTCGGATGCGAAGAATACATCAAAATAACCGAAAATCTATCAAATATCAATCTAAAAGGGGTTATGACTATCGGTGCCCATACGGACGATTTTAAGACAATAAACGATAGTTTTGCTACTACCAGAAGGCTCTTTGAGGCTCTAAAAAATTATAATCCTACAATCTGTTCTATGGGGATGAGCTCAGACTACGAACTTGCCATCGCCAACGGTTCTACAATGGTTAGAATCGGCTCTGCCATTTTTAAATAATCGTTTCTTTATAGCTTAATATTATTTTTAGTATAAATTGTAAAATCTGTAATCAGATTGGCAAAATCTGACTAATTTATTCAAAATATCTCCCTTTCTGCTTTATAATCATTGGCTTTGCATTATATTCATTTATGCTAAATTAACATTACTTTATATTACAAATTATTATAAAAAAAGTTACTATTTAAACAAAAATTAATTTTTTCACAGCTAGAATGAACTTGTCTTAAATCATTCCGTTTTTACATCAAAAACGGTAGCAAACAAACAATCAAAAAAGGAGTTTGAGTATGGCAATCAGCAGAAGGGATCTACTTAAAATTTCAGGCTTGTCGGCTGCAGCTTTGGCTGTAGGCGGTTGTGCGGCGGATAATGCCGCAAGCGCAGACGCACCGAAAGCGTTTTCACTAGCAGACAAATCGCTTATGGCGGCTCCTACAGGCAAAAGAGTCGTAGTTTGCGGCGGCGGATTCGGCGGTCTAACCGTAGCAAAATACCTCAGACAAGCTAGCAAAGAGATAGAGGTCGTGGTTATCGAAAAAAGAGATAACTTTATGGCCTGCCCTTACAGCAACGGATGGCTAGGCGGTATCAAAGGGATAACTCTAGATACACTCTCTTTTGACTATTTTGCCCCTGCGGCAAAAAACGGCTACTCTTTGATTCAAGCTACTGTCACCGGATTTGACAGAGCTAACAGAGTAGTAAAAACAGACCAAGGCACAATCGGTTACGACTATCTAGTGCTTGCTCCTGGGATAGAATACGATTACTCAAAACTTTTCGGTGAAGACAAAGCAAAAGCGGCAAAATGCTACCACACATGCCCTCCAGGTCTAAAACCGGGAAGCGAACATATCGCCCTTAAAAAACAACTTGAGAATATGGAAGAAGGTAACTTCATCATCACCGTTCCGGACGGCGCATATAGATGCCCTCCTGCCCCATATGAGAGAGCGGCTATGGTAGCCTACTACTTAAAAACAAACAAAATCAAAGGTAAAGTTTTAATTCTTGATCCAAAAGAGAAACCGGGTGCAAAACCAAAAGAGTTTATGGAAGTTTACA
>CALJKN010000215.1 GCA_937973585.1 uncultured Helicobacteraceae bacterium
ATGAGATGATATACCACACAAAAGCGGTCGGCATGGGTGCTCCAAGCGCAAAAATAATATTTGATATGCCGTTTGGCTCCGAGACAGACAAAGAGACAGCGCTAAAAAATGCTGTAAGGGTTTACAAAGAGACAAAAGCATTTGCCGTTAAGATAGAGGGCGGCACAGAGAAGGCTGAGATAATAGAACATCTAGTAAAAAACAAGGTTGCTGTCGTGGGACATATAGGGCTTATGCCACAAGTCGCTAGAGCGGAGGGTGGATACAAGGTAAAAGGCAAGGATGAAGCAGATACGGCAAGGCTCGTCCAAGATGCAAAAGCTATCGAGGCGGCAGGGGCTTTGGCTATTGTGGTAGAGGGTGTGAAATCTAGCGCTGCAAAGAGAATAACAGAGTCTGTCGGTATCCCGATAATAGGTATAGGGGCTGGAGCTGATTGTGATGCTCAGGTGCTCGTCTGGTCGGATATGCTTGGGTTTTTCGAGGAGTTTACGCCAAAATTTGTCAGAAAATATATGGATGGGGCAGCTCTTGCAAAGGGCGCTTTTGAGAAGTTTGCAAACGACGTAAGAAGCGGTGATTTTCCGAATAAAAAAGAGAGTTACTGAATTATGTTATGCGTTTATGCAAGCAAAGCCCACATAAACGGCAGGGGCATAAATGCCCCTTGCATCCCCCTAAAGCTTCCCGCTTTTGAGCGGGAGAGTACGCTTTTGGTGCATAATGTCGGTAAAAACTATAACGTTATAAATTTTAAAGAGTCCCTTTATCTGCCTGAAAAAACAGCTATAGCCCCCGCAAAGAGAGCCGTTATAGTAACGACGGCATATATCGCTCCGACATACCCCTTTAAAAACTTTTTGACCAATATCGGCGAAAGGAAAAAAAGGAGGATCGAAAAAATTCCAAAAAATCCCTTTAGCCAAAAGATATCATCGTAAAATCTGGCCGGATAAAACATCAAAACACCGGTGAGCACAATGACGGCTGTAAAAAAATAGAGTGAATATTTTGCCTTTTCGTAGAATAAAATCTTTTTGCCACGACATTCACTATCCAAAAAACGTCGCAAAACAATAGCGTCGAGGAGCAAAAACCCCAAAAAATACGCCACCCCGATAAGGTGAAAAGCTTTTAAAGCCTCCATTAGTACTCTCTTTTTAGCCCTTCAAATGGAATTTTCCACACCTTCACACCGCAAAACCTCGGCCCCTCCGGACAAGTCGGGAATATCCCGTTTTCAGCCCTCAAGGTACAAGGCGGCAATAGTTTATCGGCACCCCTCACACCCTCTTTTCTGAGCTCCGCCGCTTGAGCATAGATGATGTCATATATCTCCTCTTGGGCGTTAAAACATAGTCTCATCTGCGCCTTGTGGTTGAAGCTCGCCATATCGCTTCGCTCGACTATCTCTATCAGATGAGCATTTGGCAACGCATAGACCGCCTCGCCGAAACCTATTTTGGGGCGCTGCGACTCAAAAAACGTATACGCACCCTCCATTGCATCTTTGTAAATACTAACAAGCTCAGCATCCTTTGCGATAATAGGGGGAATGTAATACTCTTTTTTGTATATCTTCTCCAAAGACGGCCTGACGGCAACGGAACGCCTGTGCCTTTGGTTTTGGGCATCCGCCGAGAGGGAGAGCTTCATATAAGATGTGAAGCCGCCGAGACTTGCCCCGTCTATGCTCATATTTGAGAGCCTCAGCACATCGGAGTAATTGGCGCTCACTTCATAAGGATAAGGGTTTACCACGTCAAATATCTTGACGCTTTCATCATCTTTGATATCTTTGTCTTTTTTTAGCATATCTATATCAAATTCGGCAAAACCGGCCTTTGCCCCTCTGGCGTACTCTATGAGAGGAGCTAGAGACGGGTCTATCTCCAAAAGCGCATTTGAGAGTTGTGATACAAACTCCAAAGCCTCATCTCTAACCTCCGGAAGCTCCTTTGCCAAAGCTATATATCTCAGGGCTACCGTTAGGTTGATAGTGTGGTACAAATACGCCCCCATCCCCTGTGGCAGTACATATCTGGCGAACTCTTGAGCTTTTTTGATTGCCTCTTTTTTCTTGAATTTCGGCAAAATCTCTTCAAATTTGATTTTCAGCTTTTCGGTCAGAAGCTCATAGCTTTTGAACACACCCTCATAATACGCACTCCACGCATCTTTGTCGCCCCCTTTCGGGTAAACAAAATTTTCGGCCTTCATCTTTGCGTATCGTTGGCTTATCTGCTCGGAATTGTAGTATGGATGAGAGTGCAAAAGCCTCCAGATGAGATGTCGGCTCATCCCGTCTATAAGTATCGTAAAATGGGCATGCTGAAGGGTAGTATGATGCCCCGCCTCAAAAATAGAGGATAGCAAATTCTCTTTTGCCCCCCACCCCTCGCTTTTGGACGGCTCCACAAGCCCATTCGGAAAATAACACGTCCTAGCCGCCGATACGGCAATATTCGTTGGTTTGAACTCATCACCGTTTGGATATAAAATTTTTATGTTCATTTGGACTCTCTGTGTTGTTTCATTCGGATTCCAAGTGCCTTCGGTCCGCTCAATTTTAGTTTTTTGGCTCAACCTAAAAACACTGTCTAAATAATTTTGTTTCACATGACTCATCGGACAATCGCAATCTAATCTCGTCATCTGTGAAATTAAAGACCTGTCCAATACCGCTTGTTTCAGACTCTATGATGGTTAAAATATATTGGATATTATATTCAGATACCACATTGCGAATATGCTGAATATATGTCTCTTTTTTACGAATATCCAAGCTATCTAATATTCCATCATGATAAACAAAACGATAAAAAGATTTATCGTTATAGTGTTGCAGCAATGCGACATCAAAAGCGGCACAAAGGATTTTTTTGTATGTAAATCCTTTGGATAAGTCTGTTATCGACAAATCTTCTTTATTCTGATAGTCTGCCTCAAAGTCAATACTGTTTGCTTTGTTTGTTTTGACCGATAGAATCGATGGGGCATTTAAAACCTTGATTGTAAAATCATTAAAAAGTTTTCTTATATGCCTGTGGTTTTGTGCATAAATTACTTTTTTTAATTCTGCTACTTTTAGTTTTATCTGCTCTTCTATTTCGCTAAGCTCTTTTTGAATCCTACTCATATTCCCAATTTGTTCAAGTTTATTTTCAAGATTTAGGATGTAGGCTTCAGTCTTAGCTAGTTGCTTTTGATATGTTTTAAATTTTTCATAGCTCGATTTGTTTGTAATTTCCATCAAAATTAACGATTTCTCTTGTTCTATCTTATATAGTTCAATTAATAAATTATCGAGTTCAATCTTGTAAGTCTCAAAATTTTCTTTAAGATATCTATTTCTTTCTTGTCCAATTTGCTTATTAAACTCAAGCACCTTTTGATACTCGTTCAAAATCGTGTCAGGGAAATTAATTTGGACTTCATCATAAATTGCCCGCAGTGCATCCAAATCAATATAGTCAATATCTGCCGATAATGACTTTTCAATTTTTTCAATCTCATATTTTAGGTAATAATGGCGTGCGTTGTAATCACTAATTCTTGCGTCTAGCTCGCTTACTAATTTATCTTTTTCAATATTATCTTTCTCAAAAAAATTAAAATCATCGATATTTTTTGCAAGATTGTCAAGGGTTTGCTTTTGAATATCGATTAAGCCTATAATCTTATCCTCATCTTCACTTCCCACCCCATTTTCTCGTTCTAGTGTTTGTAGTTCTTTTTTTTTCTCTTCAAACTGTTCGTTTAAATCAAGTCTCTTATGCAATAGACTTCCATCAAACCCCAAGAGCTCAAAAACCATTGGCTTCCAGTCTTTGTGAACGCCCTGAAACTTTCCTAATTTAAATACATCAACATAATCATTCTGATGACGCATAAAGTAATTGATTGTTTTTCGATATGGCCAATTAGTTAAGACATCAAATCCAACATACTCATTGAGTTTTTCTTTTGCTTCCTTGATAGGCAAATCAACATAATCCCATTCATCAATATCAACAATAAATCCATCCAATTTAGTATTCAGCAGTTTAAAAGATATTTTCGTATTGTTTTGAGTTGCTCGTCGCACAAGCAAAAATTGACCACTATTTAATTTTAACTCAGCAAAAAAAACATAATCAAAAAAAATCTTATGTCGTGTCAAAAAATACTTTGACTTATCATCAATACCTTTTAAAAGTAAAAAATCAATCACTTCTAAAAGCAGAGATTTGCCTATGTTGTGTGTATCAAGCTCCCTATCTTCCCTGTTAGATATTTTCCCAATGATTACATTCAAGCCGTCTTTAAACGAGACATTTCCAAAATCTTTATTGGCATATATTTTAGATAGTTGCATGAGTTAGCCTTATTGAATCAGTTTTTGAGCAGTATTCAATCTTGTTGTGTATGTATAAAAAAGTTAAGTTTGCAATAAATACCTCCCCAACTTCCTGACCAATCCTGTCTTTTAGAACATCTAGCAGTTCATTAAACTCAACAATACTATTTTCTTTTAGAATTTTTAAAATATGTGCGGACACGTTTAAAGTTGAATATTGTAGGTTCGTATGTTTTGAAAGTTTTAGCAAACTCACTCTGAAATTCCTAGATCACATTGATTATACATATAATGCAGAAATAGTTTTATCAATTTCCTATCGCTTGCAATCTCAATTTTGTTATTGTACAAAACATAATCGTATAAATAGTCGAGTATTTCCTCAAAGGCGCCATATTCACTCCGCCTAATAATTATCTTGCTTTGCAACTCATCAATTGTATTATCGTACATACGGATATACTCTTTATTGATTGGATTTTTGAAAAAACTCTCAATTTTTGCAAAATCATTATAAGACTTTTTGAATACACTTTTAAAGTATGCCTCACTCATCTGGTTTAGTTCATTCTTTTGTTCAATATCTATTTTTCTAATTTCTCGTTGAAGTTTTTGGAGTTCAGATTCGTCAAACTCTGTTTGAGAAAAAGCCAATATTGTGTTTTTTAAATCCTCTTCATAAAACTCAAATGGCAATAGATATTTTTTTAAATCATGTTTATTTGTGATTTGTGGATGGTCTTTCAACCATTTTTGAATTCTCTCTTCACCGATCATTTGGTTTATCACACCAACTTCATCATTGATTAAATCTTCAATTTTTGCATCTTGAAGTCCTGACAACTTACGATTTGTAAACATAAGGTAGTAGTCAACCTTGTCTGCTTCAACTAGTGCCTTAATTGATGGTAGTTCATTTTTGAGTTTTCTCACAAAATCCCCATCGGAACAGCTTGCATTTTGTTTTTCAGTATGCTTTGCTTGAATAATAAATTTTCCATTCCATGGACTATTTGTACTAGGAAAACTATTGGCAGTTCCGGTAAATTTAGCATCTCTTCCGCCATCTTTACCTTTTGTAAAGTTGATGGTGGCAATCCCGAGTACTTCTTCACAAATAGAAACAATCAGGCTTTCAAATTCCTCATTATTTAAATCGTATAACGGATATTTCATGCCTTTAAGCCTCTACTTATCTGCTTCATTATTCTGTATATCGACAATTTTATCAATCTCGCCCATAATCCTTATCGTCTCTCGTAGGCTTACGATGATTTTCATATAGTGAAGTAGTTCGTCGATAGTTAGCGTCGTATTTTTGCGGTCGGAGAGCCATTTGTCTAGGACTTGATAGCCACCTATCATAAACTCAAAAACATCTTTGGCGACTCCGCTGATGTAAGTTTTTGGGTTTAGATAGATTTTGCCGTCACTGTAAATGTCAGCTTTGCGTGCGAACGATATGGTGAGGTCGTCGCCTGATTTTGTGATACCCCACTCACTCGAATCCTCAAAAATCTCGTGAGTGAGCAGATGAAGCTGTGCCAACTCCTCACCGTATGCCGAAATCTTGGCTAAGTCGTAGCCAAAATCTATGCGTGGGAAATCGGTCTTTAGAAATTCATTGTATCGTGTGCGGTAGCTTGGAGCGTGGAGTAAGCCGTAGATGTAGTAGAAAATTTGCTCATCGCTGAAAGTAGCCAAATGCTCGGCTTTGTATGTTTTGAAAGCGTCCGTGAAGTTTGTTGTTTTTTCATCGTCCAAAAGAGAGGTTTGGTCTTCGTTGTAGAGATAGAGTGGAAAAATATACGGATTGGAATTAGCGGTTTCAAGAATATGGAAGTCCGCTAAACTTTGACATACAAAAAATGTGCTTATATTTTTATTCTTTATAACCCTGTTTGTTATCAATGCCATATTTTTGTTAAGCATTTGTTTTATATCTTTTCTAGCCCTCTCAATAAGCTTTGAATCGTAATAAATGTTCCTATCGTCAAAAGGTCGATAAGAGATTGTTTTAATGAGTTTTTCATCAATAGTAAATTTTGCTTTTGTTAGATTTCGTACCAATTCACTTTTATAGCTGTTGATAAATAATTTGTCGTCGCCTGTTACAACTCCAACGCTACTGACTTTAAAAATATCCTTCACGCTCCAAAAATTTTCATATCCGCTATCGGCGGTTCTCGGTATAAAGTAGGACATTTCACCGCTTGGCTCTAGTTTTGTGTGGCATAGTTTCTTGAAATCGCCACTCTCAAGAGCAAAAAACTTATCCTCTCTTTTGCCGTACAGGTCTCCATGATAGACTTCACATGACTTTTGTTTTGGCTCTTTGACTAGCAGAACTATCGCTACGCCTTGCTTGATGTCAAATACATTTTCGTCTTTGTTGCCATCTTTGTCTATCTCTTTTTTGTTGTCGTTGCCGTGTAGGTCTAGGATATATATTTTGGAAAAGCTATTCATGAGTGATTTTCGCATGTAGCGAAAAGTAGGATTGTCCAAGAAGCCGTGAGGCACAATATAACCGATAACACCATTGCCCGTCAAGTCTATCTGATATTGCGCAAAACGGATAAACTTCACATAGTCGTCTTGTAGCCATTTTGGATTTTTCTCGTCTAGCTTTTTTGTGCCATCATATTTGTAGGTTTCTATCTGTGAGCCTATCCATGTGCGCTTTTTGTCCTCATCCATACTAGGATTTTGACTACTGCCGCTATACGGCGGATTTCCTATTATCGCTATGATGTCTCGCTGGTTTTTGACAGCTTTTGCTTTTTTGG
>CALJKN010000216.1 GCA_937973585.1 uncultured Helicobacteraceae bacterium
ATAGGTTTTCCGTCTTCTCCCACTCCTTGCTCTCGTCCTCGCATGGCCTCAGCGTAGCGGTGCTAGGTCGTTGAAGTGTGCGAAATGCCTCCGACTTGCCAGCCCATGTGAAGTTGTAAAACTCACGGGATGGCTCTAACACCTCGCCAAGGACGCTTTTTAGTGCGTCAAAGTCTATCTTGCCCTCTTTGAACGCCGACGGCACAAGCCGCTTCAGCTCTTCTAGTGTCTCCTCTGTGATGTTTTTGCTCTCTAGTTTTACTTTTTTTGGTTCGCTCATTTTGCTTCCTATTTTCTGCTTGATTTCAAATTAAAGAATTTTTTAAAGTATATCGGGTAAAATTTCGTCACCTACGCCAAACCTCTGCACGCACGTTTGGCTTGTTTATTTCTTCCCCATTCCTTTCATTATAAAACCCATAAGCTTTAAAAAATCGTTTTTGCTCACTTTCTCGACAAGCCCATTCGAGTTTATACTTATTTTTCTATCGTTTTTAAATTCGTCAATTAGAGTGAAGATTGTTTGCCCTTCAAATTTATCATAACTGCCATAGCTGTGTAGCCTATCCGACAAAAACTCCAAGGTCATATACACATCAATAATCTTGTGTGCCGATACATTTGCTCTGTATGACTGATAAGCACCGAAAGCTTTGACGCTACGATAATTTCTATTGAATAGTCTACTTCCATGTGCACAACGATTTCTAATCTCTTTTAGGCGTTTGAGATAGTTTACAAATACATCCATTTGAAAAATACCAAATTTATTGGCTATAGACTTCAATAGCGGTTCCCCGCCAATCATCAGCTTTGTGACAAATTCTATCGTCAAGCCGATAGTGGCAGCTTCAGCCAAATAGTGAAACGGTGGATAATTGACATCACTGCTGGTTTGAATGAGCGTAGCCCCCTTTAGGTGTCTGTTTTTGTTTGACTCAAAGTCGTATGTATCAAGATAATACTCTCTAAAATGGCGATAGATTTCAGTATGCACACGATGCCCATCCCTCCATCCATCCTCATCTTGCTTCCCCAGTTTAAAATCCGAAACAGTGTAGCTTCCACTGTTCAGGTAGAAAAATGGATTGCTTGTTTTTGCGTAAGCGGTCTCGACAAGTGCCGTTTTTAGTTTTGTCTCTACATGAAGCGAACGAGACATTAGGTCGGCTGCTAGATATGTGTCAAAAAAGTATGACAACAAGACATCTTCAATACTCCACAATGACAACTCGTTCTTAAATGCGTACAGATAACCTTTGAATTTAAATAAGCCGATTTGTTCGATAAGTTTTTCAATATCCGCTTGTGTTGCGTGTTTTGGTTTGCCTAGCCCACTTGAGTAGAGGGAGTGTATATATGGCGATAATTCCATTTTTTTGTAGTTGTACTCAGCCATTATACAATATCCCACTCTATCGTCATTATCTCTTGCTCTTTTGCCTGACCTTTTATGAGTTCCGAGAGTGAGTCAATAATCTCGCTCCGCTTGGTATATATCTCATCTTCGGCTGACCCTACTTCTCGTTTGAGCTTTTTTTGCTTTAGCTCTAGGTCTCGTATCTCTATCTGGATTTTTAATTTTTCTTGAGGATTTGCTTTTTTGGAGTCTGCTCTTTTTGCATTTATACTTTTCTTGAGTTCTTTTAGCTCTTTTTCTAGGCTGACTAGCTGGTCGTCCGCCCATTTGTCTAGCTTGATGATTTCGGCGTCAAAAAACTGTGCGTTTCTCTTTTCGCATGAGCTAAATATCTTATCTTTTTGTGCTGTCTCGCTCTCGTTTAGCTTGGCTTTTGCATTATCGTCTATGGTAGTTTCTTTTGAGGATAGGGCTTTTAGACTTAGTATCTTCTCGGCTATTTCTGCTTTTATTTTTGCTCCGCCTTTTGTCACGGCGGATACTATGACATACTCCTCTTTTTCAAAGCCGTTTAATGTAAGTCTTGAAACTTTGAGGTAGCCGCTTTTGCCCTGATAACTCTCAAGGGCTGATATTTTTGCGTGATGATTTGATAGGGAAAGTGTCAGTTTGGCTGGCTTTAGTTCTCTTTCGAGCGCCTTATTTACCACATACTCGCCAAGCGGTGAATTTATGCGGTATGTGTAGTGATTGTTTTCTTCTACTTCTCTTGTTATGAGCTGGTATTTTCCAGTGCTTATCGCCTTGTTCGGAGCTTTGGTTAGTTGAAAAGACGCTTCCTCGTCATTGAATTTGGCAAAACTACCTAGCTCTACTTTTGTTGCCTTCCAGAATAGCTCTTCATAGTGATTCATGCACTTTATCGATTCGTCAAGTGAGCCTTTTAGTCTTTTGTGCACATCTTCGTCAAAGTTTTCTAGGAGTTTTTTTCTTGTGCTTTTGAGTGTTTTTTGGATTTTTTCATCTAGCTCTTTTTGGAGGGCATCAAAGGCTTTTTGTATCTCGTCGGTGCTCCTGCAAGACTGATAAACATTAAGTATTGCTTTTTCAAAGTCCACACCGTTTTCTATTATGCCGAGCACTTCGTCACTTGAGCCAAAAACACCGTCAAATAGCTGGAACTTATCACGGAGTAGCTCATAAACTCTTTGGTCTGCCGCATTTGCCTTATTGAGGAAATTAACGACGACGACATCGTGCTTTTGCCCGTATCTATGGACTCTGCCTATTCGCTGCTCTATTCTTTGCGGATTCCAAGGTAGGTCGTAATTTATGAGAAGATTGCAAAACTGTAGATTTATACCCTCGCTTCCGGCCTCTGTCGCTATAAGTATCTCGGCTTCATCTCTAAAATAATCAACAATTGCTTGTTTCATATCTGCTGTTTTTGAGCCGGTAATCTTGCCGCTCCCAGTATGTCTCTCTATCCATTTGTTGTAAATTTCTTTTGAAGTGGTATCGTTATTTTGCCCATTAAACAAAACTATTTTATTTTTGTAGCCGTTTAGCTCTAGGTATTCTTTTAGATAGTTTTGCGTTCTTTTGGACTCCGTAAAGATTATCGCTTTTTTATTTGCCCCAAGCTCCGCCTGCTTCAAAAAGCCCATTTCAAGTGCCGATAAAAGCTTTTCAAGCTTTGCGTCTATCTCGATTGAAGAGGCTAAAAGCTTGAAAGACTCTAGTTCGTTTATTTCACTTTTTATTTCAGCGATTTCTGTGTCGCTTAAAAATATGTTTTCAGGCGCTGATTCCTCATCTTCACTCTCTTCTGTAAAGTCGCTGATAAGCTCTTCATCGTCGTCCAGTTTGATTTGTGTTGTTTCTTTGGTTTTTATGGACGATTCTAGTCTTTCTATCATCGTGGAGAGGGTGTTTTCTATAGCCCTCGTAGAGGACGCAAGTAGTTTTCTGACTATCAAGATAATAAGCGTTTTTTGTGAATTTGGAATAGAGTGTAGATTAGTAGACTGCAAAAACTCTGAAATTAGATTATAAAGAGCCTGTTCGTCATTGCTCGGGTAAAATTCTTGTACCAATGCTATACGATTTGTATACGGTACATATTCGACGACATCTTTTCTAAGCGTTCTATGACAAAACGGACTTATACGAGACTTTAGATCTCTAAACTGTGCATTTGTCATCTTGCCACTGACAAACTGGTCGGAAAAAGACCTTTTATCGCCAAATACTCTTTCATCTAGTATTGATACTAGTCCGTACAATTCAAGAAGTGAGTTTTGAAGAGGGGTGGCTGTAAGCAATATTTTTTTTGTACCGTTTAATGCTGATTTTATGGAGTGTGATATTTTGCTACTTGGCTTATAGATATTTCTTAGCTTGTGAGCCTCATCTATAACCGCAAGCTGAAATCTTGCTTTTAATATCTCAGCCTGCATTTTGGCAGCAAAATTGTATGAGGTGATAACTATCTTATCCCCTTGATTAAAAGGCTCATCTATACCGTTTTTCTTAAACTGCTTATAGCTCTGAGCGTCGAGAATCACGCTATCTAGGAAGAATTTTTCATACAACTCTACAGACCACTGTTTTCGCAAAGAGGCCGGAGCTATGATGATAATTTGGCGCTTGTGTTCGCACCAGTATTGGGTTAGTATAAGTCCAGCTTCTATGGTTTTACCAAGTCCGACTTCATCTGCCAGTATTACACCCTCAGATATTGGACTTTTAAACGCAAATAGAGCAGCTTCGACTTGATGCGGATTCAAATCAACTTTAGCGTTAAAAATACCCTGCGACAATCTCTCAACGCCCCTTGAGCTATTGGTAAGTGTCAAGATATTTGCAAAATATTTTGAATGATACTCTGTGTATTTAGGGGCGAACATTTTTAATTCCCATACAGATACTCCTCAAATCCACAATCTCGTCTCTCTAGTTTTGTACTGATTTTATCAAATGATTAGTTTGAAGATAGGCGTAGAAGATTTACCCTTTCTAATCCACCGGATTTTCTTGGTATTTTGTAAAACCAAATACCTCCAGCCTATCCTGCTTGATTCGGTAAGTGATGACATAGCCCTTGAAAATCATATCTCTAATATTTTCATCATTGAAAAATATAGATTTTCTGCATCTCATCGGCATATCTTTTAGACTATCTATCATATTTTTGAGTTCATTTCTAAAGTTTGTTGCCGCCGTTTTATTGTCTTTGGCGATATATTCTAGCTGTCTATTAAATCTATCCTTGAAGGTCGGTAGATACGAAATGTGCATTTAGTATTTCGCCAATACCGAGTCCGTAGAAGCCCAAAACTCATCTTCGCTAATCATCTTCGCCGTGCCGTCGTCTATACTCCTCAGCGCCTCTTCGAGATATGCTTTGTCTTGCATAAATGTGCTATTTTTGTCTATCTCTACTTTTTTGAAAAACTTACGGTCGAGAGATTGGAGCACACCGATAAACTGGGCCTCATAGCCTTCATTAATGTCTAAAATTAGTTGCATTTGGAGTCCTTTTGGAGCGCTATTTTTGTTTATGGTAGGTTAAAAAAGCTGTGAAGTTTATAAAGCCTTTTGGCGGTTAAGCTTATTTTCAAACCACACACCATAAAATACATTGTATGTATAAAATAAAGGCTTTTTGTGTATAAATGGGATAAAGACAAGAATGACTTGCTTGCACAAACTAGAGGCATTTGTTTTGAGGATATTGTCGAAGCTATTGATGGCGGGGGTATACTAGATGTGTATGAACACCCAAATCAAGAAAAATACCCGAACCAAAAAATATTTGTCATATCGGCACTTGGCTACACATATCTTGTACCGTACGTCAAAAACGGGGATGAAATATTCTTAAAAACTATAATCCCGAGTCGAAAAGCCCAAAAAATATACAAAGGAGATAGCGATGTTTGATAATGAAGAGTTAGAAATACTGGAAGCGTTGGAAAACGGTTCGCTCAAAAAAAGCATAAATGCAGACGAAGAGATAGCATTGGCTCAAAATGCGGCAAAAGAGTATTTATCAAAGTCAAAAAACATCACGATTAGGCTGAGTCTCGCCGATGTTACAAATGTAAAAAGACGCTCACAAGATATAGGCATACCGTATCAAACGATAATTAGCTCACTCGTACATCAATATGCAAGCGGGAAGTTAAAACTGGAGATTTAAAAAGCCCCTTTGGGGGGCTTTGAGGGGATAGTTTAGCGTCTTATCAAACGCTGCAAGATTGGAGTTTTTCTACGATGCTTGGGTCTTCTAGGGTTGAAGTGTCTTGCGTTACCTCTTTGCCTGCGGCTATCGCCCTGAGTATTCTTCTCATGATTTTGCCGCTTCTGGTTTTCGGTAGTCCCGGAGCGATTTTGATCTCGTCGCATTTTGCGATAGGTCCTATCTCTCTTACGATTACGTCGTTTATCTCTTTGAATAGCTCAGCCTCTTGACCGGCATTTTCAGGGACGATTTTCGGTACTACGAATGCAAATATACCTTCGCCTTTTAGGTCATCAGGTTTACCTACTACGGCCACCTCTGCTACTTTGTCGCATTTTGCTACGGCCGCTTCGATCTCTGCCGTTCCGAGTCTGTGACCCGATACGTTGATAACGTCGTCAACCCTTCCGGTAATCCAGATATATCCATCTTCGTCTAGTCTTGCACCGTCACCTGAGAAATATATCCCCTTGACAGTCTCAAAATATCCGCTGACAAATCTATCGTTGTCGCCCCAGATAGTTCTAATCATCGAAGGCCACGGTTTCATAACACATAGCAAACCGTCATTACCTCTAGCCACCGGTGTGCCGTCCGGATTTACGACTTTCGCCATGATGCCCGGTAGCGGGAACGTAGCAGAACCCGGTTTTGCAGGTGTGGCGGCCGGTAGAGGGGCAATCATATGTCCACCCGTCTCTGTTTGCCACCATGTATCGACGATTGAGCATTTGCCGCCGCCGATCTCTTCGTAATACCATAGCCATGCGTCAGGGTTGATAGGTTCACCGACCGTACCTAGGATTCGTAGGCTGCTTAGGTCGTATTTTTTCGGCTCGTCCGCACCCACTTTGTGTAGTAGTCTGATAGCTGTCGGAGCGGTGTAAAATTGGTTTACCCTATACTCTTCGATCATCCTCCACCATCTGCCGGCATCCGGATACACCGGAACACCCTCGTAGATTACCGATGTTGCACCGATAGCCAGAGGGCCGTAAGTGATGTATGTATGTCCCGTAATCCAGCCGACATCCGCCGTGCACCAGTATGTATCGTTTTCGTTGATATCAAAGACCCATTTCATGGTCATTTGAGCCCATAGGATATACCCGGCTGAGCCGTGTTGAACACCTTTTGGTTTGCCAGTTGAGCCAGATGTATACAGTAGGAATAGCGGATCTTCGCTATCCATAGGCTCAGCCGGACAATTTGGAGATTCGATCTCTACAAGTTCATTGTAGATATAGTCTCTACCGGCAACATACGGGATCTCTTCGTTGTTTCTTTGGACGATTAGGCAAGCTTCGATGCTGTTGCACCCTTTTGACAACGCATCGTCAACAACAGGTTTTAGAAGATACGGTTTGCCTCTTCTATAGCCGCCGTCAGATGTTACGACGATTTTTGCCTGAGCATCTTCTATTCTGTCTCTTAGCGCCTCGGCAGAGAAACCGCCGAATACTACGGAGTGGATAGCCCCGATTCTGGCGCATGCAAGCATAAAAAATACCGCTTCAGGAATCATCGGCATATAGATAACGACCCTGTCGCCTTTTTTGACGTGGAATTTGTTTTTTAGCAGGTTTGCCGTTTTACATACTTCGTAATACAGCTCTCTATAGGTTATAACTCTTTTATCTCCCGGCTCACCTTCAAAGATGATAGCCGCTTTGTTTTTTCTAGTTTCTAGGTGTCTGTCAAGGCATTGTTCGCTGACGTTTAGTTTTCCGCCCGTAAACCATTTGTAGTTTGGAGCGCTTGATTCGTCGAGTGTTTTCTCAAAAGGCTTTTGCCAGTCGATAAACTCTCTTGCATGATGAGCCCAAAATCCTTCATAGTCTTTTTCTGCCCACTCTACGAGTTCCTCGTATTCGCACATATTTTTGATATTTGGATTTTTAAACAGCTCTTTTTTCGGTTTAAAAACCATTCCGTGTAGTTCTTCCATTTATGTAACCTCTCCTTTACATTAAGATTAAAGTTTAACTTTTTTTTAATTTAACAAATATTAACGAAGTCATCAAAGCGTCATAATATGCGCTATGCTGTCCGAAAATGGGTAAATCAAGCTCCTTCATAATAGATTCAAACCTCAGATCCACGTTTTTACTACCGAAAACGTCGTTTTTTTTGTCAAAGTAAAGAGCCGATACTTCGGTTTGTGGATTTGGGAGGGTGGTCCCTATAAACTCTTTTGCGTATTTGTTTATCATCGCCACGTCAAACTCCAAATAGTAGCCGACCAGTTTTCTAGGACCTATAAACCGCAAAAAGCTCTCTATGGCCTCTTTCGGCTCCATACCGTCCTCTATATCACAGTTTCGTATATGATGAATCCTGATACTCTCTTTTGTGATCTCCAGTTTTGTCTTTAGGGTCGCCTCAAATCTTTTGCTTGCAAGGATTTTGTCCCCTTTGATGAGTACCGCACCTATCGTGATTATCTCGTCTTTTTTTGGATTTAACCCTGTCGTCTCACAGTCAAACGCAACATACTCATCCTCCGGCGGCGTATCCCACAAAAAAGCAAACCGCTCGTCTTTTAGCCCACGCCTCAGATATGCCCTTTTTAGCCTTTCAAACATTATGACAGATACCCGAGTTTAAAATGGTTAAAGATAAATTTTTTGAGTTTATCGGTTATTTTTAGGACATCTCTGAGTAGATCTCTCTCCAATTTTGAGAGTCTTGACGGGTTTATGTAGTTGTCCGGTTTTTGACCGATATTTATCTTGTAGAGTCGCTCCCTTAGCCTGATTTCGAGTAAAAAGTTGTACGCTTCGATAATCTCCTCGGCAAAAGCTCTATCAATCATCCCGATGTTGTTTAGCTCTTTTATCCTCTCAAACGTACTGACGGCGGTTATTTTTTTCTCATAAGACAGGGCTCTGACAGAGTTTACGATAGGGAATATCCCCCCTTTTTTTATATCCATCTCTCCGCTATGCTCTTTTTTATCGAGAACGAATCCGCCGAGGATTGACAGCGGAGTCTCAAACGCCATGGAACCACCTGCCATTCTGGCTATAATCTCGGCTCTCTCTAGCATTTTTGCCATCATATACTCTTTTAGTTCACCGCACAATTTCTCGTCACCTGCCACAAACCTAATATCCATAAGTATCGGGAGATTTAAAAAGCTATCCGGAGTCGGACTAAAAATCATATTGTAGATATCTTTTTTGTAATCCTCTAGTTTTTTTCTGTAGTAGCCGTTTACCGTCATAACCCCGCCGTCGCACTCCGGATACCCGAGTTCTATCAGGGTATCGTTAAATATTTTGGCTCCGGAGGCAAAATCATCCGGATTTAGATCGTTTCTTAGTATTAGGGCGTTATCCTGATCGGTTCTGAGAATTTGCTCACCCCTCCCCTCGCTACCGAAGACCACAAGTGCGATGTCTCCCCGAACACTACTATCAAAACTCCACTCAAATACTTTTTGGAAGACTTTTAGATTTAGCTCCCCTACGAGTTTTACGATATGTTTTACCTTTACACCCTCATCCAAAAGGTTTTTGACGGCGTTATCGATATCGGCCATCACGGTTTTTAGCTCCTCTTTGTCTCCGGCAAGCTCTATCTTTCTGGCTACAAACTGAGTCTGGGTCGAGAAAGCGCTCAAAATATCTATATCCTGCAAAACACCGCAAATACCGTTTTCATCACTTAGGGCTACCCTTTTTATGTTGTGTTTCGTCATCACCAACAAAGCGTTAAATAAAAAGTCGTTTTTGTTTATGATGCATATATTTCTAGTAGCTACATCTCCTACTTTGCTATCCAGATCCATCCTTTTCAAAAGGACTTTTTTTCGCAAATCGGAATCGGTGATAATCCCCGTCTCTGCGTCAAAACGGATCAAACAAAACGTTTTTTTGTTTTGGGTCATCAGTGATACCGCATCGTATATCGTATCGTCGGCGTTCACAAATATCGGGGTTTCGTACTGTATATCAGTAATTTTTTTGATTAGGTAGCTATCCGTGCTTTTATGTTTCTCTTCTAGTTTTTTTGCTGCGGATAGGAAAAAGTAGTTTTCGATTTTTGTATTTGAGTGGACTGTGGATAAAAATTCATCTTTTGCGATAAAATAAAGGAGCGTCTCCTCCTCGGCCTCAAAAGAGCTTTTGTACTCTCCCGCAAGCAAAGCCTCAAAGTCAAAAAAATCTCTCTCTCCTAGATAAAACTCGGCCTCACCGCTCTCTTTTATAACCCCTTTGGCCACGATATAAAAATACTCCGCCTTATCACCCTCTTTTAAAAACCGCTCCCCTTTTTTGAGGTACGTAACGTCAAAAGCGTTTGAGAGCTTCTCCATAGAGTATCCCTGAAGCTCGTCAAACGGATGGATAGATGTCAGAAATGCTTTTATATCGAGGCTACTCATATAAAACCTTTTTTATTTAAATAATACGCTGATACAGGCAAAGCCCATATCAGCGGTAGAGACACGAGTGTCCCTACGACCCCCTGAAGTACCGCTTTGCGGGGAGTTTTAAACTTTGGTCAAACAAAGACACGGAGCGCCGTATCGCTCACGCATCCTTTGAATACATAAATACGGCCTAGTGTTCAGAAGCGCCGTCAGCACCGATACCTGTTTGAGCTCTGATATATTGAGCTTCAAATCCGGCTTGATCCTCTTTGCCCCTTGCAGAGTTATCCATTTTGGACACTATATAGGTAACCACAAAGGTAAGCGTCATCGATATGATGGCAGGGTTTTTAAGGCTAATAAACGCCTCTTTGTTGCCAAGTACGTCTTTCCATACCGCAGGCCCCATGATAACAAGGATGATTGCAGATACAAGACCTACCGTACCGCCCACGAATGCGCCTTTTGTCGTTAGCTTACTCCAGTAAATAGAGAGAAGCAATATAGGGAAGTTAACAGATGCGGCAATCGCAAATGCTAGACCAACCATGAATGCAACGTTTTGTTTTTCAAACGCAATACCTAGAAGGATTGCAAGAACACCTAGAACAAGAGTTGCTATTTTAGAAGCTTTCATCTCAGTAGCTTCATCAACTTTGCCTTTTCCGATTACGCTAGCGTATAGGTCGTGGCTGATAGCCGATGCACCTGAAAGCGTAAGGCCTGATACAACCGCAAGGATTGTAGCGAACGCAACAGCCGAGATAAAGCCTAAGAACAAGTCGCCGCCAACCGCTTTTGAAAGGTGGATAGCAACCATATTGTCGCCGCCTACGATAGCTTTTTTGTCGCCTACCAAAACTTGCGTAGCATTTGTATCGCTCACTATTGTCTGGAATCCGTTAACTACCGTTGCAACACCTTTTTGGAAGTATGTCGGATCAAGGGCAAGTAGCGTAATAGCGCCGAAACCGATGATAAACGTAAGGATATAGAAATACCCGATTAGACCGGTCGCATAAAAAACAGACTTTCTAGCCTCTTTTGCATCTGCAACGGTAAAGAATCTCATAAGGATATGCGGAAGACCGGCTGTACCGAACATCAACGCAAGACCTAGAGATATAGCATTCCAAGGGTCAGACACCAGACCGCCCGGCTCCATAATTTTTGCGTGGGATTTGTGTATCTCTACTGCACTATGGAACATATTTTCAAAGCTAAAACCAAAATGCACCATAACCATAAACGCTATAAAAGATGCGCCTGAGAGTAGAAGTACCGCTTTGATAATTTGAATCCAAGTTGTCGCAAGCATACCGCCGAATGCAACATACAGGATCATAAGGACACCGACAAGGATAACGGCAGTCGAATAGCTAAGACCGAATAGAAGCTGAATAAGCTTGCCTGCACCGACCATTTGTGCGATTAGGTACAAAATAACGGTTACAATAGTACCCGCTGCCGCAATAGTTCTAATATCTTTTTGTCTAAGCCTAAAAGATGCAACGTCTGCAAACGTATATTTACCTAGGTTTCTAAGAGGCTCGGCAATCAAAAATAGAATGATCGGCCAACCGACAAGAAAACCTATCGAATAGATAAGACCGTCAAAACCGCTCGTATAAACAAGTCCGGAAATACCGAGAAACGAAGCCGCCGACATAAAGTCTCCGGCAATAGCCAAACCGTTTTGTCTCCCACTGATACCGCCACCTGCCGCATAAAAATCTTTTGCGGTTTTTGTTTTTCTAGCAGCCCAGTATGTAATACCGAGAGTTGCACCGACAAATATAAGGAACATAACTATAGCGTTAACGTTTAGCGCCTGTTTTTCTACAGGGCCGTCAACACCGCCGGCCGCAAATGCCGCACTCGCCAAAGATAGGGCGGCAAGTATCGTCAAAAATCTTTTCATTCTCCCGCCTTTCTTACTTCTTCTTTTACTTTTTCGCTTAGTTCGTCAAACTCGGTGTTTGCTCTTTTAGTATAAATACCTGTTAGGATAAACGAAATAACGATAATTCCGATACCGACCGGAATACCTACGGTTGTCACTCCACCGCTTAGCGATACGCCTAGTAGTTTTTTGTCAAATGCGATAACCAAAATGAACGCATAGTACATAACAAGCATAACAGCAGCTAGTTTTAGGCTAAAAGATGTTCTTTTTTCGAGCAACTCTTTGTAGCTAGGGCTGTTTTTTACTATCTCAACGATATTGTTTTGCATAGCCTCTCCTTT
>CALJKN010000217.1 GCA_937973585.1 uncultured Helicobacteraceae bacterium
TTTCTAAACTCGTTTTTGATGTAGTCCCTCTCGATAAAATCAAGCCAGAGTGAAAAATTTATATCTTTTACGAACATTTACCGCCTTTGTTGTTTAATAATGATGTCTGCACTGTATAATGTATAACTCATCATCCGTGACGCTATATACTAGTCGATGCTCGTCCGTTATCCGCCTTGAGTGGTAGCCGCTTAGCGTATGTTTTAGAGCTTCCGGCTTTCCTATGCCGTGATTGTCGTTTGGATTTCTGATAATATCTTTTACCAAAATATTAATCCGTTTTGCAATTTTTTTATCGTTTTCTTGCCAAAACAGATAGTCCTCCCACCCATTCGTACTCCAAGAAATTTTCATTGCTCTATCAAGTCTTTACAGATTTTTTTGCCCGTTTTTGCCTCTTCTATCGACTCAAACAGCCTTTTCGCATTGTTCGGTGACGAGAGCAGATACGCCGTCTCCTTAAATCCGTTGTACTCTTCAAGAGAGATAATAACGGCATTTTGCCCGTTTTTGCGGGTAATAATATAAGGCTCATAATCCTCACACGCCCTATCCATAATATCCTTGAGGTTGTTTCTAGCCTCCGTGTAACTTACCGCTTGCATACTAATACCCCTGTACAATATATTGTCATTTTTTGATTGTACTATTTTTGGGATGAAAATGCAATTATCTTGACGGTATTACTAAAAGGGGAGAGAAAGTTGCATAGCGTGACTTTTAAAGCTCCTCTTTTGCCCTTTTGTATCCCGCTTTAGCCAAAATCTCGATATAAAAACTATCAAAATTGTTTGCAGCGGCACCATCTATTGCCCCCGTTATCTGCGAAAAAGCGATCACTTCGGCGTTTTCCTCATCTGAACCAAATTTGCAGTCAAATTCCCAAAAATCCACACCTTCGGATAACGGCTTTCTTTTTTCACGTTTTATATATTGACGTATCTCATATTTTGCCGACTCTACGGCTCTGTCGTAATTTTTGTTTTGCAAGTTTAGTTTGAAAGTTTTTTTCATTGTTTATCCTTTTTTTCGGTCGCCCTCTATCACCTATCGCAGACAACAATCCGTATTGAGTCATCGTTTTGAGAATCTATCAAAAAGAGAGCCGTATACCCAATCTTCGACTTTTTCTATCAGATTAGAGTGATTTTGCGCTATGCAATATATATGAATTATAACTCTCTCTTTTTGTGTTGTTAAATACCTGTGCACACATAATTGCCTTTGATTGTACCAAAAAATCAAAATTTTGATATATAGCCATTCTTACGGTAAAATTCGCCCAAAAAGCTCTTACTAGGATAGACCTTGACACTACAAAAAGGTAAAAAGTTTACCGTTATTACCGCTTATGATGCTCTTTTTGCGAGGCTTATCGCCCCTTATGCGGATATGATACTTGTGGGCGATAGCCTAGCTATGAGTTTTGGCGGGCAGAGTGATACGCTATCCATCGGTATGGATGAGATGATATATCACACAAAAGCGGTCGGTATGGGGGCACCAAATGCAAAAATAATATTTGATATGCCGTTTGGCTCCGAGACCGACAGAGAAACAGCGCTTCATAATGCAGTAAGGGCGTACAAAGAGACAAAAGCGTGCTACGTAAAAATCGAAGGGGGCTGTGAAAAAGCCGAAATTATCGAACATCTGGTTAGAAATAAAATAGCGGTAGTGGGGCATATCGGACTAATGCCGCAATTTGCAAGAGCCGAAGGCGGCTACAAGGTCAAAGGCAAAAGCGAAGCGGAGATAAAAAAGCTCCTTTTGGATGCAAAAGCCGTAGAGGCAGCGGGAGCGTCCGCTATCGTAATAGAGGGTGTCAAATCCGAAGTCGCCAAACAAATCACGGAGTCCATCTCTATTCCGACTATCGGCATAGGGGCAGGTGCCGATTGTGATGCACAGGTGCTTGTCTGGTCTGATATGCTAGGGTTTTTTGAGGAGTTTACCCCTAAGTTCGTACGCAAATATATGGACGGTGCGGCTCTTGCCAAAAAGGCTTTTGAGGGGTTTGCAAACGACGTAAAAAGCGGTGATTTTCCAAACGAAAAAGAGAGTTATTAGGTGGAAAGAATCGTAGAGGTTGAGAAATTTGAGTTTGAAAACGAACTAGAAAAAAGCCTTAGGCCGTCGGCGTGGGATGAGTACATCGGGCAGGAGAAAATCAAAAAAGTACTCAATATCTCGATAGAGGCCTCACGCAAACGCTCAGAGCCGCTAGATCATATACTATTTTTCGGCCCTCCCGGACTTGGCAAGACGACAATGGCCGGACTAATAGCCACAAGGATGGAGGCAAACCTCAAAGTCACGGCTGGGCCTATGATAGACAAAAGCGGAGACCTTGCGGCTATACTCACAAACCTCAGCGAAGGGGACGTTCTATTTATCGATGAGATACACAGGCTCTCAAGCGCAATAGAGGAGGTGCTGTACTCGGCGATGGAGGATTTCCGCCTTGATATCGTCATAGGGAGCGGCCCTGCGGCGCAAACGGTCAAAATTGACATCCCTAGATTTACCCTCATAGGGGCGACGACTAGGGCCGGGATGCTCAGCTCTCCCCTTAGGGATAGGTTTGGGATGCACTTTCGGATGCAGTTTTACGACCACAAAGAGTTGTGCTCTATAGTTCAAAATGCCGGAGCAAAACTGGGAAAGATATGCGACAAAAAAGCCGCACTGGAGATCGCCTCCCGCTCCAGAGGAACCCCTAGGATCGCCATACGACTTTTAAAACGGGTGCGCGACTTTTCCGACTACAAAAACGAAATAGCGGTAACCCCCGCCACGGCAAAAGAAGCTCTCGACGAGCTGGGTGTAAATGAACACGGTTTTGACGAGATGGACATGAAGCTTTTATCTCTTTTGGCGGAGTCCGGCGGAAAGCCGATAGGGCTTAACACCCTCTCGGCGGCGCTAAGCGAAGATGCCGATACGATAGAGGATGTGTATGAACCGTATCTGCTTGCTAATGGATTTTTAGAGAGGACGGCCAGAGGGAGAATGGCAACGCATAAGACATTTGAGGCTCTGGGGAGAAACCCTATTCAAAACAATAATTTATTTGACATGGACTAACGTGATTACTCCGATTAATTTTTTACACATTGTGTTTTTGGTAGCAATCTACTGGATAGGGGTGTTGTATCAGGCGTTTTTGATAGATATCGTGATAGCAGGACTTCTCTCTATCGCAACATCAACTACAAACTACAGACTGACTATGAGATTTCACAGCTCACTATTTGCCTCTTTGTTTTTAACTATCCTTTTGGCCGCTTTAATGCTTGTCCCTATGGTTTACTTTGTTTACAAGCTTGCAGAGATTATTCAAGGGGTAGATCTCGACTTTTTTGAGAGGATCAGAAATCTATTTTTGCTAAAACTAAAGACATTCGAGCTGATTCCGGCCTCATATAGAGATATGATGATAGGCTATATGCAAGGGGCAAACTACGACGACTACATCGCAAAAGGGTTTGTGATGCTTGAG
>CALJKN010000218.1 GCA_937973585.1 uncultured Helicobacteraceae bacterium
CCTATCGGTCCGGTCAGGTATATTTTTGCCAGATTCGGCTCTTTTATCTTCTCTTCGGATGAGGAGTAAAAAATAAAAAACAAAATAAGTAAAAAAACCAGAGCTTTAAAATTATTCTGTATAAAACCTATAGGTGCCGTAATCGGCCACATTGCCCTTCTAATCACCTCTCCCATCAAATCACCTCTCCGGAAATAATTAATTTATCAACTTTATCGGTATGCAAAATAGCCTGTAGTGCCACACAATCAACCCCGTCCGGCCTATCCGGCAACCTAAACGCTATCATGTCCGCATTTTTTCCCTCTCTCAAAATCCCCGATTCGATACCGAGAGCCTCTGCCCCGTTTGCCGTTACGCTTTTTAAGAGCAAAAACGGAAGTATTTTTAGATCTATGTCGTCATATCCAAATAGCGCACACCTCAGCTCATTCCACATGCTAAGAGAAAAGTTTGAGCTTAGTCCGTCCGTCCCGATAGCGGGTCTGACGGCTAACTCGGTTGCCGTTTTGAGTCCGAACAGTTTTTGTCCCAAAAGTCTGTTGGATACCGGACAGTGGACTATATCCGATCCGGAATCTTTGATTTTTTTTATCTCATCCGGTGTAGTGTTCGTACAGTGGACAAAAAGGGTTTTTAGGCCGTCAAATTTTTTTAAAAACCCATCCGGGGTGAAAAAGCTTGTTTGAAGACCGAAAACAGAGCCAAAAAAAGGCAAAAACTCGCCTGAGCTACCCTCTAGCCAGGCCCTCTCGGCCTCGCTCTCCAAAAAATGAGTCGTCATCTTGAGTGAATTTTGTTTGGCAAACTCTACACCAAAATCGACGATCTCGGGCGAACAGGAGTAAGGGGAGTGAACCGACACGGCGGCCTCAAACCTGTCGGAGTTTTTTGATTCGGCGATCTCAAATCTTTGTAAAAATCCGTTTTTTGCCCCCTCAAATCTCTCCTTTGAGGTTCCCAGTATCTCCACAAAATATATAACCCTTAGCGGCGAAGAGGCCAAAATCTCCATATCTTTACCGAAAGAGCTGACAGCTCCTATTGCTCCGACTCCGGTTTTTTTGAGATTGTTTAGCTCTTTTTGCATGGCGGAGATTAGTTTTTTCTCAGAGACTCCGCCCCTTTTTTTTATGACGCTGGAGAGCCACTCTATAAAATTACCGTACCTAAAAGATGTTTTGTCGGCGCTAAACTCCAGATGCAGATGGGGGTTTATAAGAGATGGCATCAAAACCGAATTTTTACCGCAATAAAAAAACTCGGCATCCGGATATTTAGCGCAAATAGCCGCCGTATCGGAGGAGATTTCGATAATTTTATCCGTGTATGCGACCGCTCCGTTTTGTATCACGGAGTCTTTATCGTCCATGGGCAGGAGATAGTCGGCGGATATAATTTTCATCTTTTTAAAAGCCTCGGTTGTTTGCGGCGAATTCTACCGCTTTTGCCGTTAATAAATTGTATGTATTTTGATATAATGCCCAAAAATTTTATTTAGCAAAGGAAACCGATGAAAGTAGTAGTGATTCAAGGACCGAATATCAATCTTTTAGGGGTAAGGGAGCCGCATATATATGGCCCTATGAAGATGGAAGATATCCATGAAAATATGAGAGGTTTCGCAACGCAAAGCGGTGTGGAGCTTGAGTTTTTCCAAAGCAATCTGGAGGGAGAAATAGTAGATAGAATCCAAGAGTGCATAGGAACTGCCGATGCTATTATCATCAATCCGGCGGCATACACCCATACGTCTATCGCTATCAGAGATGCGATACTGTCGGTAAACATCCCGACTATCGAGGTGCATATCTCAAATCCGGCCAGAAGAGAAGAGTTTAGACATACATCTATGACGGCGGCGGCATGCCACGGTACTATTAGCGGCTTTGGACCGTTTTCGTATCACCTTGCCCTAATCGCCGCAATCCAAATCAGCAATGAGATAAAAGCCCTCCAAGAGGTTGCAAAAGCTGGGCAACAACAGGCCTAATCGCCTATGGCTTGCATAACTAAAGATGAGTCGGAGATCTTTTATGAAGTCTCCTACTCAAACGACAACTCTATGCTCTTGCTATCCGAAGGGGAGAGGTTTTTATTTACCGACGGTCGGTATTTTGAAGAGGCAAAAGTTGCCTCAAAAGGGTGTGAGGTAATCTGTGTCGATTCTCTCGTCAGAGGGGTTGCGGCAACCGCCAGAGCTTTGAAAATCAAAAAAATATCGTTTGATCCTACGGTGTTTAGCTACGACGAATTTCGTAACCTCCGAAAACTTACCCCATCTTATTTAGAGCCAAAAAAAGGTATTTTGGCGAAAAAAAGGGTTGTAAAAACCGATGCCGAACTCCAAAAAATAAAAACGGCGGCAAAGCTTGGGAGGGATGGGTTTAAAAAATTTGCCAAAAAAATAAACTCCCTCAAAAAAGCGCCAAGCGAATATGAGCTAGGGTATATTGCCAAAAAAACGTTAACCTCCAAAGGGGTATATGATGTTAGTTTTGAGCCGATAACAGCCGTTGACGAAAACGCCGCAAACCCTCATGCCGGAGCGACCGACAAAAAACTGCTTGACGGCTCTTTAATCCTTTTTGACGGTGGTATAAAATTTGAGAGATATTGCTCCGATAGAACCAGAACAGCTTTTTTTAGTGATGGATTTGTGTTCAAAAAAACACAGAGATTTAAAGACAAAAAGTTGCAACACATCTACGACACCGTTTTAAAAGCGCAAGAGTCGGCTATAGAGGCGGCAAAGCCCGGAATGAAGGCAAAAGAGCTAGATAAAATAGCCAGAGACGTGATAGATAAAGCGGGATACGGTAAATATTTTGTCCACTCTCTCGGGCACGGTGTCGGGCTTGATATACACGAATATCCGTATATCCGAAAAAACTCCGATGAGGTACTCCCTGAAAATTCAGTGTTTACCGTTGAACCGGGGATTTATATACCCGGTTATTACGGGGTCAGGATAGAGGATATGGTTGTACTAAAATCAGACGGGGCGGAGGTACTCTGATTTTTTTTAGGGTCGGTTGTCTGAAAAAAGCTCTGGACGGCGATAATGAGATAATAGAGACACCGCTATTTCCAAAAAGCTTTCCAAATTTTGGAGGGTATCGTCATAAGATACTTTTGGGGCTTGGCTCAAATATCGAAAATCCGATGAGGATACTTAAAAAAGCGGTATTTTTTTTGCTCCGTGACAAAAAAATTGCCCCTTTGCAGAGTTTTTATATCCTTAAAAACCCGCCGTTTGGGTATTTGGAGCAGCCGTATTTTTATAATACCGCACTTTTGGTGCAAACAAATTTGGCGCCGAAAGCTTTTTTGCGAAGGACTATGTGGGTAGAAAAGAGGTTCGGGCGTAAAAGAAGTTTCAAAAATGCGCCTAGAACGCTTGATATCGACATTATTTTTTTTGAAAACATAGTAATGTATAATAATGAACTTTCATTGCCTCATCCGCATTGGCGGCAAAGAGGAAGCGTCATCGTCCCAATAAGTCATAATAGAAGTAAACTAAAGTGGAAAAAATAAAGATATTGAGTTTTCAAGGCGAAACGCCGAATATTGCCCTCAAAAAAGCACAGGAGAAATGCGGCGAAGACGCATTGGTCATCAATACAAAGATGATTCACCCTAAAACGCTTACCTCGCCCGCTTTGTACGAAGTTGTGGTTGCGATAGAGAACGATCCGGCTCCGCAGCCCAAAGACCTCAAGAAACAGACGCAAACTCTGGCTCAAACCCACAAAAAGATGGAGCCGACGCAGGTTCAAAAAAAAATCGAGGATCCGGACGACGTAGTGTTCTCCGTCTCCACCGCCGCAAAACAGATGAGCGAAATCGAGAAAATAGCAGAGAACACAAAGAGCGTAGCTGCAAAGCTCAAAAACGAGGAGTCGGCTCAGATGCATATTCCTTCGCCTCAACCGCAGACTAAGCAGCCTACCGCAACCCATACGCTCAGAAAACCGGATCCTGAGCCTAGGCAGGTGGATGTTGAAGAGCTAAAAACCATAAAAAGCGAAATCGCAAAACTGGTTGACAATGTAAGGCTCATACAAAACATGGTTTGGGATACAAACGAGGTTATGAGGGGCGGATTGGTCGTGCCGCCTGAGTTTGCCGAGATATACAAGATGTCTAAAGACAGCGGGATGAGCGAAGAGCATCTGTATGAAATTATGAAGATGACGATAGAGCACATGCAGCCAAAAATGAGAGAGAGTCCGGTAACCGTTAAGCGGTATTTTAGTGTTCTCCTCAGAAAACT
>CALJKN010000219.1 GCA_937973585.1 uncultured Helicobacteraceae bacterium
TCTTTTGCCGTCAAGGTTTTTTATGATGCACGCATACCGTATGTCGTTCAAAAACAGATAATCGCTTACCCCCACGATAGCCCCCAGCATCCCCATAAGGGCGGTTTTTGTCGGTACGGGATAGGTAAGAGAGCTGTAAATAGTCGCCGGATGGCTAAAGTGCCCAAAATCGGAAGATATTTCCAAACCGACTATCATCTCAAATTCCAAAATCTAGTTTTTTCCAATCGGAGCCGATACCTTCTATGTTTATATTGCCGTCAGTTACATACTCTACGCTCTCTATTTTGTCTTTGTATTTTGAAAGTTCTGCGGTGATTGATGAGAGGTCTACGCTATAGTCCGCCGTTGATTTTATTTCGTTTTCTTGCGGTTTATCAGTTTTTAACGTCGCAAGATTGTCCAGTCCACCTATGTAGCATCCCGCCTCTTTGTATGTAATACGGAGCAAAAATCTAGGAAGCTGACCGAATTTGCTACGAGAGATGAGGTTTTTTGTCCCAAACCAAAGAGCGTTTATGATTTTTTCTACATCGTTGTCGGTTAGCTTTGTGCTCTCACTCGCCAAGGCATTTACGACTCCATAGGTGCCAAACACCGCATACGGCAAGCTATACTCTTCTCTGAAAGTCTTATTTTCTTTACCCTCTGAGCTTGCAAATGCTCCAGTTCCTTTGATGTAATTAATTTCGGTCTGATTGAGTGATTTACTCATTTTAAACTGTATTGCGCCCGTTAGATTGTTTGTCTCTTTATCAACTGGAAACACGCCGCCAAAGGCTCTTACGTCTATGCATTTTTCTATAAGCGCCGCCACTTTGTCCTTTTCGCTACCCACAAGAGCGGTTACTCGACCCTTACCATCCATCAAGCCGCCTTTTGGCGACTGGGTCTCTTTGACAAAAATCTCTTCGCCTTTTGTCTCAAGATAATCCCTTATAGTCCTCTTGATGCGAACATCGCTAATAAGCGCTTTTCTGCTTATCTCATCATATCTAGGCGCATTGCTGTTTAGCATATCACCGTTTGGATTCCAGTTTTCGCCGTCCCATAAAAATAGTATCTCTGATTGTTTTGCATAACTCATTGCGCTTCTCCCTCTTTTGATTTTGATTTAAAGTTTTTGTAGTCGATATTGCCCATTACAAAGGCGATATTTGCTTTGTCTATCGATAAATTATCGCTTTGTTTTACCTGTGATTTTATCTGTGAATAGGCGGCAAGCAGAGCGTCAAACTCGGTGCCGTACATATTGTATTTTCTTGAACCGTCATACACCTTGCGAAAGACCCTATCTATATTTTGGGTATTGATAGAGCCGATAGAGTTGATATATTTTTCCACCGTATCGCTACCCTCGTTGTACTGCCACGACATAACAAATCTAGCCAGTGCGCCGACAACATAAAACTCCTTTACCCTTGCTTCCTTCAAAAGCTCAACGCTCTCAAATTTTGCATCCATCAACTCTCCAAAACTTTTTAGCTCGCTCATATCTCCCCCATATATAAGATTTTTTACATTGCAACCAATAGCGCCAATATCCGCCAAAAAGTCCAAAACTATTTGGTGTTTTTCAAACTCCGTATCATCCGCAAAATAACCGTTTAGTATTTTTGAAAACTCTCTTTTTTGATTGTCCGGCTGATTGTTGCCAAATAGTATTTTTTGGTTGACTATGTTGTACAGCTTGCCGATGTCCGTAATCGTCTCCTTGCCGAATATCAGTTTTGCCAAAAATAGCGTTTTGCTTGTGCGGTCTTCACTTATGTAATCCCGTATATAAACGCTGTCTTTTTTATACTCCGTTTTCTTGATATATTTGGATAAATTTGAAGAGTCGATAAAAAATTCAGCCATCGACATAGCCGCCTTTTTTATCCTTGATGGAGCTACGTCTTCTATGGTTTGATACAGTTTGATTTCGTTGTTATTTTTTTCGGCAAACATAAAAGTAAAAAGCGCTTTTTGCGACAACTCCGACTCGTCAAGATACTCGACCAACTCCTCTAATCTCTCCTCTAAGGCTACTTTTGAGAGTAGGTTGGTTTTGTGCTCATTTGCAGTTTTTTGTAATTGGTCAAAAAATATTTTCTTATCCTCCAAAAAAACGGTCGGCAACAGATAATAAGTCAGCCCAAACAGTCTGAATCTAAAAATAGAGTCGTTAAAAATCTTTTCAAACCCTTGCTGAACAGAGCTTGCGGCCTCTTTCGAGAGAGGCAAAAGCCTGTATTTTGAGCTTTTTTGTAGTTTATCGGGTAGTTCGTTGACGCTACAAAAGTTAAGCCCCGCATCAAAACCTATTTGTCCCTCTTTGCCCATGTAGCAACTAGCGTTTACAGTAATACCGCTACTGCAAGCCGAATCTATGTAGTTTGAGATTATCTGCGGATAAATCTCGTTAAATGTTTTTCCATCACACATGAGCCCAAAGTAGTAGTTTTTTGCGCTTTTATACTCCGCAATTATCGCATCTATTTTTTCGTAGTCTACTGCGCCCTCCATCTCATCCAGCTCTTTTTGTTGTTCTTTTTGTAGATTGAGACGCATATTTTTAAAAGCTTTTTTGACCCCGTCAGCCAACTTGTCGCTCAAAAACAAAAACGGAAATAGATTTCCGCCGTTTGGCGAAGTAACTCTTAGAAAAAATTTATCGACGATGGCTTGTTTGTCAAAAACTCCAAGTTCGTCCGTTTTTATATCCAAAACAACAATCTTTTCTATATTTTTAGATTTTGATTCATTGTAGTTTTCGACCAACTTCTCTTTGTATGCCTCTCCGACCTCGTAAAATACTTTGATAATATCAGCCATTTACCCCTCCCGCTTTATTTTCAACGACCCCGACCCACCCGCACCCCTGCATGATCTTAGACCCCAGCCCCGTATCGAGTATGAGATTTAGCATTTTTGCCGGAGCTTTTATCTCGTATCTTGCTTTGTAGACTTTGTGCCTTGCGGCTTTGTAGCAGATGTATGTCGGTTTTTCGGATTGCCAGAGTGTTTTGATCTCTATATCGCCCTCCAGCGGTTCGCCCAGTATGGTTTCGTATTTTTCTTTGGCGTTTTTTGTGATTATCTCTACAAATCTGCTATCTCTAGGCTCCAGATATAGCCTCTTGCCGTTAGAGTCGTTGATGTGTACACATACGAATCCCAAAACCTCGGCTTGGGCTGTCCCCTCCGGCAACGACCCGTGCTGTATTGCTACGATGGAGTTTGCTATATGTACCGCTCCGATGCGAAACTCGTCTTTTAGTATCGCTTTTGCTATGGCCTCTTCGTAGTTTTTGTCTATGGATGAAAAATCTATACCGATTTCGTTGTCATCATAGTCTGCCCTAAATACCGTTTTTTTGAACTTTTTGCCGCCGCTATCGTGTCCGTCGTGCTCAGACGATGGAAGATGCTTGTATATTGCAGCCTGAACTAGCTCATTTAGCGATTTTCGTATCAATAGATTCGGAGTTGTAACGTATAGTTTAGCGGTTAGCAAGATAACTTCCTCTGATTTTTATGATTATTTTATTTAGCCACAAGATTGCTTATTGTTTTAGATAGCATCCCAGCCAAGCTCTCCCTTTGATAAAGTCTCCGACTTTTGGTGTATACCCTTGCATGGTAAGCTCTGAGACAAATAACGGTATTTCAAGCTCTTGCGAGTTACCGACATTGCTTACACGTATGACAATATGCCAAAAATTGCAATCGAAGATATATGTATATTCAGGCTCCACAACGCTCAAAATTTCACCGCTGTAGCTAGATTCGTCAGCATATTCGTCGTGAGGCATAAGCATTGAAAGCCTAGAAAGGTCAAAAACTATAGGCTCCAAATCCTCTTTTGTCTGCGGCCTCCATGCTAACAATGCAGCCTCCAAATCACTATTGGTGTCAAATAAGCCGTATTTTTCAACCCACGCCCTAGTGGCTCTATGTTTTCGTATGCCATGCTCATCGTCTATCGTGAAGCTATCACCTTCGGTTGAAGCGATGGAAAAAGCCATGGCA
This sequence comes from uncultured Helicobacteraceae bacterium, assembly GCA_937973585.1. Taxonomy (GTDB): domain Bacteria; phylum Campylobacterota; class Campylobacteria; order Campylobacterales; family UBA6016; genus UBA6016. The sequence continues at coordinate 4,015 of CALJKN010000219.1, forward strand.
AACAGGTGAAACTCATAGCTGTCCAAGGCTTCATATTTGCCCCTGTTGGCGCAAAAGTCGGTATCGAAAGCACATACGCTAAACGGCAAAAAATCTGTTTGCAGCCAAAGTCTAGCCTCAAGGGTGTTTGGGAATAGTTCTATTAGGTTTACTTTTGCAGATATTGTGGAGTTGACAAAAAATTTTGGAAACATACTAATGAGTGTCAAGTTATCACTGTCTACGTCGAAATCTTTTGATTTTGTCAGAACTACATTCACGCCGTTCCTGTCACCATCGCTACAGTCGGCATACATAAGACAAGCCGACAGTTCGCCGTCCGGAATATCGGTAGCATCTATATTTGTCTCATTGATAACAATATCACCGTTTTGTACTGCAAAATCGATTACTTTTGCGATAAAGCTACTAATGTCGCTATCAAATACTGCCCATTTATCCCCGTGTCCACCGTCTATGTCTAATTTTGTTGCCGTTTTTAGTAGTTTTTGAGCCATATTATTTGACCGTCCAATGAAGAAAAATTGACAAAGTATATCAAGCACACTGGACAACGTTATGTCCTGTTTTTATTTTTTTGTAGATAAAATGAAAGAACGGAGCAAAAAATGGCAAAAAATCATCATTATGATAAAGCGCTATCCAGATTAATTATTATCATCCAAAAACTCTATGAAGGGGAGAGTCTTTGTGTGTGTGAATTGGCAAGTGAGTTTGGCGTATCCACAAAAACGATTCAGCGAGACCTAAACGAGAGATTGCATATGATACCGCTCAAAAAAGAAGGGAGAAGATGGCGGCTTGAAGACGGGTATAGAGTGGAAAAAATCAGAAGCGTAGAAGACAAGATCACGTTGGATGCCGTATCGCTTGTAGCTCATAGTGCCGGGGCAGAGTTCGGCAAACGGGCAAGTGCGCTAATATCAAAAATTAAAAATGAAGAGGAGAGCCACTTTTATTCCAAAAAGAAGATCGGAAGAGCGTCGTGTAGGGAAAGAGTGTCTTCGCCTGTGTA
>CALJKN010000220.1 GCA_937973585.1 uncultured Helicobacteraceae bacterium
AAAATTAAAAATGAAGAGGAGAGCCATTTTTACTCCAAAAAAATACTAGAGGATTTGAGTGGCGACTATTGCCTGATACAAAGCATACAGATGGCAATAAGCGGTAATCTCTCCGTCTCTTTCGGGTATGGGCAAAAATATAAAACAGTTAATCCGCATAAGATAGTAAATTTTGACGGATACTGGTATCTATACGGCGAGGATGTATTGGAGGATAAGTTCAAAACATTTTATATCAAAAATATCCACTCTCTTAGGATTGAGAGCGGAGCTTTTGAGCAGAATACGGATGCATTGGATAGATTGGACAAGGCGTTAAACGTTTGGTTTGAGCCGGGTAGCCCGCTTTTTGAGGTTAGGTTGTTTGTCCGCTCCGGTATCGCAAAATACTTTGACAGGAGACCTTTGTCGGTAACGCAAAAAATAATCAAAACAGACAAGAACGGCGACAGGGAAATATCGGTATTGGTGTCAAGCGACAGAGAGGCACTTTTTGAAATCAAAAAATGGATGCCCGATATTGCAATCATAAGCCCAAAATCGCTTGCCGTGCAAATGAAGAATATATCTACGGAGTTTTTGGATAACCAATTAGATCTTATCTTGTCTCAAAAGGTTCAACAGTGAAAATCATAGACTTCAAGCTAAGCCGGATAACGGCGGAACTCAAAAAGCCTTTTATAACGAATCTTAGACGTGTGGATGCTATAGAGGATGTACTGCTGACGCTCATAACCGATGAGGGGATTGCGGGATACGGCGAAGCACCCCCTACGGCGGCTATAACGGGTGAGGATATTGAGAGTATAGAGCGTAGTATCGGTGGGGCGATTTTTGGGGCTATACGTGGGATGGAGGTGGATGAGCGGATTTTTGAAGCCCTGCACGAGGCTCTTCCAAAAAACACATCGGCAAAAGCGTGCGTCGATATGGCGATATACGACATCCTCTCCAAAAAAGGACAAAAACCGCTATATGAGTATCTTGGCGGAGAGGCTGGAGCACTAAATACGAATCTGACGATTAGCCTAAACGATATTCCGACAATGCTGAGCGATGCCGTATCCGGATATGAAGACGGTTTTTCTATTTTGAAGGTGAAGGTGGGGGAGGGTGAAGAGGAGAGCGTGGAGATCACGAGGCTCATCAGGGAGCATCTACCGGATGTTATCATCAGACTCGATGCCAATCAGGCGTGGGATAGCGCAAAATCTCTCAGGATTGCAAATAAGGTAGCAAAATACGGTATTGAGCTTATAGAACAACCTGTAAAGGCGGATGATTTTGTGGGGCTAAAAGAGGTGACGATTCACTCTCCGATTCCCATTTTGGCCGATGAGTCTGTATTTTCGTATGAAGATGCGGTGAGGATACTGGATGAGAGGGCGGCAAACTACATAAATATCAAGCTGATGAAAACGGGTGGGATATATGAGGCTGTCAAAATTGCCGCTTTAGCCAAAGAGAGAGGGGCAAAGGTGATGATGGGCTCAATGTTGGAATCTGTCGTTAGTGTTTCGGCGGCTGTCCATTTTGCTATGTCGGATACCAATATCTGTTTTTACGATTTGGATGGCCCGCTACTTGCAAAACCGTCATCTACCGCAAACTCTCTGATGTTCGACAAGGACAAAATATCGCTCAAAGAGTGCATAGGGCTAGGGGTTTACTAGCTCCTCCATCGGTTTGCCGTATAGATACCCCTGTGCATAGTCAACACCTAGCCCCCTTATCTCTTTGTCTACCGTCTCATCGGAGACGTATTCGGCTATGGTTTTCATATTATAGGTTTTTGCGAAATTGACTATGGAGATTATCACCTCTTTGATTCTCTCGTCTTTTGTGATGTTTTTTACTATTGAGCCGTCGATTTTTATGTAGTCTGCCTTTAGCGAGACCAGATAATCAAAGTTTGAGTATCCGCTACCGAAATCATCTATTGCTATTTTAGCCCCTCCGTTTTTGAACCGTAGTATCGTAGACAGTACCTCATCGTAGTTTTGCATCTCCTCCGACTCCACTATCTCCAAAACGATTTTTTCCATAATCCCCCTCTCGGAGGCGTATTCAAACAAAAAGTTCATCATATCTTTTTGTAGTAGATCCTCGATACATAGGTTGATCGAAAATTCGTATCCGGTTTTTGAGAACTTCTCTATCGCTTTTTCTATCATTTTGTATGTTAGTTTCGGGTATATCTTTGTCTTTTTGGCAATATCCAAAAACTTATCCGGAGTATACACCTTGCCGTCTAGTGATACCCTCATTAGGCATTCGTATTTTTCGATACTCTCTGTTTTATAGTTGTATATCGGCTGAAAATACGGGATGACGGCATCTTCGTCCAGAGCTTTTGAGAGTCTTGTGACCCACTCCAGATTGTCTTTGTATTTTTCTAGTGTCTTCGCATCTTTTTTGAATACGGCAATCTGTGAGTCTTGATGATTTTTTGCATCTTTGAGGGCTATATCCGCCCATGCAAGCATCTCGGAGCCGCCAAAGGCAATCCCTATGTTGTAATGTATCGAGACCGTATCGTTTAGGATTTTGTATTTTATTTTTCCGTCGTTTTCCAAAAACTTTTTGATCGCCCCCTCAAAAGAGGCAAAAGATGTCTTCTCGGCCAAAATCCCAAATACGTCGGCATGAATTCTGTAGATCTCATATCCGTATTCGCTGAAGTGTCCGAAAATTCTTTTGCCCGACTCGGCTATCAACGCATCCCCGAATTTTTGCCCCTTTAGGTCGTTAATCTCCCGAAATCTGGCTATGTCGATTAGAGCCAGTATCCCCTCTTTGTCTTTTGATAGCTCCTCCAATAGCCTCATCCTGCTACCGAGCCCCGTTAGGGTATCCGTCATAAACGCCTTATCCAATTTCTCTTTGTTCTCTATAAGCTCCGTTACGTCTACGCCGGATGAGATGTATTCGACGATTTCGCCTTTTTCGTTTTTTAGCGGGACGATAGTCGTGTCGTTGTAGTAGCTTTTGCCGTGTTTGTCTCTGTTTTTTATGAGGCCATGCCATATTTGGCCGCCTTTTATGGTCTCCCACATATCTTTGAAAATCTCTTTCGGTGTTTGCGGGTGGCTCACTATCTTGTGCGGTTTGCCTATGACTTCGCTTTGCTTATATCCGCTCACCTGCAAAAACTTATCATTTGTGTATGTGATAATCCCTTTTAGGTCTGTTTTTGAGACTACGGCGGTCGTATCCAAAATTGATTTGTACTGCTCAAGCTGATTTTCGTACAAGACTTTTTTTGCCTCTATCCTCCCTATCCGCTTTGATATGTATGTTGCTACCAGTAGCGATGTAAAAATCAAAAGCGTTAGTACAAGGAGAATCCCCTCTATCCACGCATACATCGTCTCTTTGGCTAGCTCTTTCTCTTGCGCGGTGATCGCCGATAGTTCGCTCAAATAAAAGCCGGAGCCTAATACCCATCCCCAATCTTTTATCAGATAGATATATGATATTTTTTTGTCCAATTTACCGTTGTCAGGTCTTGCCCACTCATACGATATAAACCCCTCTTGCTGTTTTGCAACAAGCGCATTCATATTTTTAAACAGTAGTTGTCCGTCGGCGGTTTTTAGCTCCGAGACATTTTTGCCGATTAGGTTTTTGCTGATCGGATGTTCTAGCATTGTAAAATTTGTATCGTGAACCCAAAAATATCCGTACGAGTCAAATCCGAATCTCTCTTTTGAGAGTTGCTCTAAAATAATTTTTTGGATGTCTTTGTCTATCTCGTCGGTGTAGACTCCGGCACCTATGTAGATTCCTATCGGTTCGTATTTTTTTATGTAGACGTATTTTGATTTTGCCGTATTGTTTCTATCGTCCGGTTTTGGCCAGTCGTATCTGCCAAAGTTTTCGCCGTTTCTAAAAGCGTCTTTTAGAAAAGTTTTTAGACTATCGGTCGTATTTGGGTTGTCAAAAATATTTTGACCGATATATTCCGGTTTTACATGGTACAAAATCTCGCCGTTTTGACTTAAAATATAAATATATCCGGTGTTGCCGTTCCACTTGAAAGCTTCAATCTCTTTTTTGATTTTTGAGATTGCAGTTTTGGTATCTGCGTCTTTGTCTATTAGCTTCGAAACGTAGTCGGTTTTTTCCGTTAGGCTATTGCGGAGCCTCTCATAAACCGCCTGTTTCGTATACTCTATTCTGGCCGCTACCCGTTTTACCTCTGATTTTACAAGCTCTTTGTTGCTTTGGGTATAGCTCTCTTCCAGTTGCGCTACCCGTTTTTCGTAGTTTGAGGTGGTTCTCTCAACCACGAAAAAGCCGACAACAACACCAAATACAATGACGGTGGCAAGAATGTTTATGAAGTTTAATTTTTGTATCGATATTTTCATTTTATACCGCTCTTTAGATGTTTATACCTAGTGTCAGTCTCTCATTGAGACTTCATTTGCCTTTATCCCGGTCCAATCTCTAATCTCTTTTATCTCATCCGGACTGAGTGCGGCATTTTTGTGAGCAAGCTTATAGATGCCTAGCGGCATTGCCTTTGCTACCTCTCTGTATATTAGCTTTTTTAGTTTTAGTTTTTTGTTTTCGTCGTAGCTCTCCCACTCTGAGAAGTTCACCCATTTTCGTCCATCTTCTACATGTTCGGCGATTATCCATGATACAGGGGCTATTTTTGAGTACCACGGCCAGTTTGTTTTATTTGAGTGGCAGTCAAAGCATGATCTCTCAAGTATCTGTTTCGTATGGGGTTCCATAACTATCTCTATAGCGGGTTCCGTCTTCGGGTTTGCCGTATCCGGTTTTATAAGCTGAATCGCTGCAAGTATAAAGACGACGGAGATTAAAAGTTTATATCCTAGTTTCATCTTTTCCCTTTTGCGGCTTTGGCGTAAATCTTTGTCGTTGCTATATTGACATCTATGATTTCGGCCGTTATTTCGTCAAACAAATGCGCCTCTTCGTCCGGATTCATAAATACCCTTGCCCCTTTGATAGTATCCTCTATTTTGGCTATCGTATCTTTATACCCCTCTTCGTCCACATCTGTTACTATCGCTCTGTAAGAGTTGCCGATATTTTGTTCCGCCCACCTGACGAATTTTCTATCTACAAAGTCCCATTCGACTTTTGCCGCCTCCCTCTCCAGTCTCGATACCGTCATCGTAACCGCCTCGATATCTTTTAGGATATGGGCTTTTGCTTTGTCGTCTTTTTTTATGATTGTTTTTAGCAATCGGTGCAGTATCAGATCCGAGTATCGCCTAATCGGGGATGTGAAGTGTGTATACCGCTCAAACCCAAGCCCGAAGTGACCTATATTTGTCGCTTGATATACGGCCTGTTGTTGTGTTCTGATTATGAGCTTATCGACAAATTTTTCCAGTCCGCTCCCTTTTACCTGCTCTTGTATCCGCTCTATCAATGTGTGGACGTTGTTTGTGGGTTTGATATTTAACCCCAATGTCTCCAGATGATCCATCAAGTCCTTTAGCTTTTTCGGAGTCGGTTTGTCGTGGCAACGGAATATCCCGTAGTCAAAATACTGTGCGGCACATTTGTTTGCAAGTAACATGCAATCCTCTATAAGGGCATGCGAGCGTGTCTGCTCCTCTACAACCGTCGAGACTATATTTTGGTTATTGTCAAGAGTCATACGGATTTCGTCGGTGGCAAACTCAAACCCGTTTTGGAGTCTCTTTTCTCGTATTTTTGTCGTCAACTCATTAAGCGGCATGAGCCACTCAAATATCCGTTTGTCGGTCTCATCTCTGGCTTCGGCACCCTCAAGGAACTTATCTATCTCGTCGTAGTTGTATCGTCTGTTCGAGTTTATGACCGACTCAAATAATTCATATCCTGCGACCTCCAGTGTGGCGGGGTCTATCTTTATTTTGAATGTAAAAGTGAGCCTATCCACACCTTCATTCAAAGAGCAGATATTTTCCGATAGATTGCGGGGTAGCATTGGGATTGAACGGTGGGGGAGGTATATCGAAAAACCTCTGTTTCGTGCTTCGCTATCGAGAGCCGACATCGGGGTTACATAGCTACTGACATCCGCAATCGCTACATATAGTTCGTTTGTTGCCGTATCCAGATATATCGCATCGTCGTAGTCTTTTGCATTTACTGGGTCTATTGTAATAAAAGGGATGGCGGTCAAATCTACCCTATCCGGATAAAGCCCTTTATCTACTGTTTTCCCCCATGCCTCCGCCTCTGTGATGCAGGCTTTTGGGTGTTCGTCTTTTTTGTCGAATATGGCAAGCGATATTTTTTCATCTACAAAAGGATCCTCTATAACACCCAAAACCTCTATCGGTTTTTTTGTTGCGTTATCTACTTTTAGCACGGCTCCGTCGGGGAGTTGTCTAAGTGATTTGTCCTTTACGTCCAGATAGACACGTTGAGAGGTTTTGATATTCCAAACCGACAGTTTTGCCCTCTCTTTTTGGACTATGCATACCGAAAACGGAACCGCCTTTTGGACTATTTTTAGTGGAACGGCGAACGCCCTGCCTCGTCTTTGCTCTATTCTGGCTATTACGACATCTTCATCCTCGATATGTCTCATCTCGTGTCTAGGTATCGGGATATCCTTTTCTCTTCCGGCTATCCCCTCCAAAAAGCCGAGCCCACTCCTTGTTACGTCTACTACTCCGGCGACTATCGTGGGGGAAAATTTTAGCCTTTTGCCGTCTACGAGTAGCTTTTCTCTGATTAGCTCATCTGCCTGTGCCAGTTCACTTCTGGTCAGGTCTTTTTTGTCGATTCCAAAACTCAGTTTGGCGAGGAGTTCTCTCACTCTTTATCCTTTTTTGCGTATCCTGTTTGCTTTTCCAGCAGCGTCAACAACTTATTAAAATCAAAATTCCACGGGTCACTTTTTCTATCCGGTGCTATGTCGCTATGTCCTACAACGTATCTGATGTTATGTCTGGTTTTTATGTCTATGATTAGTTTTGAAAGTGAGTCGTATTGGGCATTTGTCGGTAGGTCTATCGTGGAGTTTATCAGTTCAACCCCGATAGAAAAACGATTCACCCCCTCTCTCCCGTCCGCCATTTTACTTTTTCCGGCGTGGTGGGCAAGGTCGTTTTCATCGGCCATTCTGTAGATTGTTCCGTTTCGGTCTATCATGTAGTGCGGTGAGACGTTGTAGCGTTTAAAAACGTTGTAGAGGTTTTGCGGATTATACGCCTCGCCTTCCAAAGAGTAGGCGGTGTGTACTACTACGGTATCTACCTCTCTTTTGCCCTCACTCTTTTCAACCCCAAAATCGGCTAACATCTGAGCCATCGGCAGGGTAGTGCGGATAGTTTTTTGTGCTTCATATACGGTCTGGCTTTTTTGGGCAATCAAACCCTCTTTTGCGCTACATCCGGAGAGGATAAATGCGGCCAGAGCCGCAAGCAGTAGCCGTATCATCCGGTGTTTCTAATCCCTAGGCTGACACCCACGACGGTAGATGCTATCTGTTCGCCGAGGAGTTGTTTTTTTGCCTCGTCGCTCTCTTCGTTGTATTTTTTTAGCAGTTCAATCTGAAAGATATTTAGACCGGTCAGATACGGTTTTCGTAGCAAAATCGTCTGTCTGAGCATCTTGTCGTTTGCCAGTAGCTCCTCTTCGCCCCTTACCAGTTTTAGGTATTTGAGTGTTTTTTTATACTCGTCTACGATTTTACCCCAGACTATATCTCTGGTGTGTTCGTCTTTTACAAACTGGTTGTATAGTTTTGCGACGCTAAGGTCTATTTTCATGAAGCTCATTGATATGTTGTCTATCGTTGTATAAAAAAACGGACACTCTCTAAAGCTTTTTTGGAGCGGCTCTATGCCGTACTCTTTTGCCGCCGCCTCAAGCCCTGTCCCGACACCGTACCATGCGGTCAGAATCGAACGGTTTTGCGTCCAAGAAAACACCCACGGGATAGCCCTCATATCCTCTATTGAGTTGACCCCTTTTCTTTTTGAAGGGCGTGAACCGATGTTTAGTCTGTCTATAAAGTTATAAGGGGTAGCCTCTAAAAAATAATCCATAAATCCGTCGGTCTCATATACAAGCTCTCTATATTTTGCCATAGAGCTTTCGGAGATTAGTCGCATTAGAGCTACAAACTCATCTTTTTTCCCGCAATCGGTACGGATATTTTTTTTGTCAAACAACGATTTTTCAAGTAAAGCCGCAATCGTCTCTTTAAAGTTATTTTCGCCGACCCTTCTGTTTAGGTATTTGGCGCTGATTACCTCTCCCTGTTCGGTCATTTTTAAAAACCCGTCGAGGCTTTTTGCCGGACTGGCCAGTACCGCCGAGTGTGTAGGGCCGCCGCCTCTGGATACGCTTCCGCCTCTGCCGTGAAACAGATGAAATTTTACCCCCAGTTTTTGTGACAGATCTACAAGGTCTATGATCGCACGGTTTAGTCCGAAGTTGCTTGCAAATATCCCGCCGTCTTTTGATGAGTCGGAGTAACCTATCATAATCTCTTGAGTATTGCCTCTATCCGTTATGTATTGTCTGTAGTGTTCGTTGTTGTAAAGCTCCTCCATAATTCTAGGGGCGTTCGCCAAGTCCTCTATCGTTTCAAACAGCGGAGTTATCGATACTCTGGTTAATTTGCCCGGAATCCAGAGGTTTGATTGTTTGGCAAACCATAGGGCTAGCAGTAGGTCTTTTGTATCTTTGGTCATCGAGAGGATAAAGCTATCGAGTATTTTTTCCGATATTTCGTTTTTCCCCCATTCGATTTTCAGCATCGCCTCTACCGTTTTTGCGCTTGTCTCGGATATTTTCCCAAATAGCGAATTTAGGTCGATTTTCGGCTTTGAGAGAGCCCAGCCGAGGGTGTTTAGCTGATCTTCACGGGAGAGGGTGAGAAAGTTCATATCGCATAGTCCGAGGTATGAAAATATCTCGGCTCCCGCTTTGTTGATTACCTCCGCATGGTCTCTAAAATCAAGTTTTAGCAGGTGAAATCCGGCCGTCAAAACTTTTGTTCTGAATTTTTTTAGCTCTCTACCGGATAGCTCATCTAAGCACTCAAGCATCAAATCTATGTCGGCTATCATCTCTTCAGGTTCGTTGTAGAGAAACTCCGGCTTTTCAAAGGCGTTTAGCGAAATTAGCTTGTTTTGGAGCTTTTTTCTCATTAGGGTCAGCTTGTTTCTAAACGGCTCATTTTTGTGCGGTTTCAAATCTCCGGTAAAATATTGCCACTCCACATCCAGATTTTTTAGTAACTCTTCACCGACGTTGACCTGCTTTGTGCTGATTGAGAGATCCCTGATGAGATTTCCGATATCTTTTATATAGATATTGACGATCGTCTCCATCTGTGTTTTCATAACCTTTGTCATAACCTGATTGGTTACAAAGTGGTTTCCGTCTCTATCGCCGCCTATCCAGCTGCATAGTTTTACGACGTGGGAATCCATCTTTCCGGTGATCCGCTCTATCTCCTCGTGGATTTTTGTGAGTGCAGGGAGGACGGAGGTCTCAACGCCGTACAAAAGGTTGTCCAGCTCAAACAGAACTTCTATTTTTTCGTCTCTTATCAGGTTTGTCTGCCAAAGGAGGTTTAGTTTGTATCTAAAGTGCTCCAATGCATCGCCGTCGCCGTATTTGAAAATTCTATAAAAATCTTGAATTAAATCGTGGTGCGCCTCCAAAAACGTCCTCCGTCTGGACTCCGTAGGGTGGGCGGTAAATACGGGGAAAAACTCTATCTCTTTAAAGGTCTCAACGATATCTGCCTCGTCAAATCCGTTTTGCTTTAGCCTCTCAATCGTATCGGATAGATTGACTTTTTTACGTCTGATTTCGTCCCTCTCTTCTGCGATATTGACAAGCATAAAATACAAAGAGAATAGTTTTATGAGGCTGTTTATGTCGTCGTTTGTTTGGAGGATGTTGTCAAAACTAACCTCTTCTTTGCTTCTGGAGTCTATGAATATTCCACGTAGTCTCAAAAACTCCTCTTTGATATTCGGGGCGAATTTGTCTATCAGGGTGATTATCTCTTCAAGGATAAAATCCAACTCTTTTTTTAGTTCAAGTTCCATTTCTAAGATGATTAGGTCTCGGTTTTGTCCGTTAGGCTCCATATTTTCCTCGAAAAAAATAGATATAGTAAGATGTTGCAAGATTTAATAAGTACCCAAATCATAGCATTTTATAGCTTGCTACGCTACTTTTTAGGCACGTTTAATTTCTGTAAATAGGTACAATATTTTAAATATCAAAGGTTGGAGATTTTGGATGTCGGTTATAATCACTGAATTGTGTATAAACTGCGATGCTTGCGTGGACGAGTGCCCGGCTACGGCTATCGTGTCGTCTAGCGAAAGCGGATATGACTATACGTATGTAAAACCGGAAAAATGTATAGAGTGCGTCGATGCCACCTCTCCAAAATGTGCAGACGTGTGTCCGTCGGATGGAGCTATAGCGTGGGATATGGCATATACTGCCGACTTTCTGGAGTATTTTAGAGAGGGAAACGGGAGCGGCAAATATAAAATCAGAGAGCACAAAACAAAAGGGGTGATGTTGCCCGACGTATCACCTAGACCTTTTAGGGAGAATATCCCGCAAAACTACAGGGCTGAGCATATCAAAGTCGATGTAGAAGAGATGAATGCTATGATGGTTAAAAAAATGGGGGAGGGGATATAGTTATTCCCCTCCGGTCAACCTCAATTATCCAATTCATCCTTGCATCCGGTCTCTCTGATTGTTCGATAAAACCATCCAAGGCCAACCAACATGACGGTGGTTCCGATTAGCAGGTAGAATGCCGACAGCATCTGTTTGTGATCGTCAAGTGCAATTTTAAAAACAACCATTAGCGTCTCTATAGATAGCGCAATAACGATTGAGATTAAAAACTTTCCTAGGACCTTGTATTGTTTGTCCTCCGGATGATGAAATGACTGAAATAAAACCTCATGCTCAAATATTTGTTTTGCTAGATCAAAAATAGCCAAACCGAGCGTAGTGGCTATGATGCATTTGAAAATATCGTGCAAAAACTGTTCGGTTTCACCCGTTTGAAATAATAGCCTAGCGAAGACGAAGGCACCAAATCCTATCAGCGCTACTGAGACTATTGAGAGAATTGTGGAGCCAAAGAAATATACAACTCTCTTGAATTTATCATATCCGCTATTGTACTCAATCAGCTTCAGATCTTCTAGTAGTTCTATCAGGTTCATATCGAATACATAATACGCATCTTCTATTTTGTGCACTGCCGATACGCTTGGCTTGCCGCTTCTGTAGTGAATATACGGGTTAGAGATGTATATGTTGTCGCCGTTTAGGATCATTTTCATAAAGTAGTGGCTTTTGTCGCTGCCAATCTGTTTTGTCTCTCTATTTTTCTTGCATACTATTGGCGTTGACTGTCTAAAATCTTGATCAACGCCGTAAATTAGCTGTATGAAACGGTTTTGTTTCATTATCGTTTCGGCGTTGTCTATGTATGTTTTGGGCATACTTTTTATGAGTGTGATTACGAAGTTGTCAATGGTAATTTTGTGCTTTTTGTAAATGTTGATTACTTCTTTCATTGCGAACCCCTTTTGTAGATTGGCGCAAAACCTATTGTGTTTTTTCCTCTACCCATTGTGCCCCGTCGTTTACTTTTCGTTTTGTCCAATTAGCAGCGTCCGATGTATCTTGTTTGATACCCTGCCATGTTGCACACCCTGAGAAAAACAATCCTAGCAATGCACCGTAAATTAGATACTTCATATTCTATTCCTTGCTACAGGTATTTAATCATTTCTCAACAGGCAATCCGTCGCTTACCCATCCGTCAAAGCCGCTTTTTACGTTGATTGGGTGAAATCCGTGCTCTTTTAGGATTCTGGATGCCGCTACACTCCTGTTGCCGCTTTTGCAGTAGACTATAATTTTTTTATCTTTTGCGCCGTCCAGCTTTTGTAGGCTTGAAGATAGTGTACCCAGGGGTATCAAGATAGCCGATGCGATATGTCCGGCAGCATACTCCTCCGGCGTTCTGACATCCAAAATCGCAACCGTATTATCTTGTTTTGATAGCATGGAGGCCTCTTGCGGGGAGATGGAGTCGAAATCTGCCAGTACCCACCCCTTTTGATAGGCAAATACCGCCGCCGCCAAAGCAAATATGACGACATATAGGATGTTTATTAAATTTTTCTTTCCCATTTTTATACTTTATAAAACTCTCCGATTTTTTTTGGAGCAAAAGCCCCCCTCTCGGTGATTAGCTTTGTTATAAGCTTTGAAGGGGTGATGTCAAAACCTAGATTTAGCCCCCCTGTCCATTCCGGAGCTACTCTGATTTTTTTTACCTCTTTGTTCTCGTCAAGTCCGTACATATAGAGTAGTTCATCGCTGCTACGTTCCTCTATGTGTATCTCTTTTACCCCGTTTTTGATACCAAAATCAAACGTAGAGGAGGGGAGGGCGACATAAAAAGGTACATCGTGGGCTTTTGCTGCCAAAGCTTTTAGGTGTGTCCCGATTTTATTTGCCGTATCTCCGTTTGCCGCTACCCTGTCGGCTCCGACTATCATCATATCTACCATCCCTCTTTGCATCAGTAGCGCCCCCATATTGTCCGCTACCAGAGTGTGCTTGACTCCGCTTTTGCCAAGCTCCCAGGCGGTTAGGTTTGCCCCCTGATTTCTGGGTCTCGTCTCATCCACCCAGACGTGAACGTCGATTCCGGCCTCTTTTGCAGCATATATCGGAGCTAGAGCACTCCCTTTGTCTATGATGGCCAGATATCCGGCGTTGCAGTGGGTCATTATGTTTATTGATTTTTTGCCTGTTTTTTTGAGTATTTTTTTTATCTCTTTTAGTCCGTTAGCCCCTATGAGTTCGCTAGCCTCTGCATCTTCACGATTTATTTTTACCGCCTCTTCGTAGGCCTTTTTTGTATCTGTTTTTGCTGATTTTAGGACTCTATTTACCGCATATTCGAGGTTTACGGCGGTAGGTCTGGCGTTTTTTAGCGATACCGATAGCTCTTCTAGTTTTTTGCTATCCCCGTTTGCCTCTTTGACGGCGTAGTATGCCCCTATAGCTCCGACGCAACCGATGACTCCGGCACCTCTAACCGTCATATCGGCTATTGCGATCTCTACCTCTTTACAGGTTTTTAGCCCTATCCACTCCTCTTTAAACGGAAGTATCCGCTGGTCTAGTACCTCCAAAATATTTTCGTCAAATCTCATACATTTGTAATTTATCATTTAGCTTCCGTTATAAGGTTTTTTAATTTTTCGGCCGTATCGATATTTTCATAGTTTAGAACCATTTTTACGGCTATGTCCAGAGCTTTTGTCTCGGCTATTGCCCGTTTGGTCTCATCTTCTATAGATTCAATCTCCAGTACGTGGGCTACACCCAGTTGACGTCTTGCCATTTTGCATCCGGCAAACCCTATGCTCTCTTTTATTATTTCGGAGGTTATTTTTTTTGCCAGAGCCTCTTTATGGCACAAATCGTTTTGACCCCAATATCCGTCTACGTACATGCCGCCCTTGCCGTTAACAAGTAGTGTTTCAAATTTTTTTCCAAATTTTTCGATAACCTCGTATGCCGCATGCTCCATCTTGTCGGCATATTCAGGCTTCTCTCTAACCCTCATTGCTATAGAGGCCATAAGCAAATTGGCAGTAACGGCACCCAGATCAAACCCGATCGGCCCCATAAAGGCAAATTCGCTATCTATAACAAAAGTCTCATCCTGATTTAGCATCACGGACCCTGTATGCAAATCGCCGTGCAACAAGGCTTCGGCCTTTGTCATAAAAATATATTTTAGCTCCATCGCTTTTTCTTTGAATGCTCCGTTTGCTTTGATGCTCTCCGCTTTTTCGTCTATGAGTGGATTGTGTCTGTTTGTCTCGTTTTGCATATATGGAAACGTAAATACGAAATCTTCCGTTAGTTTTCGGAGCTCTCCGTTTTGGGCAAAGTCCGAATATAGTTTTGAGCGCTCAAAGCTGTCCATCCCGTACACAGACGTCGCAAATGCCGTTTTGGCTATAAAATCGGTTATATCGTCTGTAAACTTCGGATATTCTATGCAATCCAAAATCCCTTTTCTCATGATGATATGTTTTGATAGGTTTTGCATCACAAGGGTGTATTTTGCCTCATCGTAGTGATATATCTTCGGAACTAGACCGGATGCGGCTTTTTCGTAAAAGAGCATAGAGCGAATCTCAAATAACATCCTCTGCTCACCCAGCTTAAAGCTCTCGCCGACGCATCTAAGGTACGGAAGCGCCTGCTTGATGACGACTGATGTTTGTTTTGTCGGATTCTCGACTATAAATACAAGGTTTAGGTTCCCGTCCCCGACCTCTTTTGCGATATACTCTCCGTCCCCCAAAACATCCGATATCGCTTTTACCCCCTTTGCGTATCTTGCAACCGTGTTTATATCGAGTATTTCGTATGACATCTGTATCCTTTATTTTGTTCTTGGAAGTATTATCGTAAAGAGCGCTCCGTTTTCGGTATTGGTTACGTTTATTGCGCCGTCCATATGTTTTTCGATGATAGTTTTTGCCATATACAGGCCGATTCCGATCCCTTTGTCGGGTGCTTTTGTCGTAAAGTACGGGTCAAAGATCTTTTCGATTACCTGTTTTTCAATGCCGCCGCCGTTGTCTTCGATGGTTGTTACGCAAGCGTTTGTCCGGCATCTGGTAGTTATTTTGATTAGGCCGCCCTCTTTTTTTGTTTGGATGATTGCATCTTTGGCGTTGTTTAGGATGTTCAAAATCACCTGCATAAACTCATTCGGATATCCACAGACGGAGCAGTCGCAATCTTGTTCCAGAGTGATTTGGATATCGGATGAGGCAAACTGCGGTTTTAATAGCGATATTACCTCGTTTATTTTTGAGATAACCGGAAAACTTTTAATCTCTTTGTCGATTTTGAAAAAATCCCTAAAATCGTCTATAGTTTTCGACATAAACGATATCTGCTCCATACTTTTTTGTTTAAAAGATGCAAAATATTCCTTATCCATCTCGTTACATCTATACGACATATCGGCGTCTTGAATCATAAGCCCCAGAGCATTGAGCGGTTGCCTCCATTGGTGGGCTATTGCCCCTATCATCTCGCCCATCGCCGACATCCTGCTTTGTTGCATCATGAGTCTCTCGTGCTCTATCATTTTTGCCGACTCAATCTCAATTTTGCGTTCTAGCATTTCGTTTAGGCACTTTAGCTCTTCTCTAGCCTTTCTCTCTTTTGTGACATCTACAAGGCTCCACATTACACCGTTTTCACCGTTTTCGAGTGATATTTTTGTCCCGTAAAACAAGCACCATATCACCGTACCGTTTTTTTGTCTACCCGTATACTCTACGTTTGCTAGCAACATTCCGTCTTTTACGGTTTCAAATTTAGGAGCCCATTTTTGGTAACTCTCATCGGTCGCATGTAAAAACCTTGCATTTTTGCCTATTATCTCTGACTTGTCATCGTAGCCGAATATCGTTACCAACTGCTTATTTACTGCTACAATATCTCTTTTTGAGTCTACTATCATGATTCCGGCGGCATTGTTTTCAAATATTGTTTTTTGAAATTCGATAGTTTTTTTTAGCTCGGCTTCCAACTCTTTTTGTTTTGTCACATCTCTTGCCGTCCCGACTGTCCCTATCAGATTTCCCTCTTTGTCGTAGAGCGGGGCTTTGTGAACCTCCAAAAACAAAAACTTTCCTCTAACGTTTCCATATTCGTCTATGCGAATCGGTAGCTTACTTTGGAGCACCGGAATATCAGAGTTGTGACACATCTCTCCAAACGTATGCCAATTTGGGTTGTCTTTATGTTTTTCCCTCTCTCTTTTGGCAAAAAAAGTATCCGTCTTTCCTATAGGCTCATCTGTATTTTCTGCTATTAAGAGGTTGTCGCAAATTGCTTTATTGGCAAAAATATATTTAGAGTCCAGATCTTTTGCCCAAATCATATCGGAGGCGTTATCGGCGATGCTTCTAAAAATATCAAAAAGGTATCGCTCTCCCTCTTTTGAGTCGTTTGACTGCAAAATCTCAGAGGCTATCTGTAGTTTTATCTCACCGTATTCATCGGTTAGTATTGAGCTTTGTGAGATTTTATAGCGGCGGTGGTTTTTGAAGTTGTATGCCTCATACTCTTCGGTTGTATTGCAGGTTTTGTTTTTACCCCCTTCAAAAGTGCAAAAAGGGCATGGTAATTCCAGTCCGTAAATATGTTTATAGCAAGGCTCTTCGTCTATCTCGCCAAACTCCTGAACCGCTTTTTTGTTTAAAAAAATAATTTTTCTACTGTCCGCCTCAACAGCATATGCCGTCATCGGCAGTAAATCAAGTGTTTGTGTTAGTGTCCGATAAGAGATTTTATTGTTTTCGTCCATTTTTATATTCTAAATAAACAGAGCTTAGTATACAGATGTCATAAATCTCTAAAAGCCATTTTTTAGACACCCTTTTTTTAACCTTCCGTATATAATTCAAAAATTTTAGACTTTTGGGTTTTATTAGGAGCCGTTAGCGGCGAGAGCCCTCACGCTGAAGAGCTAATTTTCGGCTTTGCCGGAAATTTGAGAATTAATTTATGAGAAATTGGAGGCAAAATGTCCAAAAATAGACCGGAAGAGATTGTGAGCGATGTTTATTATATCGGTGCTTTTGACCAGAACATAAGAACTTTCGACATAATTATGAAAACGGCAAACGGAACCTCGTACAACTCGTATTTGGTTAGAGGGAGTGGCGGTGTTGCGGTCATAGATACGGTAAAAAAAGAGTTTGAAAACCAGTTTTTTGACAAGCTAGAACAGCTCTGTTTTTACGACGAGATAAAATATATAATCCTAAACCACATGGAACCTGATCACTCTGGAGCCATATTTGAGCTTATGAAAAGGGCGCCCGAGGCGAAAATAATCATAGCGGTAACGGCAAAATCTATGCTAAAAGCCCTTGTCAAAAGCGATATAGAGTTTACTACGGCGCAGACGGGAGACAAGATATCATTGGGTGATAAGACGTTGGAGTTTTTGTCGACCCCGTTTTTGCATTGGCCTGATACGATGAGCACCTATCTTATAGAGGACAAAATCCTTTTTAGCGGGGATGTGTTCGGATGTCATTTTTACGATCCGAGGCTCTTTGATGACATGGTGGGTGATTTTGACTATGCCTTCAAATACTACTACGAACACATCATGAGGCCGTTTAAGAGGTTTGTAGTTTCCGCATTGGAGCTTTATGCTACAAAAGATATAGCCCTGATAGCCCCATCTCACGGTCCGATTCTAAGGAGTAAGCCGGAGAAGTTTATGGCGCTTTACGGGGAGTGGAGCAGCGAGGCAAAATTTGCAAAAAAAGAGTATCACTATAAACACGTTAATATTTTTTATGTGTCAAGCTACGGAAATACGAGAGCAATGGCAGAGCAGATATATCTAGGGGCTGATTCGGTCGATGGGATAAGAGCCAGTATATACGATATGGAGGCGCTAGAGATTAGCAACATGATTACGCTACTCGAAGAGAGTGACGTTGTGGTTGTAGGTACCCCTACGATAAATGCCGATGCGGTGAAGCCCGCATGGGATCTACTCTCTTGTATGGCATTTTTGGAGAGCAGAGGGAAGATAGGGGCCGCTTTTGGTAGTTACGGCTGGAGCGGTGAGGCTCAAAATATGCTCTATCAGAGGATGAGAGGGTTAAAATTTAGAACCCCCCTAGAGCCTATAAAGTTCAAACTGATTCCGACAAAAGAGGAGCTCTCAAAGTGCTACGAGTTTGGCGTAGAGTTAGCCGAGATAGCAAACGGCAAAAGCGTAGAGATGATAATGGAGTAAAAATATAGTAATTTAATAAAATTACTTGACTTTGGCATAAAAATACTATACTATTCCGACCAATAAAATATACTTATTTGAGGTCGGAGAAAATGTCTAGTATTATCGAATTGATTTTTTTGCTTTTGAATAGTTTTGTAGGGGAGACAAGAGCCGATTTGGCTCAGTGGGATGCGTATTTATAGCTCGCATATAGGCTTCGGTACGGCATACAAAAACCCTTGCCCGTAATCTATCCCAAGCTCTTCCGCTTTTTTTGCTATCTCTTCGTTTGATACAAATTCTGCAACAGTCTTTATCCCAAGTTTTTTTGCAAAGTCTTTGATTGAATCGGCTATCTGGTAGTAGAGTCGATCCGAGGCTATATTTTTGATGATAGAGCCGTCTATTTTTAGAAAATCGGCGTTGAATTTGGCAAGATATGCAAAATTTGAATAGCCGCTACCGAAATCGTCTATCGATATTTTTGCCCCTAGCTTTTTTATCTCCTCTATAAACTCCGTAATTTTTGCGTAGTCTTCAAGGGTCTCCGACTCGGTAAGCTCAAAAATTACCCTTTTTGGCTCCGGAAACTCCATGAGGGATTTTTTTATCATCGATACCGTGTCCTCGTTTTCTATGTCGTAAACCGAGATATTGAGCGATACCTCTTCATCCCTCGCCGCAAAATCGACCAACGTTTTTTTGACGACCGTTCTTGTCATTGCCGGATAATATTTTGATTTTTTGGCTACCTCTAAAAACGGGTAAGGTGAATATATTTTTCCATCCTGATCTTTAATCCTCATAAGGCTTTCGTATTTAACCGTTTGTTTCGTCCGGATATCTACAATAGCCTGATAATAAGGCTCGATAGAGTCGTTGTTGATGGCGTATTCAAGAATTTTTAGCATCTCAAAGTTTTGTTGCTTTGCCCTCTCATCCTCGTCGTTTAGTATGGCAACATCAACCCTTTTGATTCTCGCTTTTTTTAGCGCCTCTTCCGCTTTTGAGAGCAGCAATCCGCTTGACGATGCTACTCCTGCGCTTAGCCTAACGTTTACCTCAAATGTTCCGGCTAAAAACGGCTTTTGTTTTACATCTTTTATAAAGCCGTTGATTGCCTCAACAAAATCGTCGCTCTCCATTGTTTCGGAGGCCACCAAAAAGCTGTCGGCATCGAGTTTGTAAGGGTAGAATCCATTTTTTGCCGTAAATTCCGAGATCGATTTTGAGATGGCTATCAATATGGAGTTTCCATTTTCAAATCCGTAAAAACGGTTTATCGTCCCGAATCCGTCTATATTTAAAATGGCAATACTCCTGTAGCCGCCAATGGTTGCATCGTCTTCAAAAAACTTAACCCTGTTCGGTAGTCCTGTTAGGCGATCTAGTGCCTGTCTCTCTATCGTTTGTTGTTGTTTGACAAGGGTGGTTATGTCGGTTCTGGCGGCGATATACTCTTTTATATTTCCGTCTTGATCCAGTAGTGGAACGATTGCGGTATCTACAAAATACTCCCCCCCGTCTTTTCGTCTGTTTTTTACTATCCCCTTCCAGGTTTTACCTGAAGATACCGTCTTCCACAGCTCTATAAAAAGCGAATCCGGCATATCCGGATGTCTTATTATGCTGTGGGATTTGCCTATTAGCTCCTCTTTTGTATAGCCGGATACTTTTATAAAGAGGTCGTTGACATAGGTAATAATCCCTCTTTTGTCTGTTTTTGAGACTATTGAGTTTGAATCAAGGGCTATTTTGTATGTGTTTATATCGCTTAGTGCCTCCTCTAAATCGGCAACTACGGCGTTTGCCAGATATGCTACGGTCTCTATATCACTTTGGGTATCGTCGGGGTGTTCTATGTTATGATGTTTTGAGGTGTCCAGATCGTCTTCGTATAGGGCAAAAAGGGTTGTCGTGAGGTTTAGCTTGCTTGTGGTTTTGGAGGCATCGTAAAATTCACCGTATCCGAAAAATCCGGCAGACGATACGGGGGTATATTTTTCAAACTCTTTTTCGAGCAGTTTTCCGGCAAAAGCTTTTCTCCCCATGCACGAGTATATCCATATCCCCTGTGCTTTTCTTATACCATTTGGCGGCTCTTTTGAGCCGATATTTTTCATATCCGCTATAGCAAAACGGACAATCTCTCCTTCATCAAAAGAGCCTGCAAAAATAAGTGAGTTTTCGGTTTTTGCAACAGGTGCTCTGGCTACCGAAACGTTTTGGGTTTTTTTTAGGAGTGGAAACTTGACGATACTGGCAGGGAGGGTATTTAGTATCTTCTCGCCAAAGTATTTTTTGACTATTTCAAATATCGGTTTGCCGTCTAATTCAAATAGCTCCGCCCCTGCCGCTTTTGTGATTTTCATCTCTTTGCCGATCGGATTGTATCCCAACTCCCAATCGTTTATAACTCCGAGATCTTTGTTTTTAAAAGCTACTCCGACTATCCATTTTTGGTTTACGACCCCGTTTAGTGATACGAACGTCTCTTTAAACAAGCCGTTGTCTGCCGCCGCCCCTCCGGCTATTACGATGCCTTTTTTAACGCTTTTTAGGCCGTTTAAAAATTCGTCCGCATTTGAGTATAGCCCGTCGCTAAAAAAGATAGCTGCTTTGATATCGTCGCCATCGATCGCATTTGCCGACAAAACACCGTCTTTGTATTCAGAGCCTTGCGACGACAACGGGATAAGTGTTGTATTTTTAAAAGAGCAAAAAGAGATAACTGCGCCGTTTTCTGACATCTTTGCGTTCAGAATCTCACCTGCCGTACTAACCCCCAAAACTGTGGCAGTCGGTAATAGTTTTGCAATATATTCGGATAATATGCAAAAATCAGTATAGCTATTGCGTCCGTCAAAAATCTGAATAAGTAGATTTTTAGAGTCTAAAAAACTGTTGTCGGTTACTGTTTTTTCTAGCTCTTCAAAACCGGAAAAATATATATTTACGGTTTTCATAGATTATATCGCTATTCGGTTTTTGCCGCTTGTTTTTGCTTTGTATAGCAGAGCATCGCTCTCGTCTAGCATATCCTCCAAAGAGTCTAAAGGTCTTACCGATAATCCTGCCGAGACTGTAATTGTTATATCTCCCCTCGTTTTCGTAGCAAGTCCCAGATGTTCAACCGAATGTCTAATATCCTCTACAATATCGTAAGCCTCTTTGGCACCGGTTGTTTTAAGCAATAGGCAGAACTCTTCGCCGCCGATACGTGCAACTATATCGGAAGGTCTTGCTTTTGCCGAGATGACGTTTGCAACTTTTTTGATTGCCTCATCACCTATCGCATGACCGCATGTATCGTTAATCGCTTTAAAATCGTCTATATCGAAAGTAGCAAGTGCAAACGACTCCCCTGCTTGCGTCGCCTGTGTATAGTACTCCGCAAAACTCTCAAAAAAATATCTTCTATTTGAGACTCCGGTAAGAAAATCGGTGACAGTCATTCTGCTGATTTGTTGGATATTCTCTAAAGCTTCGACGGCGTTGTTGATTCTACATACAAACTCCTCTCTGGTGAAAGGCTTTTTGATAAAGTCGTTTGCTCCCAGTTTTAAAAACCCGACCGCCGTCTCTGCATCGCTTGATATCCCGATAATTGAGAGATTATTTTTTGTGGTTGTTTTTCTGAGCTCTACGGCTAAATCCAGACCGTTCATTCTGGGCATATTAAAATCTGTCACTATAAGAGAGATATCCGGATTGTCCTTGTAAAAACCGAGCGCCTCCTCCCCGTTACCGACCGCAAACACTTGATAGAGCTCTCTTGTGAGGTAGCTTTTTATCTCACTTCTGACAGTTTGTGAATCGTCAACGACGAGTACTTTTTGGGTTCTGTTTTTGGATAATCTATCTATTTTTGCGATTATGCAGTCTATGTCTTTTATTTTCTCTTTATATACGTAGTCGACAATCGGTTTTTGAAGGACTAGTTTTTTGGTTTTTTCATCCATGTTTCCGGTCAAGACTATAGAGGGGATATTTCGTTTTAAAATCTCATCTACTATTTCGCCGTTCGGGGCATCGGGGAGGTTTAGATCTAAAAGTGCGGCCAAAAACTTCTCTTTTTGGGTAGCCGCCAAAGCCTCGGCCATAGAAAAGGCGGTAACTATTTCATATCCCGATAGCTTAGAGATATGTATCGATAGCATCTTTGCCAGAGCCTTGTTGTCTTCTACTATCAACAATTTGTCCATCTAATCTACCTTATATATCCGATTTATTGATTGTTTTCCATTATATCTTAAGTAAACTCAATCTAAAAAAAAGTGAATATTAATTAAACTTTAACATAATATATACTTAAATTATTAAATAGCCCGATTAAAATTAAACACAAAAAAAAGGGCAATTATGAGATTCTTTATTTTCTTCATACTCTTTGGATGGAGTATCCTTTTTGCATCCGTTGGAAAAATCACGGTGGTTAGCGGTCAGGTTTTAATAGAAAAAGCAGGCGCAAAATCTATTGCCGCCCCAAATACAAAACTTGAAGAGAGTGACTCTGTGGTTACAAAAGTTTCCTCGTCTGCCCAGATTTTATTTACCGACGGTACGGTAATTACGATAGGTGCAAATACTAATTTTAAGGTCCACGAGTATCTGTATGAAGAGGGGTCTAAAAATTCAAATCTAAAAGTCGGCGTCAAAGAGGGTGCCTTTAAAGCTATTACTGGGAAAATAGCAAAAATTGCCCCTGAAAAATTTAAAATAGAGGGTAAAACCGTTACGATAGGTATCAGGGGGACAAAGCTTGTCGGGAGTATAACGGATAGCGAGGAGGTGGTAGCCTGCACGAAAGGGGCTATTACTATTGAGCCAAAAACCCCTAGGCAGGGTATCCCTCCACAACCGGTCACAATAGTAAGAGCCGGCGAGATAACAACGGCAAAAGATGGAAAGATAGAGCCGCCGAGAGCCTATACGCCGACAGAGATAAAAAAGCTTGAAAACTCCGCCGGAGGGAGCGAAAGGCGTAGCGAGCAGACGCAGGGTGCCGGAGTTGTCGAACAAACAAAAACAACGCAAAACATGGGGGATGGGGATAAAAACTTAGGCATAGTGAATGAGCTTACCCCTGAAGTAGAAAAAATAGTTCAGAATATGGAAAATGTCGACAAAACGATAAAGGTAGCAGAAGAGTTCAAAAAGCAAGAAGTTACGACGCAAAGCGCAGACATAAGCAGTCAACAGCAAACGCTAACGCCACCGATAGCTACCGTCTTGCCTACAACCGTAACATCGGTGGTAACACCTTCTGCCTCTATTTCAAACGGTGTAAATTTTCTAACTCAGAGCGGTTCAATGTTTTATAAAAGGGTCGGTCTGTCTATGACGAAACTCTTAGACGGCAGAGTATTGGCTCTTGGCGGCTTTAATTACGATGTTATAAATTATGATGTATTGGAGCCGGAAATTTATGATCCGGCGACTAAAACCTGGACGTTGATGCCGACAGACTCTAACGCTTGGGTTCCCAGAATGAGCTTTGGGGCGGCAACACTTACAAACGGTAAGGTGTTGGTTGCCGGCGGCAATGACGGGTGGGGTTGGGCTATGGCTTTTGCCGACTTGTATGACCCTAATACAAATACGTGGACACCTGTTACCTCTATGCCGTACTATAGGTATAACCACGCAATTACCGCTTTATCCGATAATAAAGCCCTTGCTATAGGCGGAGTTATTAGCGACGGTGTAACAAATTCGGTTATGATGTTTGATCTTGCCGCAAACGGTGGAGTGGGTGGATGGAGCGATGTGGCCTCTATGAATGTTGCCAGACACTCCCTTGCTGCCGTAACGCTAAAAAGCGGAAATGTTATGGCTTTAGGCGGAGTTGACTATACTGAAGAATTTGTCACAAATAGCGCGGAAATATATAATCCTACTCTAAATACTTGGACGATGAAGGCAAATATGTTGGTTCCTAGAGCCGCTTTGGCCGCCACCGTCCTAAATGACGGCTCCGTTCTTGCTATAGGCGGATATGCTTCGTTCGGCAACAGGCTAAACTCTATAGAGCAATATAATCCGGATACTGATACTTGGAGATACAGAGTTCCATTGCCGTTTGGATTTGAGGGTGGAGGTGCGGTAACCCTTGATGACGGCTCTGTACTTCTTGCAGGCGGTAACGACTCCGGAGTTCATAGCAGTGAGAAAACTTGGATTTATAGTCCGTCATCGGCACTTGCCAGCGCAAATGCTCCGGTTCAAAACGGCTATACGGCGGGGCTTAATAACGGTTTTTTTGTGGGGGCAAAATCTGACGGCACGAGGGTGTTTGGAAAAATAGATTCAATGTTGTTCACGGAAGAGTATATGGCGGCATCGTCGGTCACCGGAGAGCTAAAGGGTTCTTTGTCGTCTGATTTTGCCGGACAAGGGTACAACGTAGGTGTTACAAATTTTGATTTTTCACATTTCGGTTCTCTGCCGTCAGGGATTACGACCGCCGTTTATTACACCAGTGAAGATAGTAAAGTGATATGGGGGACGGCTCTGATAAACAACAAACCGGGCATTATAGGTTTTGCCGCCCTGCCTGACAAGGTGACGGAATACGGAGCGGTATATAGCGAGGATGACTATAGCTCGTGGGGGTATTGGGAGGCTGCAACTACTCTTGCCGGAGATAGTAGTCCCGAGTTTTACACCGGTTACTGGGTGAGCGGGGTTCCAACCGATGCCTCGACTATTCAAGCTATGGCAAATAACAATGTAGTCGGCGGCTATCAAGGGCATGTTTTGGGGGATACGTTTGACGGTAGTGCGGTAGATTCGATAGTGCTAAACGGATTTAATAGATTTAATATGACTGTTCATTTCGGTGCCGCAAATCCGATCAAGCTAGATAATCTACAATTTGAGACTTCAAAAGGGTGGATGTACTCACAAAGCACCAATCTGACAAATGTATCGAGCGCAATCTCTATCAATACCTCTGCAAACACCCAAGGGTATACGGCTACGGTAGGTAATAGCGTAAATACTTCAGATATCTTAAAGCTTCAAGGTAAGTTCTACGGTCCTGTCGCAAACTCTACCGGCGGCGTATTTAGTGGGGCGCTCACCGGAAGTAGCGGCGGTGTTTCATCACAGAGAAATGTTCAGGGTGTATTTAAAGGTGGTGTGGTTCCTGAGGCTATTAACGGACACTAATTCATTTTTTGTTGGGGGAGGCGACTAATATGCCGCCTCCCCAATTCTGCATCTAATCAAAAATCAGACTTTTTTTATCTGCTGAAAAAATAAATTCAAAATTTTTAAATCTGTACTTTATTGTCTATTTTTTAATCATACATAGTGGACAAAAAAATCCAAGATTGCTGTAAAATTATCGACATAAATATCCAAAATATCTACAAGGAGAGAAAAAGATGAAAAAGTCGGTTTTTTTATCGTTTGCTACAGCAGCCTTTTTGTGTGCCGCTCCGGAGAAAACAGCTCTAAAAATAGGGTTTATCCCGCTGACAGACTGTGCCCCGATCGTAATAGCGAAGGAAAAAGGGTTTTTTGCAAAGCACGGTCTTGACGTAACAGTCGTAAAAGAGGGCGGTGGCTGGGCAGGAATCCAACAAAAAGTGGCTAGCGGAGAGTATGATTTTTCGCATATGCTAGCCCCTATGCCTATAGCCTCGACTCTGGGAATCAACGGCAACGTCCCTATGAACGCCGTTATGAGTCTTGATTACAACGGCAACGGCATCACCCTTGATAACAACGTCATAGCCGATATGAAAGCGCAAGGGATGGATGAATCCAAAAGACCGGTGAGTGCTAGCTACCTAAAAAAATCTATAGAGGCGAAGAAAAAAGCGGGAACCTATAAGCCGCTAGAGCTTGGGATGACGTATCCTACAGGAACTCACAACTACGAGCTTAGATACTGGCTAGCCGCAGGCGGGGTAAATCCCGATACCGACGTAACTCTAAAGGTATTCCCACCACCGCAAATGGTCTCTAACATGCAGGCGGGAAACACCCACGGATATTGTGTCGGCGAGCCATGGAACGAGAGGGCGGTAATGGCAAATATGGGGCATGCTATCGTCACAAAATACGAGATTTGGAACAATGGGCCGGAAAAAGTTTTAGGTTCAAAAGCGGACTTTGTGGCAAAAAATCCGGAGACGACAAAAGCGGTAATCAAAGCCGTCCTAGAGGCCTCTATGTGGCTTGACGCAAACTGGGAAAATAGGAAAGAGGCTAGTAAAATACTCGCCAAAAAAGAGTACGTAAACGCTCCGGTAGACGTTTTGGACAACTCTATGACCGGAACTTTTATGTACATAAACGGCAAAGTAGAGCCGAATCCGGTGTTTAATATCTTTTCAAACAACTACGCAAGCTATCCATACTATAGCCATGCCGTATGGTTTATGACTCAGATGTATAGATGGGGTCAGCTAAAAACTCCGGTGGATATGAAAGCTATGGCTGAAAAAGTATATAGGCCTGATTTGTTTGCGGCGGCGGCCAAAGAGGTGAACTATAAAATTCCGACAAGTCCGTGGAAAAAAGACGGAGAGGGTGCGACTAATAAATTTTTGGACGGCAAAGTATTTGACCCTACAAAAGCGGTTGATTATATCTATAGTTTTGACATAAAAACCGTAGCGGTTCAAAAAGATGCCCTATCAAAAGCAAATAAAGCTCTAGGCGGCGTAAAAGTCGTTCAACCTGACTATTTCTGCCCGGCGGGCAAACCCGGATGCGCAAAATGAGAGAGAAAGCTCTTAGGGTTGTATTGCCGATTTTGACGTTTGCCGTTATTGTCGGTGCATGGAACTATGTCGGCGCAAAAATAGAGGGGTTCCCGACTCCGGGAGCTACTTTTTCGGCCATGGTTGAGGTTTTTTCAAACCCTTTTCATACGGCTGAAGACGGTGGAACCCCAGGGATTATGATACAGCTTTTATACTCTCTGGGGAGGGTATTTTCCGGATTTTTGATAGCGGCGGCCGTCGGTATTCCGGTGGGTCTGGCGCTTGGAATGAGCAAAAAGTTTTATTATGCGGTTGATCCGTATATCCAGATACTAAAACCGGTCTCCCCGCTTGCGTGGTTGCCGCTTGTACTGTTTGTTTTTAAAGATATCACGGTTACCGCTATATTTGTAATTTTTATCACCTCCATTTGGCCTATTATCATCAATACGGCTCTAGGTGTTAAAAGCGTAAATGAAGACTATATCAACGTCGCAAGGGTGTTTAGGTTTAACTCCGTCGAGATGGTGTTTAAGATTATCCTCCCTGTTGCGGTTCCGTATATTTTTACGGGGATGAGACTATCTTTGGGAACCGGCTGGCTTGTTATCGTGGCGGCTGAGATGTTAACAGGCGGTATCGGTATCGGTTTTTGGATTTGGGATGAGTACAACAATCTCAAATATACAAGTATCATCATCGGCATTATGATAGTCGGCATCGTCGGTCTTTTGCTAGATGTTTTGATGGGTTATATAGCGGACAAGTTTGATTATCGCAAAAAGGGCGGCAGATGAAATTTTTATCTATACAAAACCTTGACAAGGTATATAAATTGCCAAACGGCGGCGAATATGTCGCCCTCAAAAACGTAAATCTGGAGATTATGGAAAACGAGGTTGTCTCTATCATAGGACACTCCGGTTGCGGAAAATCTACTATTCTCTCTATCGTGGCAGGGCTTCAAGAGCTAACCAGCGGTGCGATGCTACTGGAGAACAAAGAGATAAAAGGGCCGGGGCCGGATCGAGCGGTAGTTTTCCAAAACCACTCTTTGCTTCCGTGGCTAACCGTCTATCAAAATATCGAGATAGGTGTCAAAAAAGTTATGCCCGAGCTTTCCAAGCATGAAGCGCAAGAGAGAATAATGAAATTTATCGACTATGTCGGTCTCTCCCATGCCGCAGACAAATATCCCGGCGAAATATCGGGCGGGATGAAGCAAAGGGTCGGTATTGCCAGAGCGCTTGCCATAAGGCCGAAAGTTCTTTTGATGGATGAGCCTTTTGGGGCGCTAGATAGCCTCACCAGAGCAAACCTACAGGATCATTTGATGAGGATTCAAGAGAAAATCAAAAATACGGTTGTGGTTATCACGCACGACGTAGACGAGGCGGTTTTACTGTCGGATAGAATCGTAATGATGACAAACGGCCCTGCGGCTACTATCGGCGAGATTGTGGAGGTGAATCTACCCAAACCAAGAAACCGTTTAGAGGTTCAAGAGATGCCCGAATACCATAGGTGCAAAGAGGCCGTTATGGACTTTTTGTATAAAAAATTTGCAAAAGATGATGAATAAATGAGAGCTCTGAACAAATATGAATTTATCAGAGCAACTAGTTGCGAGAGCCGCCTGCTGAAGGCCTCATTTTTGGCTTTGCCTAAAATGTGAGAATTAATCAGGGGGTTCAACCGACATTTTGCCGTCTAAATTTTGGGCGGCAACTAATACACTTTTTAGGATATCGCAATGGGTGCAATAGAAAAACTAATCGAGGCAAAAGAGCAAAGAAGTTCAAAAGTTGCCGCATTGGAACAAAAAAAAGAGGGCAAGGATATTGCCGGACTATATGCAAAACTGGATGAGTTCGCAAAAGGGGGATACGGCTCTATACCCGAAGAGGACAGAGAGTTTTTCCTAAAAAGCTTTGGTATATTTGATCGCCCGGCAACGCCTGAGCGGTTTATGATTCGGGTGAGGGTTCCCGGCGGTTCGCTAAATGCAACGCAGGCCGAGGCAATCGCAAATGCGGCTATCAAATATGGTAAAGACTACATAGATATCACAACCAGAATGCAAATCGAGCTTAGATATTTGGCTATCGAGGATATTCCGACCCTTCTAAGGGGGCTTGAGAGCGTGGGAATCACTACCTATCAGACCGGAATAGACAATTTTAGAAATATTTTGGCTGATCCGCTCTGTGCAAACGCCAAAGATTCAGTGATTGATACGACTCCGGTTATAGAGGGTATGCAAGATATTTTTCTAAAAAATCCGGAGTGGATAAGCACCCTTCCTAGAAAATTTAATACCGGAATATCCGGCTCCTCGACAAACAGATGCAATATTTTCGGACAAGATTGCGCCTTTGTGTTGGCAAAAAAAGGGGATGAGTACGGGTTTAACCTCTATCTGGGCGGAAAAGTAGGGGTAAAGGCCGAGAGCGCCGATATGTTTGTGAGGGCATCAGAGGTCTCTGCCGTTTTTGGGGCTATCATATCGCTATTCAAAAAATACGGCTTTAGGGATAATAGAAATAAAAACAGACTAAAGTTTTTATTGGATGCCGTAGGGATGGATAATTTTACCGCCGCAATAAAAGAGGCTGCAGGGGTAGATTTTGAGAGCGCCGGAGAGCTTTTGAACGACTCCGAAAATTTTGAGTCAAAAACACCTATAGGGCTAAAAGACGGTACGTTTGCCGTTCACTGTGCCGTCCCGTCAGGTGTTTTTAGCGGTTCCGATTTGCTATCTCTTGCCGCTTTGGCGAAAGAGCATGGAAACGGAGAGCTTAGATTTACGGTTGAGCAAAATATGTATATTTTGGGGGTAAAAGAGCCGTCAAAGCTTCCGGATACCGATATCGTAAAAAAATACATAACATACGAAAACGGCTTTTTGACAAACCTCGTCGCATGCGCCGGAACCGAGCATTGCCCGTTTGGGGTGATAGCCAACAAGCCCGATGCCATAGAGCTTGCCGAGTATCTGCATAAAAGCGTGAAATATACAAAGCCCGTCAGGATGTACTGGTCTGCGTGCCCAAAAGGGTGTGGAATCCACGCATGCGGAGATATCGGATTCGTCGGAACCAAAAAAGCGGTTGACGGCAAGGTGGAACTGGCGGTCGATATATATATGGGCGGCAAACTATCGGGCGAGGGCGAAGAGGGGAGGCTCTACCAAAAAGGGGTGTTGCTAAAAGATCTAAAAGAGACGGTTGCGAATCTACCGATATTTGAATAGATAGAGGGTTTATCATGTCAGCTTCACCGCTTCAAAGCTTTATAGCATACAAGGCAGAGACAAAATCGCAATGCGGAAACTACCGGATAGATGTAACGCCGCCAAAAGAGGGTGAGCAGTATAGGTTTCACTTTGATGCGACGGCGTGTGTAGGGTGTCGTTGTTGTGAGGCGGCGTGCAATGAGCAAAACGGGAATCCGGCAAACGTCAAATGGAGACGGGTAGGGGAGATGGAGGCCGGAGAGTTTCCAAATGTAAAAACACTCTTTAACTCCATGGGGTGTAACCACTGCATAGATCCGGCCTGTCTAAACGGGTGCCCGACAAACTCATATATAAAGCTGGAAAACGGGATAGTAATCCACGATGATGAGGGCTGTATCGGGTGTCAATACTGTACATGGAACTGCCCGTATGAGGTTCCGGTATTTAATCCGGAACGGGGAATCGTCACAAAGTGCCATATGTGCTATGAAAAGTTAGATGCCAGAGAGACTCCGGCTTGCGTTCAGGCGTGTCCGGCGGGGGCGATAGAGATAGAGGTTGTAAACAAAGACGAGTGGATTAGATTTGGCCTCCAAAAAGAGGGGTCGGCTCCGTGTGTACCGGATACGAATATCACAAAACCGACGACCAGATACACCCAAAACGACGAGACGTTAAATGCAAAACCTGCCGATAGCCGTTTTGTAAAAGCGGGACATTCGGAGTTGCCTCTTGTCTTTATGACCGTTTTGACTCAGCTCTCTTTTGGCGCTTTTGTCGCTATTTTTATGGGTTCTTTTTTGTCGTTTTTGGGGTTAAAAACAGCCGCTTTGGACGGTATTACCGCTATTTTTGCGTTTGCTCCGGCCCTCATAGGGCTTTCGTTGTCGGCTCTGCATCTGGGTAGGCCTATTTTTGCGTATAGGGCGTTTAAAAACCAAAAAACATCATGGCTCAGCAGAGAGGCACTCTATCTTGGGGTGTATGCCGGATTACTGTCGGTTGTTTGCGGACTACTGTTTATTCGGACGGCTCCGTTTATTGTGTTTTTTGTTTGTGCGGCGACTTTTGCGGCTGGATTTTACGGGATATATGCCCAGTCTATGATATACAGGGTTCCTGCCCGTCCGTCATGGGATAGGGTCTCTACGACTTATAGATTTTTTGGAACCGGATATATCGGATTTTTGGTGATAGCGTCCGTATTGTCGGTAAGAGACGGTTACGGTAGTGCACTATCGGTACTGTCGGTTGCTATGCTGATCGCTTTTTTCCAACTCCGATTGGTGTATGACGAGTATTCGTTTTTGACGTTACTTGATCCTGAGACAAAAAATTTTAATGCCCTCTCAAAAACAAAAGAGCTTTTGGATAACAATTTTGCGTTACTAAAAAAACTTAGAATCGGATTTTTATCGGCTTTTGGGATTATTCTGCCGCTGATTGCAACGGTGCTTATCAATTCGGAGATTTATTTTTACGGTTCGCTCCTTTGTGTTGTTTGTGTTGTCGGCTCTTTTTTGGCAGAGATTTTCGGGCGGTATCTATTTTTCAAAACGGCGGTCTCAATAGGTGTTGCCGGAAACTTTTTTGCCGCAAACCAAAGGGGGTAGCGTATGTTTGAGAAGCTAAAATCCATTATCGGACTAGATATAAAAAACGAAAAATACGCCCTTGTAAAAGACGAAAAATTCGGTCTCATAAACGCCTCCAAAAAAGTAGACACATGGATAAGGAGCACATGCGGATATTGCGGCGTTGGGTGCGGGCTTTATATCGGGGTCAAAGACGGCAAACCCGTACTAACCAAAGGGGATCCGTCTCACCCCGTATCGATGGGGACTCTGTGCCCAAAAGGTCTAACCGAACACGAGATAGTAAACGCAGAAAATAGAGTAGCCTATCCGATGGTGCGAAAAGACGGCAAACTCACAAGAGTCGGTTGGGATGAGGCGTACAGAGCGGCAAGCGACAAGTTCAAAGAGATTCAAGCAAAGCACGGAAACGGGGCTGTGGCGTGCATATCGACGGGGCAACTGTTGACCGAGGATTTTTACGCTTTGGGAAAATTTGTTCAGCTAGGGCTAAAAACCTCAAACTACGACGGCAATACGACTCTGTGCATGGCCTCCGCCGTGATGGGGTACAAGCAGACTTTTGGGAGCGACGGCCCCCCTGCTAGTTATGAGGATTTCAGCTACGCCGATATGATAATGCTGATAGGGGCAAACATCGCCGACAACCACCCGATACTAAAGCTCCACATAGCAAAAAACGCAAAAATAAACGGGAAAAAACCAAAAATCATAGTCGTAGACCCAAGACGCTCAAAAACCGCAAATATGGCGGATTTGTACGTCCCGATAAAACCTAGAACAGACTTAGCCCTCATAAACGGGCTATGCTATATCGTGATGGAGCAGGGGTGGGAGAACGAGGAGTTTATAAAGAATAGAACGAGTGGATATAGAGAGTTTAGAAAGTTTATCATGGATGGTTATCCGCCGCAAGAGGTCTCAAATATCACAGGGATAGAGGTAAAAACACTCTACGAGATAGCAAGGCTATATGCGGGGGCGGACAAGGCTCTAAGCGCATGGACGATGGGGGTAAACCAAAGCTCCATCGGAACCGACACGGTAAGCGCAATATGCAATCTAGCCCTTATTACCGGCAATCTGGGTCGTGAGGGGGCGGCTCCTTTTTCTATCACGGGACAGTGCAATGCTATGGGGACTAGAGAGTTTGGGTTTACAAGCTCAATCCCAGGATATAGAAACTTTGCAGACCCAAAAGATAGAGAGGAGTTTGCCTCTATCATCGGCGTATCGCCGGATGAGATTCCGCAAAAAAGGGGATATAGCTACCCGCAAATCATCGACGCAATAGATAGAGGAGAGATAAAAGCCCTTTGGGTTGTCGCCACAAATCCGCTTGTAAGCTTCCCAGATCAAAACAAAATCAGAGAGGCGTTTAAAAAGCTGGATATGCTAGTAGTCCAAGACGCTTTTGTCTCCGAGACCGTAGAGGTTGCCGACATAGTATTTGCGGCGGCTACGTGGAGCGAAAAAGAGGGGGTCTATACAAACTCCGAGAGGCGGTGCAACTACGCCAAAAAAGCGGTAGAGCCTATCGGGGAGGCAAAGAGCGACCTTCAAATCATAAGGGAGTTTAGCGGGTATTTCGGCGATTCTATGGATAGATTGTTCGGCTCTTTAGCCTCTAGTAGAGACGTTTTTGAAGAGATGAAGAGGGTTAGTCGCGGGAGGCTGTGTGATTATAGCGGGATGAGTTATGAGCTGATTGAGGAGCTTGGCGGTATCCAATGGCCTTGCAACGAGAGGTATCCGCACGGCAAAAAGAGGCTTTACGACGAGGGCTTCGCATGTCCTACGGAGGATGGACGGGCAAAGCTGTTGCCTCTTTCTTATAAGCCGCTTCCAGAATGCGAATCGGGCGATTTTCCGCTGATACTAAACACGGGGCGGACGGTGGAGCAGTGGCATACGAGGACAAAAACCAAAAATATTCGGCTGCTTACCGATTTGGCATCTGAGGCGTGGTGTGAGATAAATCCGAAAGATGCCGAAAAACTAAAAGTAAAAAGCGGAGATAGGATACGGATAGCCTCAAAAAGGGGGAGTGTCGATAATTTGTTGGTCAAAGTCACGGAGATTGTGGGGGAGGGGTGTGTGTTTGTCCCTTTTCATTTTGGTGAACAGCTGATAAACGCTCTGACAATAGGAGATTTCGACCCAAAATCTTTTGAGCCGAACTTTAAACAATGCGCCGTAAATATATATAGCGAAAGCCTAAAAGAGGGTATAGTACAAAAACAGAAAAAAATGGCCGGAGAGTTAGGGTTTTCGGCAATCAAATTGCAAAATCCTATTGAGATGCTTGAGGGTGCCGCAATTACGAAAAAAGGGGAAGAGTGATGTTTTTATTTTCATCTGCCTGCGTCGATGCTATCAGGGTGATGACGTATATGACAAAAAAAAATGAGGGGTATGTAAGCGCCGATACCATCTCAAAAGATCTCGGAATTGTTTTGCCTTATCTGGCTAAAACGCTAAAAAAACTCTCCGATGCCGGATTGCTAGAGTCCAAAAGGGGGGTCGGCGGCGGTGTGACTCTACCCAAAAGCCCTGAGTCTATCAAGCTTTTGGAGATTATTTTAGCGCTTGACGGTGAGAAGCCGTTTGATACCTGTATTATGGGGCTAGGGGAGTGCTCTGCCGAGACACCGTGTGCACTACATGAAAGGTGGGAGGCGCAGATGGCGGAATTTAGGGAGCTGCTTTTGGCCACAACCCTTGCCGAGGTGGATAGCGAGATAAAGCGGAAAAAGATTATTAAGCTCTAAATTCTTTTTATCTTATGCGCTTTTATATCTCTTGAGATATCCTCCAAAGACATTGCGGAGAATATCTCTATTAGTTCGTTTTTTCTTTTTATCCACTCTTCGTGCAGAGAGCAAATCCGTTCACAGTCGCAATCACCAATACCGAGTATGCATCTGTCAAAATACTTGTCGCCGTCTACGGCTCTTATGATATCAATCACCTTGATTTCGCTCGGATCTTTTGCCAGTTTTACTCCGCCGTCAATCCCCCGTTTAGCATCCACTAGCCCCGCCTTTGAGACTATTTGCATATTTTTTGAGAGAAAATGATAAGGGAGGTTTAGCTCTTTTGTGATATTTTTTACCTGTGTTATCCCTTTTTGTTCAGACATAAACACCATAGCCCTGATAACATCCTGACATGCCGACGACAAGACCATTATCTATCTCCTTTCGTATGAAACCACCAGTAAAATGCAAGCCCCAACCCCGGAGTTTTCGGCTTTTTGCTATCTAAAACAAACTCCTTTGCCTCTTTCGTCGGCAAATACACAAGCTCAATATCCTCCGTATGGTCTCCACCGCCGCTATGAATCATCATGCTATCGTCTATCTCCGCATAAAAGAGGGTCTGATAGGAGCCGGAAAAACCGACGCAAGTATGGAAAGAGGTGATTAACTCGATTTTGGACGGCTCAACGCAAAAGCCGCACTCCTCATCTATCTCCTCGGCCGCCGTTTGTGTGAGTGAAATTTCTTTGTCGCAGATTCCGGCGCAAAGCTCGTACGTATAGCTATCTTTGATAGTTTTTGCCTCGTTTAGGAGAATTGCCGGACGGAATTGTTTTACTAACAAAAATGAATCTTTTGTCGTATGATACAAAAGCACCGCCACGCTATCAAAACTCTTTACCGCCTCCCATGTTCTTTCCTCGCCGTTTTTGGTATACGAGATTGTGACCGGACGGACGTATTTTTGCTCTTTTTGGGGGTGAATTCGTATGTTATCTATCATTTGTACTACTATTTTTCGTTTAATCGTACCAAAAATTTTATAACATTTTTAATGGTTATTTTTTAAAAGATACAAAATCGTCATAGCTACGCTAAGGAGATTCAAGTTTTAGGCAACGGTTACGGTAGTTGAGCTATAGTATCATATTGACACCATTTGAAAAGTATATTAAGAGGATGGCACGAGTGGAAAAATCTCTGATAATAAAACTTCATAAAAACTTTGAAGATGCGGCGCACGACAACGATGGCGTGGAGTTTTGGTATGCAAGGGAGCTGATGGAGCTTTTTGAGTATGCCAATAGGAGGAAATAGCGGATGAATGAAGCAATAAACTCAAAGCTTGCAGAGCTGAAAGATAGATATGCAAAAGAGGGTTTTGTCATAGTCGGTGTGAGTGGTAGCTACGCCAGAGGCGAAGAGGGCGAATCTAGCGACATAGACCTGCTCTACAAAATAGAAAATCCCGCAGAATTTTCACGCATATACGGCGGTTTTGGTGCATTTAGCAAAATATCAGAAATAAAAAATGAAATTAAAGTGGCTCTTGATAGAGAGATTGACCTAATAGCCATCAATGGATTAAATGAAATAGGCAAAAAATATATTATAGAGGATATGAGGTATGTCTGAAAAAAGCTATATCGCCAAAAGTGACTTTATGCTCAAGATGATAGCCAATATATATGCCGTGGTAGATAGGCACGGCGGTATAGTGGCGGCGTTAGATGACGAGATAGAGGGGCGACCCGCAGTTTTGATGGCATTTTTACAAATAGGCGAGACGCTCAACAGGCTAGACGCTTTGGTACTGAGAGAGTGCGGGCTTGAGAGGGATGCAAAAGGCTCCTATGATGTGCGAAACTTTATAGCGCATGATTATTTGGGTGTTGATTTGGGACTTGTGGAGGGGATAATAAGGGATTATTTACCGACGCTACAAGGCAAAATAGAGGCGTTACGGGACAAGTATACAAAAGCCTAATAGCTTTTGCACGACGTAAACATCAATGCCGATTTTGTTTTTTTAAACAATCATTCGATTTAATTGCCGAAACAAAAATATGAGGGTAAAAATGATAAAAAAAGTAGTATTAGGGGCAACTTTGACCGCAATGTCGGTATTTGGATTTGAGGTTGAAGATAAAAAGGTATTTTGGACAAAGACAGCCCCTAACGAGATGAGTGCCAGAATGACGTTTTCGGTATCCAGACCGTCTCAAATGGAGGCGAAAATGTCGCTTGATGCGCTACTCTCGGAGGCAAAAACAAAAACAACCGTTTGCAAGGGAGGGGAGTATTATATATTTCCGAAAAGCGAATACGATCAGGCGACAAAAACGGTATTAGTAAAAGGGTACGAGGGGAATATCGGATTTTCGTGCAGATTTACAAACGTCACTTTTTATGATGATTTTGTCAGGTATCTGGAGTCTAAAATCAAAAACCCGCAAACAGAGAAACTCTCTATGTACCCGATTAGCTGGGAGCTTACCGGAGAGCAAAGAGAGGCCGGAGTCGAAAAACTAAAATTCACGGCTCTGGATTACTCCTCTAAAAGGGCGGCCGAGCTATCCAGGGTTACAAAATCTATGTGTGAGCTAAAAAAAATAACATTCGGTAGTGAAGACAAGAGGCTTTTTAGAGTAGGGATGAAGGCTATGGCGGCCGAGTCTTCCGGTACGGAGTCCCCGATACCTGAGGCGGAGTATGTAAGTATCGACACCGATATGATATTTGATTGCAAACGACCGTAGATGTCTGAGAAAAAAGAGAGTTACAAGCTAGCGGTACTGATAGATGCCGAAAACGCACAACCCTCTCTAACTCCCAATCTTCTATCGGAGATAGCAAAATACGGTGTCGCCAGCGTAAAACGGATATATGGAGACTGGACGGGGCCACAGCTCTCCGGATGGAAAGATATGCTCCTTACCCATTCGATACAACCTATACAACAGTTTCGGTATACGACAGGCAAAAACGCCTCCGACAGCGCTATGATCATAGATGCTATGGATTTGCTGTATACAAAGAGGTTTGACGGGTTTTGTCTCGTCTCCTCCGATAGCGATTTTACGAGACTTGCAGCTAGAATCAGGGAGTCCGGTCTCGTCGTATACGGATTTGGAAAAAGGCAGACCCCAAAAGCGTTTGTGGCGGCGTGCGATAAGTTTATATATACCGAGATACTTCGAGATGAGACGTGGGCGGAGGCTCCGCAAGCTGAAAAACCGTCAAAAGAGAACCTAAAAGACGAAAAACTAAGGACGTTACTCTCGGTTGCGGTTGAGGATTCAGGCGACGAAAACGGTTGGGCGAATCTGGGTGCCGTAGGGAGCGAGATAAACAAATACTCACCTGATTTTGACCCTAGAAACTACGGATATAAAAAGTTAAGCGATTTGATGAAAGCTACGGGGCTTTTTGAGTTTGAGGAGAGGGAGCATAAAAACTCCCAAGCGAAAACCGTATACGCAAGGTTGAGGCACAAATACTAGGCTTTGGCTATCCTAAACGCTATTGAGCGCTCAAAAATTAGCGGATAGTCGTATATGCAGGTGACTATCCCGTCGCACGGGGAGACTATTTTTTCCATTGTCCTCCCGTCTTGAGCGTTAGTGGTGTAAGAGAGAACTTGCCCTTTTTTGACGACTGAGGCGGGTGATACTTTCGGGTCAAAAAGTCCGGCTTTGGAGGCTTTTAGAACCTCTATTTTATCCCTTGTAATGACATTTGAGCTATACCCCTCCGCAACTGCAAAATCTATGATGTTGTTTTTTGATAAAAATCTGGTGATGGCCTCAATGGTCAAAGCTCCGTTTTCATAGTCTATCTCCGAGCGTTTGCCGAAAACTATCGAAAATGTCTTTGTCCCCCAGAGTTTCCAGTTGTACTGGAGCGATACCGTATCGACCGGAGTTGTTGCTCTGTGGTGGATAAATCTGAAACCAAATTTTTTTGCCTCGCCTATGCTCTCTTCAAAAACATTGAACAGCTTGATGTACGGCAGACAGTAGGCTCTGTCTTTTCTATTTTCAAGGACTACCCCGTAGGTAAAACCTTGCAACGCCTCAAATAGTCTATGTGCAATCCTCTGTGTCGTCTCCCCTTTGTCGTATCCCGGAAACATCATATCTATATCAGTTTTATCGAGCGGCCAGTATCTCTCGGCGATATTAAACGAATAGTTGTTGACGGAAGGGATTATCAGGATCTCTCCGGTTATAAAGTTCGGATTTTCGGCCTCTTTTTGAGCCAAAAAATTGACAAGTGACGAGGCTACAAAAAGTTGCGATATAGCATCTCCATAGAGCGCTCCGACTATTGCTATAGATGGCTTGCCTTCCTCTTTTTTACCGAATCTAAACCCTTTTACGACGAGCGGATTTCTGTTTGCGGAGCCTATCTCAAAAAGTATCTCCTCTCTCATTTTTGACCCCCGAATATTCTAGCCAACAGTGAACCCTCATAGACTATCGGATACTCTCTGACGGTAAACAAAATCCCGCTTGACGGCGACAACACCTCTTGCAATACTTGCCCTTCCAACGGGTCGTATATATACCCTACTAGTTCACCCTCTTTTATCTGCTTTGAGTGCTCTTTTACCGGAACGAATATTCCGGCCGCATCGGCGTTGATATAGCTGACATCGCCGACCTCCGATGTCATCGGCTCCCTCAGTCCATCTACGGGAGCTATATCCAAAATCCCCTCTGATCTCATAAGATTCAAAAGCCCTTTTAGTAGGTTTTTGCCGTACTCCTCCGTAATCCTCATCCCGACCCCCATCTCAACAACGAGAGTTTTGCAGCCGTGTCCGTTCATGGCGTGGGCAAAAGTGCTCTCTAGCACCGTTACCGCATCGTGGATCCAGATGAAGTCTATATTTAGTAGTTTTGCCAACGGAACCAGAGTGTCGGCAAACTGACTGGCTATCCGAACTTGCGGTATCTCTCTTAAAAAGATGTTTGAGGAGTGTATATCGACCGCTATATCGCTCCCCTTTGCCGCCTCAACTATCCCGTCCGTTACCTGAGATGGGAGAAAATCGTTTTTGGAGCCGGGAAATTGTCTGTTTAGGTCAACCTCGTAAAACGGAAAACCCCTCGTGATAGAGTCAAGCCCTAACGGATTTGCCGCCGGATAAATATCAATAACTCCCCGTATTGCACCTTTGTTTTTTTGCAAAAAATCGTTTAGGAGGTAGCAGACGTATTGCCCCTCTAGCTCATCACCGTGTATTCCGGTTACGATACTTATCCTCTTTAGCCCCTCCGCAGTTCCGGAGTTTGGGGTATATCTGTTTCTTTTTATGGAGAGTTTCTCCCCTACCGGCAGATCTACCGAGTACACATCCTCTATCATAGCCTTTATTGCTCCCCTTTTACGACATAAACGTTTATATCCATATTTTGTTCCCCGCCCCCGGCAAAAACACCTCTGTTTACCGTGCAGTCGGCAAAATCCCTTCCGTGGGCCACTTTTACGTATGCTAGTTTGGAGGTTGTAAGTTCGTGGGTCGGATCTAACCCTATCCACTCACCGTCTATATAGGCCTCCACCCAAGCGTGAGTCTCCCCTTCGCCGTCGATGTAGCCGTTGACGTATCTGGCATAAATCCGATAGTACCTTAAAAGGGTTATTAGTAGATGACTAAAATCCTGACAAACGCCGGATTTTTGGAGCAAAAGATGGTTTATATCGCTGTTTACGTCAGTTGATTGCTTTTTGTATTCAAAGTCCCCGTATACTGCTTTTGTAAGATAAAGGGCTTTTTGGAGAGTATTTTTTGGAGGGTTTAGTCTGCTTGCATAGATCAAAAACTCTTTTGAGTATCCGGTAAATTTTGATTCAAACAGATATGTTTCAAGCGGTGTATCGACAAGCTTTACTTTTTCGTTTATCTCTACTGCCGATTTGAGGGAGACAAAAAAATCTTTATGCGGCTTTGCAATCTTGCCCAAAATCGCCAAATTTCCGAATCCGTCGGTATCTTCCCAGATATTTTGGAGATTGGTATCGGCGTACAATAGCTTTTGCCTCTCGTCCGTTTTCGGAATTATCCTGAGGGCGAACATATGATCATACGCCTCTTTGGAGAAGGCGATAGAGAAGTTATACGATACCTCAACAACCATATGCTATTTTGTCTATTAGTGAGTTAAATTCGGCCAGTAGTTTGTTTTTGTCGCTACCTGTCAGTTTGACGTTTTTCCATGTCGGATTTAGCTTATGGGCTATTATGTTTATATTTTCTATCTCAAACAAAATATTGCTCAAATCTTCGTATAGTCTGATTTTTAGATCTATCCTCTCTATTACGTCTCCAAATTCGACAAAATAATATGCTTTTGGACGGATTAGCGGCTCCCGTAGCCCTCCCCATATAGAGCGCATGATGGAGAGCAGCTCGTTGATAGTGTATGCCCTTAGATTTGACCATCTCCCCTCTTTTAGCTTTATGTTTAGTGAGTTTATGGCGGCAAATGTCTCATCGTCTATCAGATCTCTGCAAACAACGGTATTTTCTCTGGCGTTTGCGACCATATCGGCTATATTTAGCGTATGATTGCCGTATACCGCAACCGCCAAAAAGTCGGATGCATTTTTGTACTCTATCGGTTCACCGAACTTTGCGAATAGCTTTTTGCCGTCTTCGAAATCTCTGTCGATAACGTAGTCGTAGCTCTGTTCATACTCTTTGAGCATAGTCTCTGCCCGTTGCAGATACCTACCTATCCAGTAGAGATTTGTCGCTGAATTAAAAGAGAGGTAGCTCATTTTGGCTCTCCTACTATCCATGTATCTTTGAAGCCGCCGCCCTGAGAGGAGTTCACCAGATAGTTGCCCGCCTCAAGTGCGTATCTGGTCAGTCCACCGTTAAAGAGTCTGATGCTTTCACCCTTTATGACATAAGCCCTAAAATCCGATTTTCTAGGAGCCAGCTTGCCGTCAATCAGGCACTCTATATCATAAAACTCGATTAGCTCTTGAGCTATAAAGCGTCTAGGCTCTTCAGAGATGATATTTTTGAGATTAGCTATCTCCTCACGGCTCATTTTTGAGCCGAACATCACCCCGTATCCACCCGCTTCGGCCACATCTTTTATGACCAGTTTTTCCATATTCTCAAAGACGTATTTTTTGTCTTCATCGTAGTATGGGAGGTATGTCGGGGCATTTTTTAGGATAGGCTCCTCGCCCAGATAGTACCGGATCATTTTCGGGACGAAATAATATATCCCCTTATCGTCGGCAACCCCGTTTCCTATAGCATTCATGATCGCAACGTTTCCGGCTCGGTATGCACTAGTTATTCCGGCGACCCCTATGAGGCTATCTCCCCTAAATTCCAGAGGATCCAAAAAGTCGTCGTCAAGCCTTCTATATACCGCTCCGACTCTGATTTTTTGCCCGTTGTAGTTTTTAAAATAAAGTTTGCCTCCCTCTACCTCCAAATCGGCAGAGGTGGCCAACCTCGCATCTGCCTCTTTTGCCAGATAGCTATGTTCATAATATGCGCTGTTGTATCTGCCAGGTGTCAGGACTACGTTTATCCCGCCGCAGTTGACGTGATTCATCGCCTCTTCCAGATATTTCGGATAAAACTTGACTTTTGAGATCTCCAGATTCTCAAAAAACTCCGGATACACTTTTCTGTAGGCTTTTCTGATTGAGAGCGGATAACTGGCACCGCTAGGAACCCGTAGATTATCCTCCAAAATTATCCAGTCGTTTGTTTTTGTATCTTTTACGAGGTCTATGCCGCTGATGTGTGTCCGTATGTTTTTTGGGGGCTCAACTCCGATAAAAGCGGGCAAAAATGCTTTTGCCGTATGGACGAATTCGGTCGGAACTACGCCGTCTTTTATGATTTTTTGCTCTCCGTATACGTCGCCCAAAAATAGATTCAAAGCCTCTATCCTCTGGGCAATTCCACGCTCTAACGTCTCAAATTCCGATTTTTCTATGATTCTCGGTATTAGGTCAAACGGAAAAGCCCTTTCAATAAACTCCCCGTTTTTATATAGGTTAAAATCAACTGCAAATTTTTTTAAAAAAGCGTCAAACTCCGAAATTTTTGTTTTATCGAGCGACTCAAAAATCTCCCAAAAACGGCTCTTAGCCCTGCC
The DNA here is from genome assembly GCA_937973585.1 of uncultured Helicobacteraceae bacterium. Lineage (GTDB taxonomy): Bacteria > Campylobacterota > Campylobacteria > Campylobacterales > UBA6016 > UBA6016. Next base: position 42,302 of record CALJKN010000220.1, read on the forward strand.
AAAAGTCTCAACCATACCGACCTCCCGCCTTGACAATGGCTCATTGTAGCTAGTTTGACTAAAAAGAGGATAAAATTTTTAAAAACTATGGACAAAAAAATGGATAAATGGAACGAAAATAGAGATAAGCTCCTGATAGTGTGGTCTAGCGGCGATATCGAGGTTGCAAACAAAATGGTGTTGATGTATTCGGGCGTTATGATGGAGCGTGGGTACTGGGATGAGGCTGTGCTGATGGTATGGGGTGCATCGGTTAAATTGCTTTCCGACAACAAAGAGCTTTGGGGGAAAATCGAAAAAATCAAACAAAGCGGAGTTAGACTATGTGCATGTGTAGCGTGCGTCGATGAGTACGGAGTAGCCGATGAGTACCTGCAGATGGGGATAGAGGTGATACATACGGGCGTGGTAATGACCGAGTGTTTAAAAGACGGATGGAGGAGTATCTCCATCTAGGTCTTAAATAAACATAGAATAGATCCTGTTTCTGCCGCACTCTTTTGCCTTGTATAGCAGTTCGTCTCCGGTTTTGTATATTTCATCCATCGTCGGTTTTTTCTCTTGTTTTGAAAAATCGACGCCGTACACACCGAATGAAGCGGTCACTACACCATAAGATTCATTTTTTTCATGCGGTATTTGAAGGGATTGGATAGTCTCTTTAATCTCTTCAACATTTTTTAGGCATTCCTCTTTTGAGCTTGCGGAGCAGATGATTGCAAACTCCTCCCCACCTATTCTAAAAGCGGTCGAATTTGTTTTTGAGGCTGTATTTTTTGCGGTATCGGCTACCGATTTCAAGGTTTCGTCACCATTCGAGTGTCCATATGTATCGTTGTATTTTTTGAAATTGTCTATATCAAAAATAGTGAAGACCAAAAAATCACCTTTTTCATGGCACTCGTCTATCGATTTCGTAAAAACGGCATTAAAGTGCCTTCGGTTGTAAAGTTTCGTTAGCTCGTCTGTTATTGATATCTCTTCTAACAATTTTTTATCGGTTACATCATGTTTAATTGAGACATATCCGATATGCTCACCGCTTTCGTCAAACTCCGGTGAAATAATATTTGAAGTCCAGTAGTTACTCCCGTTTTTACGGATATTTTTTATATCCCCCCTCCATGTTTTGCCGTTTTTGATTGTTTCCCAAAGTGATACATATAACGATTTCGGCATATCGGGATGTCTTAGGATATTATGACTTTTACCGATTAGTTCATTTTTTGTATACCCCGATATCCTGCAAAAGGCCTGACTGGCGTAAGTAATCGTACCGTCAGGCGATGTTTTAGATGAGATAACATGCTCGTCGGTTAGTGTTATGTATCTTGACAAGGCTTCTTTATATTGTTTTTCTATTGTTATATCTTTTGTGGCGGCAATAATTTTCGTTTTACAAGGGAGTAGCGCCAGCGACATTTGCACATATATTTTTTCGCCGCTTTTTTTGATGCACTTTTTTTCAAAACTATCAACATATCCTTCGTCTAGGACTGTTTGCAGGGCTTTTTTTGCCTGCTCTATATCCTCTGGAATACTGAGGCTGATACAGCTCTTGCCTTTTAATTCTTCTTTTGTGTAGCCTAACATTTTTTGGTATGACGGGTTTGCGTCCAAAAAGTTTGTCTCCAGATCAAAGACCGCTATCCCGTCCCTTGAGGCATTAAAAATATTCTCGAGCTCGGCATGTGCAGATTCCAGCTTTTCGGTTCTATCTTTTACTTTTTGTTCTAGCGTCTCATTTAGCTTGATGAGTTCGTCTTGGGCTCTCTTTTTTTCTGTTATGTCTCTTGCTATCCCCCTAAAGCCTATAGGTTCAGAGAAATCATCAAAAATGAGAGATCCGGTTACGTCCAAAAACACCTCATGTCCGTTTTTGTGTGTATATTTTAGCGCTTCCACCCTAAACTCAACGTTTTTTTCAACACACTCTTGCGCTGTTTTGTTTATGGTCTCCATCTCTTTATCTGCTAAAAACACCGCTGCTGTTTTTCCGAGTAGCTCATCTTGTGTATAGCCTAGTATGTTGGTGATTTTAGGCGATATATATGTAAACCGTTGCTCTATATCTGTTTCCCAGATAACATCGTTGATATTTTCTACAAGCTCTTTAAACCTCGTAGCCCCCCTTGTTACCTCCTCCGCCTTCTCAATTAGTTGGCTTTCCAAATCGGAGTAATAGTCATATAGGGCATACTCTGTTTTTTTCTCTTTATCAACATCTCTTAGGGCGATCAAGATCTCACCGGATTCTAAAAAGTCACCGAGAGCATTTACCCATCTATACTCATCGGACCCGTTTTTTAGTCTAAAGGATATATTTAGTTTTTGTTTATTTTGTATTAGATTTTCCATAAACTCTTTGACCCAGTTCAAATCCTCGTCATGGGTTGAGCCGTAAAACGCCTCCAAAGAGCAAACATTTGGATAGTCTTTTGAATTTTTGACACACGATGCCGTAAGATCGGTCGGGTTGATTATAAAAGCGCTGATACCGTATAAGTCGGCTGCAAGTAAAATATATCCGGATAGTGTCGAGTTGCAACTTTTCATTATTTATTTCTTTTGTTTTGAGTCCGGAAAATTTACAGCAAGTTGTTTTAATTATGAGTAAAAATATATTTTTTATTGCAGTTTTATTTTTATTTTCCGGTTGTGCCGTCGTCGGGAACAGTTTGGGGGTAAAAACAGCAGATTCAAAAACCGAAAAATTCAAAAAGGATTTTTTTGCGGTTTGGGAGGGCGGTGTGCCGGATGAATACCCTGAGGTTTTGGAGGAGATGATTGCTATTGCCAAAAAAGACGGTTTTTTCGGTGAAAACCTGATGCCGGTATCAGCAAAAAGGGTCAATGAGCTAGAACTAGATGCAAAAGGGTGCTATGAAAATCCGGTATTTAAAAACGGCATAGCGGTCAAAAATACGAATCTTAGGATTCTACCGACCGATAAGCCGTTTTTTAAAGACTCTGCCAAGGCGGGGGAGGGGTATCCGTTTGACTATCTCCAAAATTCGGCTTTATATTTCTCCTCTCCGGTAAAGGCTATTTGCAAATCTGCCGACAAAAGTTATGTATATGTTAAAAGCGGGGTAGGATACGGCTGGGTAGATGCCAGAGATATCGCTATGCTATCCAAAGATACAGAGTCTGAGATTATGGCTTTGCCGCTAGTCTCTCCAAAAATAGACAAAACTCCGCTCTACGGCGCAAACGGAGTTTTTATCGAAAAAATCAACATCGGAACCGTTGTTTTTGACTCCAAAGTTCCAAAAAGAGCCGATTGCGGTTACGGGTATCTGGTTGATTCAAAAACGGATACGGGTTTTAAAAAAATACCGGATAATATGGATATTGACGGAGTAAAACACAGAGGGTATCTGTTGGCGGGCGAGCCGTACGGTTGGGGTGGCCATTTGTTTAACAGAGATTGCTCTATGTTTATACGGGATATTTATGTAGATTCCGGAGTGTTGCTCCCTAGAAATTCGGCGGATCAGGCGGCAGGATATACCGATATTTCGATGATGAAGCCGGATGAGAAAAAAGAGTTTATAGTAAACAACGCAAAACCGTGGAGGAGCGTCCTCTATCTAAAGGGCCATATAATGCTCTACATTGGGCAAAAATCGGACGGCGAACCTCTAGTTATACACGATGCGTGGGGGATAAAAAGCTTTGACGCAAACGGCAAAGAGGGGAGATATATGCTGGGCGGCATAGTGATAACAACGTTAGAAGAGGGAAAAGGTAACGACTGGTACGACAACGAAAAAAGCTCTCTGCTAAATAAAATACTCGGTATAAAGGATATCGAATAGCCGCCTAAAAAGCCGCTAGCGCTGACGAGCTGTCTGCTGAAGACCTAATTTTCGAGGAAACATCGGACTTTTGTCCGAGCGCTTCGCTTGTTTTGAGCTTAGCTCAAAATTTGAGAATTCGTCAGGATGACAAAACTAAGCCCAATCGTACAAAAAGGGCTTAGGCGGAGTGTTTATGAAGATTACGGATTGAATGGTATCTACTGTTTTTGACGATTTTGTTACCGCAGTTTCGTATGCGGCCTACATTAACATGAACGCAAATTTTTCCGGCGATGATTTGGCCTCTTTTTTTAACTCTGCACACTCTAGCACTATATCGTCGGCGCTAGGTCTATTTTTTTCAGGGTTTACGGTGACACAAGCGCAACTAGCCGACAGGAGCGGAAACTCTCTTGTTGTGCCGAATCTGTCTTTTGCGGTTATGTAGCCGCTTTTTCTATCCTCTTTGGCGTAAAAAGATTCGGCATTTTGGGCGAACTTGATAAGGGCTTTTTTGAGTACCGATTGAAACTCTCCGTTTTTTCCATCGTCAAATTTGTATCCGACAAAAAAATCATCCCCGCCGATATGACCAATAAACGGCTTGTACGGCGACAGCTCCCGTTTTATCGTATCGGCAAATAGCATAATAGCCCTATCCCCTTGCCTAAAGCCGAATTTGTCGTTAAACGGTTTAAAGTTATCCAAATCTATATAAGCAAATATATACTCTCCGCTCCCACCCAGAGCCGTATCTATATACTCTGTTACCGCCCTGTTGCCAGGGAGTTTTGTGAGGGGGTTTTGGTCTCTTGCGGCCTTGAGGTTTTTTTCGTTGAGGGCGTTGATGAGTGATTTGGCAGACAAAAATCCGGCATATCTAAAGTTTTGGGTGATTATCACCCCCTCTATCTCATCATCATAGTTGGCAAACAGGTCTAGTATATCTTCGATAGGGGTTTTGATGTCCGCTATCGGGCATGGCATCGTGTGTTTGCGGAGTGCTTGGTTTTGGATGATTTGGAGGCCGTATTGGGAGTAGATATATTTTCGGAGGCTTTTTTCGGTTATTATCCCTTGCGGCTGTGACTCTTTGTCTATTATTGGGCATACGTCTATTTTGCCGTTTTTTTGGAATTTTTCGACTACGGACTGTATCGGTTCGCTCTCTTGAGATGGCTCCAGATAGAGCATCTGGCTTTTTATGAGGGCGGCATCCGAATCGTTTTGCCGTTTGTCGTTTTGGGCTAACTCTTTTATTTTGTCGTTTTCATACTCTATGTCTTTTGGTTTTGACGGTTTTTGGATGAAAAATCCCTGAACTAGATCAAATCCTAGCTCCTTTGCCGCATAAAACTCCTCTTTTGTCTCTATCCCCTCGGCTATCACAAGCGCCCCTCTGATCCTTGCCAGTTTGATTATCTCGGCGCAAAAAAGTCGGTTTTTACCGTTTGCGTTTATGTTTCTGATTAGATGTTTATCTATTTTTACCGCATTAGGCTCAGAATGGTATAAAAGCTCAAATCCGGATCTGCCACTTCCGAAATCATCTATTGCAACCCTAAATCCCTGTAGTTTATACATATTGAGGATGTTTTTTGTCCCCGAATAGGTTGAAAACTTGTGCCTCTCGGATATATCGAAATATATGTTGGACGGTTTGATGCTATATGATTTTAGGAGTTGTTTGGTATTACCGGGGCCGTAGTCTACCATCTCCAAAATTCTTGTATCTATGTTATAAAACAGCTTTAGAGAGGCTACTTTTTGTTGTACCCCCTCTTTTTTTGAAAGATACTCTCTGGTTTCGATGAATTTTGCAAAGACGTTTTTTCTAAGCTCCAGATCAATATCATAAAGTGCTCCGTCCCTGTATGCATCGTCAAACATGTCATCTATAGATGCGAATCCGCATTTCTCGTACCCTCTTACAAGTGCCTCCACCCCGAATAGCTCACCGTTTTGCGGATTTACAACCGGAAAAAACGAAAAACCGACGCTCTCCAAAACATTTTGCCACTTCTCGTCCAGACGCATTTTTTTACCTTTGGCTTTGGGTCAAGCTTTTTGGATAAAATACAACTATTTTATGACTGATGACTTACAAAGAGAGTATATGAGTTCAAAATTTTTCAACAATCAAGATGGCAATACGCTAGAAAACAGGCTAAAAGATATTCTCTCGTACTACAATGTCGAATTTTTGGAATTTCTAATCGGCTATTTTAGGATAAGCGGATTTGTAAAAATAGCACCGTATCTATCAAGAGTCAAAAAAGCAAGGATACTGGTCGGTATCAATGTCGATAAGGTAATAGCGGATGCGCATATGCGAGGCAAGAAGCCAAACCTATATGACTATGTCGGCTTGGCAAAGACTTTTGTGGAAGAACAAAAAGAGGTTTTGTCTACAGCCGCATATACAAAAGATGTTGACGATAGTATAGATATTTTGCTCGATATGTTAGCAAACAATAGGCTTGAGCTCAAGATATCAAAAGATAAAAACATACACTCAAAAATATATATTCTAAGAGAAGAGCCAAAGCCAAACCATGACGGAAGCCTTGATTATAGGGGTTCTGTTATTACCGGTAGTTCAAATTTGAGCGAAAACGGGCTGGCAACAAATTATGAGTTTAATGTGGAGCTAAGAGATAGCGCCGATATAAGATTTAGCCTTGAAGAGTTTGAAAAACTATGGGTAAGCGCAGTTGAAATTACTAATACAGACATAGACACTATCAAAAAAGAGAGCTATCTAAGAGAGATTACCCCTTATGAGTTGTATATCAAATTTTTGGTTGAGCATTTTGGAGATAGAATCAGCTATGATGCAAGCGTCGCAGAGGATTTGCCGAAAGGATTTAAAAAACTAGCGTACCAAATAGATGCCGTCAATGAAGGGCTGTCGAAGATAAAAAAACACGGCGGTTTTTTCCTATCTGATGTGGTCGGTCTCGGCAAGACGATAACGGCGGCTATGATTGTCAAAAGACTGCTGTTTGAGACAAAAGGCAAAGTTTTGATTATAGCTCCGCCATCTATCGAAAAAGAGTGGGGTGAGACATTCGATAAATTCAAAATAGGGCATATCCGCCACTATCGCTTTGCATCATATGCGGAGCTGGAAAAAATCAAAGACGCTTCAGGGTATGAGGTAGTGATTATCGACGAATCGCATAAATTCAAAAACTATGCAACATCAAGATATAAAGAGCTAGAGAGAATCACAAAAGAGAGTACAAAGTACCGCAAAAAAATTATATTGATTTCTGCAACCCCGCTCAATAATAAGCCGCAAGACATAGCAAACCAGCTTTATCTATTTCAAAATAAACGCAAAAGCACGATAGACTCGTTTCCGAACCTAGAAAGTTTCTTTGCAAAAATAGACAAAGAGTATAAAGAAATCATAAAAAATAATAAAGACGAAACAAACAAAACATTAACGCCAAAACAAATGGTGCAGTTAAAAGAGCTATCCAAACGAGTAAGAGACAATATACTCAGAGAAGTTATGGTTCGTCGGACTAGAACCGATATACAGACGATAGAGCGATACAGGGATGATATAGAGGTGCAAGGTTTGACTATCCCTCGTATCAATGAGGTAAAAGAGTTAGAATACTATCTAAATCCCGTTCAGTTTGCCGCCTTTGACAAATCTATAGACACCATCACCAAAAAACTCAACTACTCTAGATATAAAGCATTGGCATATATGACCCAGAGCGCTCAAGACTCTTTCGGCGATTTTGCCGAAGGGTTTTTGTCTCAGAGTGCATCCGCATTGGCTAGCATCATGCAGATTTTGCTTGTAAAGCGGCTTGAGAGTTCGTTTTGGGCGTTCAAGTCGTCCATAAGAAGACAGTTAAACAATCTAACACGCTTTATAGATATGTTTGACGATGATAGGGTTTTGATACCGACAAAGAAATTTGACCTTTATGAGCTACTCGAAGACAATGAAGACAGTTTTGAGGATTTGGTAGACTCTCTAGTGGAGAGCGACAAGGCAAAACTATTTTCAAAAAGTGATTTTAGAGACGGCTATTATGAACTACTGCAAGAAGATTTGAGAAATCTATCGGAGTTGGTCGCTTGCTGGGATAGCATAGAAGAAGACCCGAAACTAGATAGGTTCAAGGAGATATTGGCAACCCACAAAAAAGATAAAGTAGTAGTATTCACAGAATCCAAAGAGACTGCTATGTATCTGCAAAACAACATTTCCGGCAACAAGATATTGGTAGTGCACGGCGGCAATAGGGATAAGCTCAAAAATACGATTCGAGAAAACTTTGACGCAAATCACGACACAAAAAAAGACGACTACAATATCATCATATCCACCGATACGCTCAGCGAGGGAGTCAATATGCACCGTAGCAACATCATATACAACTACGATATTCCATGGAACTCCACAAGGCTTATGCAAAGAATAGGGCGTATCAATCGTATAGGGACGACACACTCTGAGATTCATATATTCAACTTCAAGCCAACGACCCAGAGCGAGAGCCTGATAGAGCTGTCCAAAAAGGCATATATCAAGCTTCAGACATTCCATCACTCTCTCGGTGAAGATAGCAAGATATACACAAAAGAAGAAGAGGTGGAGAGCGTGACGCTGTTTGAGGATGGGGCAGAGACTCAGCTGGACGAGGAACTGCTGTATTTGGAGCAGATAAGAAACTTCAGGGAGGCGAACCCGAATACATTTAACCAAATAGCAAAAATGCCAAAAAAAATGAGAGTACAGAGAGCCTCAAAAGACCAAATCCAAAAAAGCTATGTATTTATCAAAAATAGCGACTCAAAAAACTACTATACCGTCTCGGATGGCATATGCACACCGGCAAACTTCGTAGAGATGGCAAAAGCGCTAGAGGCTGATAGGGGCGAAAAAGCCGTACTTCCGATACATCCACGGCATTATGACGATGTCGCTATGGCAAACAAGGCTTTTGAAGCGGAACTAAACGGGATAATAGCTAGTGGGCAAAACATTAGGGTGGATAATGCGCTAGACAAAAAAACACTCACGCTAATAAAATCATGGAGAGACAAAGAGTTTGTATCTACCTCGCTGTATGAGACTCTTGAAGAGTTGATAAAAGAGGGCAGATACCTCAACCTCTCAAAAAACATAGGCAAAATACAAAAAACGGCAAAACCGTATGAGATAATGCCAAAAGTAGAGGAGCTTTTAAACCGCTACGGTCTCGGAGAAAACGAGGAAAATTCCGATAAAATCGACGGAAAAATAGATATTATCCTTAGCGAAAGCTTTGTGTGAGGGCGTGCGGATGGAATTGAGAGAGTTTCTTAAGAGTAGATTTGACAAAGACAAATTCATAGAGTTTTTATCTCAGCGTTTTTACGGTTTTGAGGCAAACAATACCGATAGCGAGTTTTTGGGAAGCGTCAAGCTTGATGATCGCAAAGAGATTGGGTTTTTTGTATTTAAAGTAGATGATGACAAAGATATAGAAAACGCCAGAGTTTCGTATAATGCCGAACTAAAAAAATATGCAAAAGAGTATATGCTAGACGGAGCTATCGGAGCTTTTTACAACTCAAAAGAGGCGTGGCGACTATCCTTTATCCGCTTTAGTTACGACGACAAAGACAGGCAGCAAGTAAACAATCTCAAAAAATTTACTTTTGTTCTTGGAATATCAGCCGTAAATACGGCCTACAATCAGCTAAAAGAGCTCCAATATCCAAACATCAAAGCCCTAGAGAGCGCTTTTGGCGTAGAGAAAATATCAAACGAGTTTTTTGCCAAATATCGCTCTTTGTTTGAAAAACTAAACGAAAATCTATCAAGCCAAATAGCACTATTTGGCAACGAAGAGACAATGCACGCTTTTTCAAAAAAGCTTCTCGGGCGAATAGTATTTTTGTATTTTCTACAAAAAAAAGGGTGGCTCGGTGTGCAGAAAAACGGCTCATGGGGCGATGGTGACAAAAGTTTTGTCAGTGAGCTTTACAAAAAAGACAAAACTGATTTTTATGTCAAAAAACTTTCTCCATTATTTTTTGACACGCTCAATCAGCAAAGAAAAGATGACTATTCGGATATTTTTGATTGCCGTATTCCGTTTTTAAACGGCGGTTTGTTCGACAAAAATGCCGCATACGACGAAAGAGTCTTTATTGATGATGAGATGTTTGGAGAGATTTTTGATATCTTTGATGGTTACAACTTTACTATCATAGAAGACTCAGCCGATGAGAGTGAGGTGGCTATCGACCCTGAGATGCTCGGACGAGTGTTTGAAAATCTACTTGAAGAAAACTACCGAAAAGGCAAGGGGGCATTCTATACTCCCCGTGAGATAGTCGGCTATATGTGCAAAAGCTCACTAGAGCATTTTCTTGAAGACGCCACAAAAGAGCGTCAATACCTATTTGGGATAGACGAGTTTTTAAAATGCGCCTCTATGTCCGACGACGAGGTACGTAGTTTTTATACAAAATACCCGCAAAAATACATTGTCATAGAAGACTATTTTGAAAAAATAGAGCCGTACAAAAATCTAGTAGTAAACTTTAGAATAGTCGCCAAGCTTAGAGGGTTTATCAAAGAAGACGACAAACTTGTAAAAAATGAAAAATATAGCGGACATACAGAGATTGATTCGACTATTTGGCAAAAAATCATTAAAAAAGAGTATATCTATCATAGCCACATCATAGGAAGCAACAAAGAGATAAAGATAAAAGAAGATGTTTTTATCTACCCTACAATTATCAAGTATATTCAAATAGAGGAGAGATTTTTTGCACTTGCATTGTTGCCAAACATACATGGCGATTTGGAGTTAAACACTATTTTCCCCGTGCGTGCGAGAAGTATAAAAAACAAAAGCGCAAATCAATACAAAATATTTAATGGTTGGGATAAAGCCGATTTTGCGTTTAACGGAAAGGTTTTGGAGGAGTTAAAGAGCTTATGGAGGGACTGCCATTCCCCTCATACGGTACCCCACCAAGGTGGAGAGCATAACACGGCAAGCAGATTTTCCATGATTTCTCATAAACTCTTTAGGGTTGAGAATTTAGCAGACAAATCCTTAAAAAATCACTTGAGACTCAAATGGTACGATATAAAAATTAACAAGATTTTGAACAACTCAACCATACCTCAAACAGACCTGGCAGATATAATGCTAAAGCATCTAAAGTCCATCAAAGTCCTAGACCCAGCCATCGGAAGCGGCGCTTTTCCTATGGGGATGCTTCACGAGATAGTTCAAGCTAGAGTGCATTTGGGCGACAAGACCGGATATGCCAAACTCAAACGGGAAATCATAGAAAACTCCATATACGGCGTAGATATAGACTCCGATGCGGTGGAGATTGCAAAGCTGAGATTTTGGCTCTCTCTAACGGTAGACGAGGAGAGCCCAAGTCCACTACCAAATCTGGACTACAAGATTATGGTTGGAAATAGTCTGCTTCAAACCATAAATGGTTTTGACCCATTAGAAAAAGAACAAGGCTCTCTTTTTGACAGTAGAGAAATAACTATACAAAAAATACAAGATGCGCTTCACGGTTTTTATAACTCATCAGACAAAGCAGAAAAAACCAAACTAAAAAACCAGATTGAGCATGGCGTCGATGAACTACTAAATCAAAAACTAGATGAGTATGAAGATCAAATCAAAAGCCAACAGAGAAATATCAGTGTGCTAAATGGCATGAGCAAAAAACAGCTAGAAATCATAGAAAAAGCACAAGCAACGATAGATACGATAGAAAAAATAAAAATACGCCCTACAAAAGAACTGTTTTTTTACAAGATATATTTTGCGGAAGTGCTAAATAATGGCGGATTTGATGTAGTCATAGGCAATCCGCCCTACATCAGACAAGAGAAGATAAAAGAGCTAAAACCAAAGCTTGAGATAGAAAAATACCAAAGCTACAACGGTACAGCCGACATCTATATATACTTTTTTGAGCAAGGGTATAGACTGCTACGGGATGGCGGCGTGCTTAGCTTTATCACTAGCAACAAATATACAAGAGCCAAATACGGCAAGGAGTTTCGAGACTTTGTTCTAAAAAACACACAGTTGCTAGAATACATCGACTTTAACGGCGTAAAGGTATTTGAGTCGGCTACGGTGGATACGAGCATACTAGCCTTCAAAAAAACCAAAAAAACAAGCGACTTTCTCTACTGCGATATAGGGGAGAGCTACAAAGGCGAAGAGCTAAAGAGCTACTGCGATAAGCACGGCTTTGACTACTCCCAAAATGATTTGAGTAGCGAGAGCTTCACATTTGCAAACCCCAAAGAGCTAAAGATAAAAAAGCGGATAGAGGAGATAGGAACGCCGCTAAAAGAGTGGGATGTAAAAATTAACTATGGTATCAAAACAGGTTTTAATGAAGCGTTTATCATAGATAACGACAAAAGAGATGAGCTAATAGCAAAAGATGCAAAATCAGCCGAAATTATCAAGCCGATTTTGAGAGGGCGAGATATTAAGCGATACTCGTATGAGTGGGCTGGGCTTTGGCTCATCAACTCTCACAACAATCCGCCTGTCAACATCGACGACTATCCTGTGGTAAAAGGGCATCTTGACCAATACTATCCGCAACTAGAAAAGAGGCTAGACCAAGGGGCTACTCCGTACAACCTCAGAAATTGTGCATATTTGGATGAGTTTGAAAAAGAGAAGATTATGTATCCCGTAATTGCGAATAATGAATCTATTTTTGCATATGATGTAAACGGTTTTTATCATAATGACAAAATCTTTCATTTATCAGCTGGTATTCAAACTAAATATCTAACATCACTATTGAATTCAAAAGTTGCCTACATCTTGATAGTGTTTTATTACACTCTGTTTCAGGTCCTGTATATCCACAAAGAGAAGATTTAAACTTAAACCTACA
>CALJKN010000221.1 GCA_937973585.1 uncultured Helicobacteraceae bacterium
CTCTCAGAAGAAAAATATAGCCGAAGCGTCATATAGGGCCGCAAAAAAGAAGTTTGAAAGCGGACGTATATCAAATATGGAGCTTGCTAGATTTGATGCCGAGCTCTCTCAAAGCGAGATAGATTTCTCATCTGCCTCGGCGCAAAAAGAAGAGCTACATCACGCCTTGTCTCATATGGTATTGTCGCACGACGAGATTGTGATAACGGACCTTGGATTTGTATTTTATAAAAATCTGGAGGAGAAGCTTGGGGGTTTTGCGAAAGAGTCTTTGCAGCTTAAAGAGCTAGAGGCAAAAAAACAAGAGCTAGAGGCTGAGATTGGGACATACAAATATGCCCTTGTGGACAAAGTAGAGTTCGGTATCGGTTACACAAAAGAGGCTGCTCAAAGAAGTGTTGATTTTAGGGCTTCATTTCCGCTCAATATAACCGGAAAAAATGAAAATATGAAGGCTTCGGCAAGAGCCAAGCTTTTTGCTATAACAAAAAAACAAAAAATCATACAAGATACGCTAACTATGATGGCAAAAGCGGAGACGCAAAGACTGCGAGAGCTTGAAAAGAAGATATCTGTATCCACGCAAAGCGAGCGTCTATATAAATCCGTATTTGATATGACCGCAAAAGGTTATGAAAACGGCGTTGTCTCGGTATTTGAATATCTAAACGCAAAAAACGGATATTTTGATGCTTTGGCAAAAACAATAACTTACAAAAAAGAGTATGTCGAAGAAATAGCCAAGCTTGAAAAGGTCTTTACCGGAGTGATTAAATGAAAAAATTTATCGTATTTGCCTTCATGGCTGCAAGTTTATTTGCGGATATAAAAATGAGCGATTCCGAGATGAAAAAGATGGGGATAGCTCTAAAAACCGCCGTTTTGGTCAATAGCGAAACCGTCGGTCCTTTTGTCGGGAGTTTTGACTTTGACGACAGCAAGAGCAAGAACTACATATTGCCCTCTGACGGGGTCGTCGTAAGAAGCGTGAAAATGGCCGGAGATACCGTCAAAAAAGGTGACGTGCTATGTATCATATCGTCCGCAGAACTTGCTGCAAACGGATTTGAGCTAAGAGAGGCTAGGTCAAGGCTAAAAATACTAGACGCAAACGCAAAAAAAGATGAAGCGTTATATAAAGACGGCGTCATATCGCAAAGAGAGTATCAAAAGAGCGCATTCGAAGCCTCAATGCTAGCCTCCAGGGTAGCAGAACTTGAAAGTAGATTTTCGGTGGCGGGAGTCAGCTCAAGCAGTGACGGGATGTTTGCCGTCAAAGCCAAAACCTCCGGCGTGCTCTCTTTGGCCCCTAAGAAAGCAGGGCAAAAAATAGAACCGTTTATCCCATATCTGAAAATATCAGAATCATCATCTCTTGCGGCCTACATCAAGATACCTCCGACCCAACTTGTAAACATCAAAAAAGGGGCTATCGTAACAGATAGGACTTCAAATAAGATTGGTGTTTTGATTGCGGTTTCCGGCGGGGTGGATGAAACTACGAATTCCGCGGGGGCCGTCGCCAAGATAACGGCTAAAAACGAAAGTTTCAGAGCCGGCACGGCTTACGAATTTTTCATCTCAACCCCTAAGGCGAAAAGCCTAATGATGCTCCCTAGATCTTCTGTTACAAAATACAAAAATACAGACGTATGTTTTATTAGAACAAAAGACGGCTTTGTGCCTAAAAGAGTTTCGGTGGTCAAAGATACGAAAGACGGTGTTTATATCAAAAACAACGATATAGCGGATGGGGCGAGCGTGGCGGTAGGAGGCATTGTAAATCTAAAAGGCGCTCTAAGCGGAATGGGTTTTGAGTGATGCTAAATAAAATCATTGAATTTTCGCTAAAGCAGAGAATAGTCGTAATACTCCTGTCCTTGGCTCTTTTTGGCTTTGGCGTCTACTCTTTTCTTAAGATACCGATAGACGCTTTCCCCGACATATCCTCAACACAGGTAAAAATCATATTAAAAGCTCCGGGCATGGCCCCCGAAGAGGTCGAGAGCAGGGTGGTGAAGCCTTTGGAGGCTGAGCTTTTGGGGCTTGAAAACCAAAAACTTCTCAAAAGTACCTCCAAATACGGGATAGCCGATATTACCATAGATTTTAACGACGGTACGGACATATACAGAGCAAGGGCGCAAGTCTCCGAAAAACTATCCTCTGCTCTATCTTCGTTGCCAAAGAGCGTCACTGGTGGCATGGCCCCTATTACTACGCCGCTTGGCGAAGCTTTTATGTTTACCGTCGAGGGCAATATAAGCCAAAAACAAAAAAGAGAATTGCTTGATTTTGTCATAAGGCCCGCCCTCAGGGGCGCAAAAGGTGTCGCCGATGTCAATTCGCTAGGCGGAGAAGCTAGGGCGATAGTCGTCGAGCCGGACTTTGCCGCTATGAGAAAGCTCGGCGTTACAGTAAGCGCACTTGAAGAAGCTTTGCAGGCAAACCTTTCCAATGACGGAGCCGGCAGGGTGACAAAAGACGAAGAGGGGTTTTTGGTAAAAGTCGAGAGTGGAGTCAAAAGTCCATCAGAGATAGCCAATATAACGATACATTCGCACAACGGACTTTTGCGTATAGGCGATTTTTGCCAAGTTGCCGACGATTCGCTAACCAGAATGGGTTTTGTCACAAAAAACGGAGAGGGTGAGGCAACGCAGGGGCTTGTGCTTACTCTCAAAGGGGCTAACGCAAAAGAGACTATAGGTGAAATCAAGATAATTCTAGAAAACCTCAAATCATCGCTACCGAAAGGCGTCTACATAGAGCCTTTTTATGATAGGAGTCATCTGACCGAACAGGCCGTGAATACAGTCTCGAAAGCACTTTTAGAAGCCGTTGTTTTGGTAGTAGTGCTACTCCTTTTATTTCTAGGGGATATTAGAGCGGCCGTAGCGGTGAGTATTATTTTGCCGCTATCTCTTGCTTTCGCGTTTGTGATGATGAAGTACTTTGGAATTACTGCCAACTTGATGAGCCTTGGAGGTCTGGCCATAGCTGTCGGTATGTTGGTCGACTCGGCGGTGGTTATGGTCGAAAACTCTTTTTCCAGGCTCGACTCAAAAGATGCTAAATTGCCGAAACTTCATCTTGTTTATAGAGCGTCAAAAGAGGTTAGCTCTGCAGTATTTAGCGGTATTTTAATTATAGCCATAGTGTTCTTGCCGCTTCTGACGCTAGAGGGGCTTGAAGGGAAGCTTTTTGCCCCGGTTGCTATGACTATAGTATTTGCCTTGTTTGGTTCTCTAGTGCTCTCTTTGACCGTTATTCCAGTAGCTTGTTCCGTGCTTTTGAAATCTGCCGAACACAAAGATACGAAACTCTCAATGTTTTTTAGCAAGGCGTACGAGCCTATGCTTTTCTTTGCGATGAATAAAACAAAAAAACTATTCACTATGTCTGTCGTATTTTTGGTATTTAGCTTTGGACTATTCTTTTTTGTCGGTAAGACTTTTATGCCGACGCTTGACGAGGGTGATTTGATACTTAGCGTTGAGACCGTCCCGTCCATATCGCTTGAAAAATCGAAAGAGCTAAATCTGGCAGTCCAAAAAGCAATAAAAGAGAATGTGCCGGAGGTCAAAACTATAGTCGCCCGCAGCGGTTCGGATGAGCTTGGGCTTGACCCGATGGGTCTAAATCAGACAGATACGTTTATTTCGCTAAAACCGAAAAGCGAGTGGGAAGCAAACGATAAAGATGAAATAAAAGAGAAAATAAAAAAGGCGCTCTCCGGTTTTGGGGGCATAAGTTTTAGCTTTACGCAGCCCATAGAGATGAGAATATCCGAAATGCTTACCGGTTCACGCGGCGATTTGGCTGTAAAAATATACGGAACAGATATACAAAAGCTAAACGAACTCAGCCAAAAAATAGAGGAGATACTTAGCAAAACAAGCGGTGCTTCGGAGGTGTTTACCACGCTAAACGAGGGTGTTAACTATCTGGTGGTGCAACCAAATAGAATTGAATCCGCAAAAACAGGCGTTAGCACTACCGAGCTACAAAAATTTTTAAAAGCATCTGTAGAGGGAATCGGTGTGGATTATGTATCCACTGGCAACTCTAGGATACCGGTTGTCGTCAGAATGGATAAAAACATATCAAACGATCCGCAGCTCTTTCGGGCGCTAGAGGTTCCTCTTGAAGATGGATTGTCGGTACCTATATCGAGCATAGCAGATATAAGGGAGGTAGAGGGGCCGGTCAAGATAGACAGGGAAAATATGCAAAGGGTGAGCGTCGTACGTGCAAATGTAGAAGGGAGAGATCTGGTGGGGTTTGTCGAAGATGCGAAACACCAAATAGCCTCACAAATAAAGCTTCCGCACGGGTATAAAATAGAATACGGCGGACAGTTTGAAAATCAGCAAAGAGCCTCCGCAAAACTAATGACAGTAATTCCGATAAGTATTGCGGTTATATTTATGATTTTGTTCTTTACGTTTAGGTCGGTGCCGATAACTTTGCTTATTTTGCTCAACATACCTTTTGCGGTTACGGGCGGAATCATATCGCTGTTTGTATCGGGAGAATATCTTTCCGTACCGGCTTCGGTGGGCTTTATCGCTTTATTTGGTATAGCCGTGCTTAACGGTGTCGTTATGGTGAGCTATTTTTTATCTTTACTATCAGAGGGCTACTCCATAGACGATGCGGTCAAAGAGGGCGCAAAAAGAAGGCTTAGACCTGTTCTGATGACAGCTTTTATAGCGGCTCTAGGGCTCTTGCCGCTACTTTTTGCCTCGGGCGTGGGAAGCGAGATACAAAAGCCTTTGGCGACCGTAGTTTTGGGCGGACTAGTGACATCGACCGCCCTGACTTTGCTGATATTACCGCCGGCATTTAGAATGCTTTACAACAGAGGGGTAAAAAACAATGGATAAAAAAATCGTTGATTTGTATTTTAACGCCGATATCAAAGATTTATTAGTCGATTTTTTACTTGAAAACGAGATTTCCGACTTTTATTATTTTGACTGCAAGAGGTACTCTATGGCATCGCTTCTCAGAAGCGACAAGGAGAAGGTGAGCGGAAGGGTTGATTTTGGGATGTTTCGAATTTTTGTAGATTTTGCCGTTTTTGATGGTTTTTTCGAGACAATAAAAGGGAAGTTTACGAAAGAGGATGTCAGGATGTTCGTTTATGACGCCCAGAGGCTCTTTTAGATGAGGATTTTGATAGCGGACGACGAAAAAGAGTTGTTATTTTTGTTGTCGGTCTCATTGAAAAACGATTTTATAGTAGATACTGCTTCGGATGCCGATGAGGCGAAGGCCTGTCTCGATGCGTTTTGTTATCAGGTTGCCGTATTTGATAGGACATTTCACGGCGTCGATATGGCAAGGGAACTCGTGGCGTACTCAAAAAAGAAAAATCCAAACTGCGGGGTTTTGATACTCAGCGCCCTTGGTAGTGTAGACGATAAAGTGGAAGGACTATTTTTTGGGGCTGACGACTATCTTGAAAAGCCGTTTGATACGAAAGAGTTGAAAGCCAGAATCATAGCGCTAGCCAGAAGATATGCGGTAAAAAGCGTAAAAATAGACGACATAGAGATCGATATATCATCAAAAAACGTGCTAAAAGGCGGCAAAAGTATCTCTCTGAGCAAAAACGAAGATGCTTTGTTATTTTATCTATTGTCAAAAAACGGTCAAATAGCGTCAAGAGAAGAGATTATGGATGCAATATACGAAAACCCTCAAGATAAGATGCAAAACACTATTGATGAACTGGTGGCAAGGGTCAGGAAAAAACTATCTTCAAATGTTATAAAAACGGTAAAAACAAGGGGTTTCGTAATTGAGATTTAATCCTGTCGCCTCACTAAGGGGTAAAATAGCGATTTTGATTTTTGTCATAATCGGATGCGGTTTTGCCCTCAATCTAGCTATTGCCATACATACGCTAAGAGCCGAAAAGATAAATGATTTAAGGAAAGTATTATCTCACGCAATGGAGGAAACCAGAGACGAGTATCTCCCGTCGAATCCGGACGATAAGCTTGATTTGTCGTATCTGTATGAAGTCCCGCACAATATCTCTATATTCGGTGATTCGGAGGTTGATTCGCTCAAAATCTCAATCTCTAAAACCCCTCATGTGCCGCTTGAAAATGAAATCGCCGAGTATATCAGGCTTGACAACGGCAACTATCTAAATTTTGTAAGCTTGGACGCAAAAATAAATGCCTCGCTTATAAAATACTCTGAAAAGCTATTGCTAAAATATGTTGTTTTTTTGGTTGTTATGTTGATTGTTAGCATTTTGGTTTTGAGAAAACTCATGGCTCCGCTAAAAGATATAGCCGCAAAATGTAGAGACTATAAAGACGGAGGAGCTTTTTTGAGTGGCACCGAATCATATCCAAGTGAGATAAATTCGGTATCAAATGCCTTTAATGCACTTGTCGGAAGATTGGAGGGGTATAGAAAAAAAGAAAAAGAGCTGTTTAGAGAAGCTGCTCATGAGCTAAAGACTCCCCTAGCCATTATGCGTGCAAGGCTAGATGTATACGAAGGCGATGAAGCATATCAAAAAAGTAAGTTTGTTGCCGAATTTTCATCTGATTTGGAGCGTCTATCTTCTGAGCTCAAAAATGTATTATTTTTTGAGACCTCTGACTTCGAGGATAACGAAGAGTTTAATATGTGTAGCCTGATTCTTGAAACGGTCGGCAGGATAGATGTGCTGGCAAGCGGACGTAATATTAATATTGAGCCGAAATGCGAAACTATGTTTGTGGATACGAAGAAAAAAATGTTTCGCAAGCTTTTTGCGGCATTGCTTGAAAATGCCGTCACGTATGCCAAGGAGGGCAGTAAAATCGAAATAACGCTAAATCAAAGCGAACGGACGCTCGGTATCAAAAACCAAAAAGGTGGAGAGAAATATATGTTCAGCTCCAAGATTGGCGAAAGAATACTAAAAAGGGTATCCTCGGAGCTTGGGTTTTTGTATGAAATTAGCGATGCAGACGGATATTATGAGGTAAACTTACGGTTTTAATAAAGGGGTTTGTGATGCAAGTCAGGGTTTATTACGATTTGTCGTATAAATTTTTATCCTCGATAGAATAAGGCTCCGCTGCCTCTCTCTTCCTTTTAAAAATCAATTTTTTACTTAGATTTGGCACACGGTTTTGGCACACAGAACCGTCTTTTTTTACGCCAAAAACATCAAAAACCAAACTATATCTATTTTTGTTAGCAGTAATACAGCAATCCTCAAAGCTCATATTCATCGCTGTTCCGCGACTGTTAGCAGTGTGTTAGCAGGGATTAATAAACACCCAACCGATTAGTTAATTTCATTAACTAATCTCTCTCATAGGAAGGACTTTGTCCTTACCTTTTTTATAGAGTCCGCCGATGCGGCCTCTCGGTTGCAGAGTTATGCTCCGGCTTTTAATGAAAAATGGATGTTGACAATATTCACCATATTGGTTAATATTGCCCAATGGAAAAGAAAAAAGCACACTACGCCCTTGCAACAATTCAGTATGCCATAAAACAAACCTCACTCAGAAGAATTACGGTTTCCGCAATGCAGGGTGCTTTTGCGCTTGGCATGGATGAGCAAGATATTGTAGAAGCGGTTTGTGGTTTGAATTCAAAAGATCTGCACAAATCCATGACAGTGAATGTGGATAATACGATTTGGCAAGATGTCTATAGAACAAAATATAAAGAGTTTGAACTTTATATAAAACTGCAGCTGGTTGATAAGGCCGTTGTAATCTCTTTTAAGGAGCTGTAAAATGAAAAAATGCCCACTATGCAATGGTAAAGTAATTAAAAAGAATATACTAACGCCGTATACCTACAAAAACGCCACTATAACAATCAATCAACCGCAAGACTATTGTGAGGCTTGCCGTGAGGGCTTTTTGTCTCACGAAGATATACAAGCGACAAAGAGAGAACTTTCAGATTTCAAAAGAAAGCAAGATGGTTTATTAAGCTCTGATGAAATACGCAACATTAGAAAAAAAGCAGGTTTGACGCAAGAAAAGGCGGCAGAAATATTTGGCGGCGGAGTCAGGGCTTTTCATAAATATGAAACCGGAGAGGTTATACAGAGTAAACCTCTAGATATTGTCCTAAAGCTTTTGAAGCAAGGTATTGTTGACTTGAATAAAATTGAGAATGTGGCCAGGGCTTAACGATGTATGATTCGTAATCACTATGACAAATTATATGTGCTATATGAATCATTAATATGGCGTGGTAGTTCTAGTTAAGGCGACATGGCTCAAAAATAGCCATAGTTTTTGTTACGATTTTTGTTACGAGGGCGATTCTAGCATCGGAGAAGCTCTATAAAATAAAGGGGTTTGTGATGCAAGTCAGGGTTTATTACGAGGATACCGACATCGGTGGAGTGGTGTATTATGCTAATTATCTTAAATTTTGCGAGAGAGCCAGAAGCGAGATGTTTTTTGAGAGAGGGGTGTCGCCTATCATCGAGGGTGGGGCGTTTGTTGTCAAAAGCCTAAAGGCCGAATACATAAAATCTGCCCGTTTCGGCGATATTTTGGATGTCGAGACAAAGCTATCGGAGTTAAAAGGGGCATCCGCCTTATTGTCCCAAAAAATATATAGAGACGGGGAGCCGCTTTTTGAGTGTGACGTAAAACTCGTTTTTCTAAAAGATGCAAAGCCGTCAAAAATTCCAAAAGCCGCTTTGGATATACTGACCCTTAACCGTTCTTAAGCTATAATTTATACATCATTAATCACAAGTAAATATTTATGGATATAACACAATGAATAACACTTTGAGCGGAAAAGCTTTCGTATTTGGCGACAATATCGACACCGATTTGATTATTGCGGCCAGATACCTAAATACTTCAAACCCTACGGAGCTTGCAAAACACGTCATGGAGGATGCAGATCCTGAATTTGTCAAAAAAATATCATCAGGCGACATCATCGTAGCCGGAGAGAATTTCGGTTGCGGCTCATCCAGAGAGCATGCCCCTGTTGCCATCAAATATGCCGGGTTATCGGCAGTTATCGCAAAATCTTTTGCCAGAATTTTTTATCGAAATGCGTTTAATACCGGCCTTGTGATACTGGAAGTAAAAGAGGCCGACAAAATAGCGGAGGGGGATGAGCTGGAGATAGATCTGGCCGCCGGAACCGTCCGGAACCTGACAAAAAACGAGAGCTATCCGTTTAATGCGATCCCCCCCTTTATGATGGAGTTGCTTAGTGCGGGCGGACTGATGGAGTATGCAAAAGAAGAGGTAAAAAGGATGAGCGTATGAAAAACTACAAAATAGCCCTAATAAAAGGGGACGGGATAGGCCCTGAGATTGTAGATGAGGCGGTCAAAGTCCTAAAAGCCCTAGGCTCCAAATACGGTGTTTTATTTGAGTTTTCAGAGTATCTGATGGGTGGGTGCGCCGTTGACGAGTGCGGTACACCGCTACCTGATGCTACGATAGAGGGGGCAAAAGCTTCCGATGCCGTTCTTTTCGGCGCTATCGGAGGCTACAAATGGGATACTCTCCCTAGAGAGCTAAAACCAGAGACGGGGCTTCTTAAAATCAGAAAAGAGCTGGGTACGTATGCAAACCTCCGTCCTGCTGCCGTGTATGACGAATTACTGGAGGCTAGCCCGCTAAAACCAGAAATAGCAAAAGGGGTTGACCTTCTGATAGTAAGGGAGTTAACGGGCGGTATATATTTTGGGGAGCCTAGAGGCAGGGACGAGAATAGAGGCTATAATACGATGGTATACACAAAGCCTGAAATCGAGAGAATTGCAAAAGTAGCGTTCGAGTCTGCCAGAAAAAGAAGAGGCAAGGTGACGAGCGTCGATAAGGCAAACGTCCTTGAGGTGTCACAGCTTTGGAGGGAGACGGTGACCGAAGTCGCCAAAAACTATCCGGACGTGACACTGGAACACCTATATGTAGACAATGCGGCTATGCAACTTGTGACAAACCCAAAACAGTTTGACGTGGTTGTTACCGGAAATATATTCGGCGATATACTATCGGACGAGGCAAGCGTTCTGACTGGCTCTATCGGATTACTGCCGAGCGCATCTTTGGGTGATAAGTACGCCATATACGAGCCGATACACGGTTCCGCTCCGGATATTGCGGGACAGAATATAGCAAATCCTGTGGCTACTATTTTGAGCGCCTCTATGATGCTTAGATACTCACTAAATGAAACTGAGTTGGCCGACAAGGTTGATGAAGCAGTCAAGACGGTTTTGAGAGAGGGTCTAAGGACAAAAGATACCGCCAGATTCGGTAGTGTTAGGACTCTAACCTGCTCCGAGATGGGCGACGAAATAGCGGCAAGGGTGTAAAATGCTAGGCCTAAAGACTCTAACCTTAGCTTCGATATATGAATTTCAGGGGCACAAAGAGGATGCACTCAAAATCTACAAAGAGATTTTGATGAAAGACCCTAGCAACAAAGAGGCTATAGCGGCGATCAGAAGGCTATCAGGAATACACAAAAAATACAGCGGCGTAAATACCCAGATGAGGGATTTTTTTGTCGATATGCAAAGCGACATAGAGTTTAAAGAGCTTGAAAGGTGGTTGGTTAGACTATGGAACTAAAAGATGCCGTACTCTCCACATTGGCGGAGATAGAAGAGAATTTTGCCGGAGATAATAGACGTGAGGATATTAGACATCTGATGAGCGGCGAGGCTATGGCCGCTTATGAGGATTTTAGAGACAATGACTCTCGGGAGCCTACGTTGGAGAGGTTTTTGGTAAACCTCAGAGAGAGGGTACTTGTGTTGTTTGAGGGGTTGCTAACCATAGAACAAGACAACAAAAACGATATGTTGCTTTTGGAAAAAAAGCTAGACCTTATCATAAACTTTATGGAATATCTACTTTCCAGCATTGACGAAAAACTGGACAAATCACAGGAGTAACCTGTTTTTCCATTTTTAGACAACGACTCAAACGAGACGTTAAAAAAACTCCTTCGCTTACTACAAGATACTGCTGCCGTCCCCTTTTTTGCCGGAGGGACGG
The DNA here is from genome assembly GCA_937973585.1 of uncultured Helicobacteraceae bacterium. GTDB lineage: Bacteria > Campylobacterota > Campylobacteria > Campylobacterales > UBA6016 > UBA6016. The sequence continues at coordinate 11,028 of CALJKN010000221.1, forward strand.
CTAGGGATATACTCCTTAAAAAAACACCGAAAGATATAGATATTGAGATTCACGGATTAACCCCACAAAAGTTTGAAGAACTTATGGGCTTTTTTGGGGCAGACGGAGTCGGAAAGAGCTTTTTTGTCTACAGATACAAAAACTTCGATATATCGCTACCCAGAGTTGAGAGAAAGACGGGTTACGGACACACCGGATTTAGTGCCGAGGTGACCGATGACATGAAAGAGGCGTGCAGGAGAAGGGATTTTACTATCAATTCCATTTTAATCCGTGTTACTGATTTGGAGGTTTTTGATTTTTTTAACGGCGTCGAGGATTTGAGGCAAAAAACAATTAGAATGACCGATCAAAATAGCTTTGGGGATGACAGTCTAAGGGTTTTGCGTGGGATGCAGTTTGCGGCAAGATTTGGTTTTAGGATAGACAAAAAAACGGTCGATATATGCCTTCGGATACCGCTTGACGATATATCGAAATCTAGGATATTTGCAGAGTTTGAAAAGATGTTTAGCGGAGATTATCCGTGGATTGGGCTTTATTATTTTTTTAAACTAGGTATCGCCGAAAAAATATTCTGCTTCCGGATCGCTTTTATCCAATTTTTGGGACTATGCAAAGAGCTTAGGTGCGCTTACGCATTTTTTGGCTCAAAAAAAGGGTTATTATTGTTTATTTTGCTCTCGAGCCGTTTTGTCAAAAAAGAACATTTTTTGGATAAAATTTCCGCCCCGAAAGAGTATCGAAAGATTATAGCCGCTAACACCGAAATTCCAAAAAAAATATCGGAGCGTTTTTTGGCCGGAATCGCTGTTCGTACGCCTGTATCCGAGTGGCTAGGTTCCTACAAAAAAGGGGTGGCCGATGGCTCAAAAAAGCTCCATTTGTATGACGGTGTATTTGTCTGCGAGACAACGTATGAGACGGTAATAAAAGAGGGTTTTGTGTCGGGTGCCATAGGGTCTGAGTATAGACGCAGACGGGCAGAGGAGATACGAAAAAAATATTCAAAGAGGATTGTATGCATAAAATAGTTTTGATAGATTGCGAAGACAGCACGGGCTTGATATACAAAATAAGCAAAATATTTTTTGAAAACTCACTAAACGTAGAAAAAAACGATGAGTTTGTAGAAAAAGAGAAAAATAGATTTTTTATGAGGACCGAAATTAGCGGAGAGGCCGATTTCGAGCTTGTGGAGAAACTATTGAGGCGTGACCTGCCTAAAGATGCAAACCTCAGGATAATCGAAAAAGAGCGGAAAAAAAACGTTTTATTGTTTGCAACAAAAGAGTCTCACTGTCTTGGCGACATATTAATTAGATATCATAGCGGCGAGATGGATGCAAACATATTGGGGGTGGTTGCAAACCATGATACGCTGAAGTCTTTGGTTGAGAAGTTCGAGCTTCCGTTTTATCTGATCTCTGCCGACGGGCTAAGCAGGGAAGAGCATGAGGCAAAAGTGATAGAGCTTACCGAGAGCCTCTCTCCGGATTTGTTAGTGCTTGCAAAATATATGAGGATTCTGACCCCCGAATTTGTCTCACGGTTTGAGGGTAAAATAATCAATATCCACCACTCGTTTCTCCCTGCTTTTATAGGTGCTAATCCTTATAAGCAAGCTTACGAGAGAGGGGTAAAGATTATAGGGGCTACGGCACATTTTGTGAATAACAATCTGGATGAGGGTCCTATCATTGCCCAGGACATCGTAAAGGTGGATCATAGCTACGGATGGGAGGAGATGAGAAATCTGGGTCGAGACATCGAAAAGGTGGTTTTGGCAAAGGCTATCGGGCTTGCGTTGGAGGATAAAATATTTGTTTACGACAATAAGACCGTGATATTTTGATCTATATACACCTGAGCTATCGCCTCTATAATTAATGGCGCTTAGGCTAAAATTAATGCAAACTAAATCAATAAAATAGGGAAACAACCAATAATGAACACCGCTGATTTTATCTGGATGGATGGAGAATTTGTCGCATGGGAAGATGCAAAGGTTCACGTCCTGTCGCACTCTCTTCACTACGGTAACGCCGCAATAGAGGGGACAAAAGCCTACAAAACAGACAAAGGGTATGCAATATTCAAACTAAGAGAGCACACCCAAAGGTTACTAAACTCATCGAAAATGACATTGATGAATGTCCCTTTTACGCTCGAAGAGCTAGAGGCGGCACAGGTGGAGCTGATCAAGAAAAACGGCTTCAAAGGCGACAGTGTATACCTAAGGCCACTTGTTTATCTGGGTTACGGTGTTATGGGGCTTTATCATGCAAACGCTCCGGTAAAAGTATCCATATCTGCTTGGGAGTGGGGCGCATACTTGGGTGAAGAGGGACTTAGAAACGGTATTAGGCTAAAAATATCGTCCTTTACCAGAAGCTCCAACAAATCGACTATGGGTAAAGCGAAAGCAAGTGCGAACTATCTGAATTCACAAATGGCCAAATACGAGGCGGTAGAGTGCGGTTATGACGAAGCGCTACTCCTAGATGATGAGGGATATGTTGCCGAGGCTAGCGGGGCATGCTTTTTTATTGTTAGAGACGGCAAGCTGATATCACCGCCAAACGATAACTCACTAGAGTCTATTACTCAGGCAACCGTCATAGAGATTGCAAAAAATATGGGTATCGAAGTTGTTAGACGTAGAATTACCAGAGAAGAGATATATATAGCCGACGAGGCGTTTTTGACCGGAACGGCTGCCGAGATAACCCCTATCAGGGAAGTCGATGCAAGAGTTGTCGGAATCGGCAGAATGGGGTCTATGACGGAGAAGATTCAGAAAAAATATTTTGATATAGTAAACGGCAAGGATGCCGATTACGAAAAACACCTAACATACATAAACTAAGGGATATCCATGGCAGTCGATATGAACGACTATTTCAACAAAAAAAACGGTGGTGATAAAAAACCAAGCGGCGAATTTGTCCCCCCTAAAATGCCGGATTTCCTATCGGGCGGCAAAATGAATTTTGTTTATATGGCAATCGGGGTAATACTCGTTTTAGCCCTCTTTAGACCGTTTGTCATAATTAATTCCGGCGAGACGGGTATACTCGTAACGCTAGGAAAATACGAAAAACAGCCGATGTATCCCGGTTTTCACCTATTTATGCCTCTGCTTCAAAAAGTAATCGTTGTTGACTCAAAAGTCAGAATCATCAATTACACCGTAGAAGATGCGGCAGGGGCGGTGGACAAGAGAGGGGTTGCCAAAATGGCACCTATTCAGGTTTTGGATTCAAGGGGTCTTCCGGTCGAGGTTGAGCTAACTATTCAGTACAGCCTGGCACCTGAAAAAGCGGCAGATGCCATAGCGACTCTGGGTCTTAACTGGGAAGAGAAAACCATACATCCGAATATCAGGGATGTCGTCCGTTCGGTTATAGGAAATTTTAAAGCCGAAGAATTGCCGACAAAGAGAGATGAGATAGCGGCTCATATAACCCAAAATATGCAAAAAGCTATCGAAAAGATAAAGAATCAACCGATAACAGTAAACTCTATTCAGCTAAGAAATATAACTCTTCCGGAGAAAGTCAAAGAGCAGATAGAGAGAGTTCAGATAGCGAATCAAGAGGCTGAGAGGACAAAATACGAAGTTGAAAGGGCAAAACAGGAGGCTCAAAAAGCGGCAGAGATTGCAAAAGGTAATGCCGAGGCAAAAATAATAGAGGCTAAAGGGCAAGCCGAAGCAAACGAGCTGATAGGCAAATCGCTTACAAACAATCTTGTAAAAATCAAACAAATTGAAGCTCAGGCAAAATTTAATGAAGCTCTCAAAGAAAATAAAGATGCAAAAGTATTCCTGACACCTAACGGGGCTATGCCGTCTGTCTGGATGGATATGAAAGACAAAGAGAAAGAACCGGCAAAACAATCAGCGGCGGTAGGCAAGTGAGCGACTCTCTAAAGTTGGATTTTTCAAAAGGGCTACTCCCTGCAATCGCCCAAGACGCAAATACCAAAGAGGTATTAATGCTCGGATTTGTGGATGAAGAGGCAGTAAATCTGAGTCTTACTACGGGCTATGCCCACTACTATTCCAGAAGCAAACAGCGGATATGGAAAAAAGGGGAGGAGAGCGGACATTTGCAAAAAATAGCCGATGTATTGACCGATTGTGATAATGACACCGTGTTGTATATTGTAGAGCAAATCGGTGTTGCTTGCCATACCGGCGCTAGAAGCTGTTTTTTTAAGAGCATAAAGACAAACGAGAGGGTTTTGGAAACAGAGGTGGATACGTCACAGATATACGGTGTCATAGACACGCTGTTTCATGAGATAGAGTCAAAAAAATTCGGCGATCCTACCGTCTCGTATACAGCAAAACTATTCTCAAAAGGTGAAAATACGATCTGCAAAAAAATAGCCGAAGAGGCTGCGGAGTTGTGTTTTGCAATAAAAGATAAAAATAAAAATGAGGTAATATACGAAACGGCCGATCTGGCATACCATGCTTTGGTCGGGTTAAGCTTTAGCGGCGTATCTCCGGATTTGGTAAAAACGGAGATTAGGCGACGTTTCGGCGTGAGCGGCATTGCCGAGAAAAACAATAGAGGCGAATAGTGGAATTTGCATTTGATTTAAAAGAGTTTTTTAGATCCTTACTAATATACCACTATGTCTTTTTTGGGGTTGCTTCATTTTTAACTATTGCCATGATGATTTTAGGTGTTATCCTAAGGCGACACCTCTGGGCAGCACTTTTGTGTTTTGGACTCTCATTTTTTGGATTTAGCATCGGTGTTCCGGTAGGTGGGTATTTTCTGGAGTCATATCTACGCCCCTCATCACTTCAAAACGTCACGGTACACAGATTGGAATTTAGTAAGGCGATAGTGTTTACGGCTGATATAAAAAATGACGGTGGGATAAAATCGGATAAGCAGTATTTAGTTTTAAAGCTCGTTAAAAAAGAGGAAAACTCGATACTCCAGTACATACAGTTGCTTAATCCGGTAATATCCAAAAAAAGCCACTTTCTGCAGGAAATAGCCCCATCCGAATTGAAATCTATTAGGATTGTACTGGATGTAAATAGGGTCAAAAACCTTTCAGATTATGTCGTTTTCTACGAAATAAAAACTTTTTGAAAATTTTTTCGTTTTGCTATTGACAAAACGTTTTTTTTTCCCTATAATTTCAGCTCCATTTTGAATGGTAAATGCCGGTGTAGCTCAGCTGGTCAGAGCAGCTGTTTTGTAAACAGCAGGTCGGGGGTTCGAATCCCTTCACCGGCTCCACTACTAATCGCGATTTAAGTAAATTAAAAAGATAGTCCAAAACAAATGTTAAACTGGTGGAATTCCCGAGCGGCCAAAGGGGACAGACTGTAAATCTGTTGGTTATGCCTTCGAAGGTTCGAATCCTTCTTCCACCACCAGGTGCGGGAGTAGCTCAGTTGGCTAGAGCATCAGCCTTCCAAGCTGAGGGTCGCGGGTTCGAGTCCCGTCTCCCGCTCCACCGGACATCTCCTGCTTACTTATTTTATGTTTTATTTAGTTTATCTTATAATGCCCATATAGCTCAGTGGCAGAGCACTTCCTTGGTAAGGAAGAGGTCGACGGTTCAATCCCGTTTATGGGCTCCATTACTAAAATGACCTAATGCTAAACGCCAAGAGCTTAAAAAAAATTCATCCAAGGAAGAGAGATGGCAAAAGAGAAGTTTTCTCGTACGAAACCACACGTAAACATCGGTACAATCGGACACGTTGACCACGGTAAAACTACGCTAACTGCTGCGATTACTGCGGTTCTTGCAAATAAAGGTCTTGCTGAAAAAAGAGGTTATGATCAAATCGATAACGCTCCTGAAGAAAAAGCAAGGGGTATAACAATCAATACTTCACACGTTGAGTACGAGACTTCTACAAGACACTATGCTCACGTTGACTGCCCAGGGCACGCCGACTATGTTAAAAACATGATTACCGGTGCTGCACAAATGGACGGCGCTATCCTTGTTATTGCTGCTACTGACGGTCCTATGGCTCAAACAAGAGAGCACATCCTTCTTGCAAGACAAGTTGGTGTTCCATACATCGTTGTTTTCCTAAACAAAGAAGATATGCTTGACGCTGCTGACAGAGCTGAAATGCTTGAACTAGTAGAAATGGAAGTTAGAGAACTTCTAAGCACTTATGATTTCCCAGGTGACGATACACCAATCTGCACAGGTTCAGCTGTTCAAGCGCTTGACGCTGCTATGAAAGGCGAAAACAATGAGTGGACTGCAAAAATCGAAGCTCTTATGGAGGCTGTTGATAGCTACATCCCAACTCCTCAAAGAGAGACAGATAAGCCTTTCCTAATGCCTGTTGAAGACGTTTTCTCTATCTCTGGTAGGGGTACGGTTGTTACAGGTAGAGTTGAAAGAGGTATCATCAAACTTGGCGCTGAGATCGAAATCGTTGGTCTAAGAGATATCCAAAAAACAACTGTTACAGGTATCGAAATGTTCCACAAAGAGATGGATCAAGGTGAAGCAGGTGATAACTGCGGTCTTCTACTTAGAGGTATCAAAAAAGAAGACGTTGAGAGAGGTATGGTTCTTTGCCAACCAAAATCAATCGCTCCTCATACAGAGTTTGAAGCTGAAATATATGTACTAAGCAAAAACGAGGGTGGTAGACATACTCCATTCTTTGCAGGCTACAGACCACAGTTCTACATCAGAACTACTGACGTTACAGGTACTATCCAACTTCCAGAAGGCGTAGAGATGGTTATGCCAGGCGATAACATCAAAGTTACTGCTAAACTAATCTCTCCAATCGCTATCGAAGAAGGTACAAGATTTGCGATCAGAGAAGGTGGCAAAACTGTTGGTGCCGGCGTTGTTTCTAAAATAATCGCCTAATCTACGATTTAAAAAGGTGTGGAGATTTACCTCTCCCGCCTTTTAATTATTTAAAGTGAGTTTGATATGAGAGAGATCGTACACCTAGCTTGCGAAAAGTGCGGAAGAAGAAACTACCACACTACTAAAAACAAAAAAACGCAAACTGAAAAACTTGCTCTTAAAAAATACTGCAAATTTGACAAAGAGCATACTACACATAAAGAGGCAAAACTCTAATTAGAGGCCTCTTTTTCTTAGGGCAGTAGTTCCAATGGTAGAACGACAGTCTCCAAAACTGTATGTTGTGGGTTCGAATCCTACCTGCCCTGCCACATCGAAATCTTTAAGGTTTTTATTATCGGAAGCTTTAAATGTATCGATTTGATGTAAAGTGAATAGTTAAAAGATGGAAAAATTTATTAATTACGTAAGGGTTTCCAAAGTTGAATTAAGTAAGGTGATATTCCCTCTTAAGCAACAGGTTAAAACTGCATTTTATGCTGTTTTAGTAGTCGTAACCGCCGTTTCACTCTATTTGGCGCTTGTAGACTGGATTATGTCTTTCTCGATAAAACACATTATAGGTTAGAAAAATGTCTCACAGATGGTATGCTATACAAGCTTATTCCGGTAGCGAAGTCAGCGTAAAAAAAGCGATTGTAGCTCTAGTAAATGAGCAAGGAATAGAAGAGAAGCTAGCCGATATAGTTGTCCCTATGGAAGATGTAATCGAGCTCAAAAAAGGGAAGCAAAAGATAGTCGAAAGACCACTTTATGCTGGATATGTATTTGCTAAGCTAGATTTAGACACTAGTTTATGGCAAAAAATTCAGTCCTTATCAAGGGTTGGAAAATTTATCGGTGAAGCAAAAAAACCTACACCGTTATCGGATAAAGATATTGAGCTTATCCTTGAGAAAGCTCATAATAAAAGTGCCCCAAAACCAAAAATCAACTTCTCTACTGCAGAGGTTGTTAGAATTATTGACGGTCCATTCGCAAACTTTACCGGAATAGTAGAAGAGTATGATATGGCTCACGGAAAATTAAAACTGAATGTCTCGATTTTCGGTAGAAGTGCTCCGGTAGAGATACTTTGCACACAAGTAGAAAAAATAGTTTAATCTTAGGAAAGGATATAAAATGGCTAAAAAAGTAATTGGCGAAATTAAATTGCAAATCGAAGCCGGCAAAGCTAACCCTGCGCCGCCTATCGGTCCTGCTCTCGGTGCGAGAGGGGTAAATATTATGGAGTTCTGTAAAGCGTTTAACGAAAAAACAAAAGATCAAATGGGTTGGAGACTTCCTGTTGTTATTACTGTTTATTCGGATAAAAGCTTCAGCTTCATAACAAAGCAACCTCCAATGACGGAGCTTATCAAAAAGACTGCAAAAATAGATAGAGGTAGCTCTAATCCACTTAAAGACAAAGTCGGTAAGTTGACGAAAGCTCAAGTTATGGAGATCGTCGAGAGAAAAATCGTCGATATGAACACAACCGATAAAGATGCTGCTGCTAGAATCGTAGAAGGTTCCGCAAGAAGCATGGGTATCGTAATAGCCGAATAATTCGGCAAACTCACGGAACACCGCATCCGTCTAAAATAGCGGTAGCTTAAAAAATTAAAAGCGAGAATAATATGGCAAAAAAAACACCAAAAAGACTTGAGGCTCTTAAAGCTAAAGTTGATATAGAAAAAAATTACTCTACCGCAGAAGGTATGGCGCTTGTTAGAGAACTAAAAAGTGCTAAATTTGACGAAACGGTTGAACTATGCGTACAACTAAACGTTGACCCGAGACATGCGGATCAAATGGTTAGAGGTGCCGTTGTCCTTCCTAAGGGGACAGGTAAGACTGTAAGAGTTGCAGTTTTTGCAAAAAACCAAAAAGCTGAAGAGGCAAAAGCTGCCGGAGCTGACGTAGTCGGTGACGAAGATTTGGCTGAAGAGATCAAAAACGGCAGACTTGACTTTGATATAGTTATTGCTACTCCTGATACAATGGGTATTATCGGTAAAATCGGTAAAATCCTAGGGCCAAAAGGTCTTATGCCGAACCCTAAAACGGGTACGGTAACTATGGATGTGACAAAAGCTGTTAATAATGCAAAAAGCGGTCAAGTTAATTTTAGAGTTGACAAAAAAGGTAACATTCATGCAGGTATCGGCAAGGTAAGCTTCTCAACAGAAGATCTACTTGAAAATGCCTACGAACTTGTAAAAACTCTAAATAGGCTTAAACCGGCCGGTGCAAAAGGTAGATATATGAAAGGTGCTTATCTTTCACTTACACAATCACCGTCTGTAAAACTTGAGCCTTCTGAACTTATTGATATTAGATAATTTATCTTAAGACTGATGATGACGGGTGGATCTTTCCATAAATCCTGTCTGAAGTCTTCGGTCTGGAAAGGAGTAGAAAAAAATGACTAGAGAACAAAAAAGCAATCTAATCGAAACTCTATCAGCCGAGTTTGGCGCTAGTCAAGGGATCGCAGTTGCTGGCTATAGAGCCGTAACCGTTAAAGAACTTGAAGCCATGAGAAACGAAGCAAGAGCTAACGGTCTAAAAGTTAAAGTAGTAAAAAACACTTTGGCTGCTATTGCGTTGTCAAAAGCAAATATAGAAGGTCTTGAACTCAAAGATACAAACATAGTTGTTTGGGGTCCGGATCAACTTGATGTTTGCAAACTGATAGCAAAATTTGCCGATAGCTACAAAGATAGACTAGTAGTCAAATCAGCATACCTTGACGGTAAAGCTGTTGATGCGTCAACTGTTATCGCAATGTCTAAGCTACCAAGCAAAAACGAACTTATCGGTATGCTACTGTCTGTTTGGACAGCGCCTGCCAGAATGTTTGCAACTGCGCTTGACGAACTTAGAAAACAAAAAGAGAGTGCTTAATAATACATTTTATATAGCTATAACCGTTGCTTAGCGAATAGCTTTTGTACTCGGCTTTGCCGGTATAATTTTATGTTGCACTTTATGTGCCCTTAGCGGCCAACATAGCCTAAAGAGTTCTGCTCTATTCGGCATATAATTAAAATATATTTTAGAAGGGGATTTTGAAATGTCAGTTACAAAAGAACAAGTAATAGAATTCATAGCCGGTCTTACAGTACTTGAACTATCTGAACTTGTAAAAGAGTTCGAAGAAAAATTCGGTGTATCTGCTCAGCCGGTAGTTATGGCTGGTGCCGTAGCAGGTGCTGCTGCTGCCGCAGTTGAAGAAAAAACTGAGTTTGATGTTATCCTTGCAAGCTCAGGCGAGAAAAAAATCAACGTAATTAAAGTTCTAAGAGAGCTTACAGGTCTTGGTCTTGCTGAGGCTAAAAAAGCTTCCGAAGAGACTCCGTTTACTGTTAAAACTGGTATCGCTAAAGCGGAAGCTGACGAAATCAAAGCTAAACTTGAAGAAGTTGGCGCTAAAGTCGAAGTTAAATAATTTTTCTCATGGGTCGCTTCGGCGACCTTTTATTTTGGTAATTCCACTGTCTAAATTTTCTCTAACTAAAAATTTTCATCCAAACTTCATAAGAGGTACCGCAATATGCTAAACAGCCTTAAGTCCGGAAATAGACTCCGAGTTGACTTTTCAAAAACTCCTCAGGTTCTGGGTATTCCAAATTTGCTTCAACTTCAACAAAAAAGCTATAACGACTTTCTAATGGTCGATGAAGATGAAAGAAGTAACGCAGGTATTGAAAGAGTATTTAAGTCGGTTTTTCCTATACACGATACGCAAAACAGATTAAGTCTGGAATATGCGGGAAGCGAATTCGGAAAACCCAAATATACCGTGAGGGAGTCTATGGAGAGAGGGCTTACCTACTCTATACCTCTTAAGATAAAGGTCAGATTAGTTCTTTGGGAAAGGGACGAAAAAACCGGAGAGAAAAAAGGTGTCAAAGATATAAAAGAGCAATCGATCTTTGTACGTGAAATCCCAATGATGACCGAGAGAACGTCGTTTATTATAAACGGGGTAGAGAGGGTTGTTGTCAATCAGCTACATAGAAGTCCGGGCGTTATCTTCAAAGAAGAGGAGGCTATGACTGCCTCCAGTAAACTAATCTATACTGCTCAGATTATCCCTGATAGAGGTGCGTGGTTATACTTTGAGTACGACGCAAAAGATGTATTGTATGTCAGAATCAACAAAAGAAGAAAAATTCCCGTAACGATACTATTTAGAGCCCTAGGGTACTCAAAACAAGATATCATCAAACTATTCTATCCGGTTCTCAAAATCCAAATCAAAAACAATAAATTCCTAGTTCCGTTTAATCCTGATGAGTACAGCGGAAGACTTGAGTATGATTTGGTTGATGCCGAGGGTAACCTGATTATGGGTGCTGGAAAAAGGCTATCCGAGAGAAAGGCAAAAGAGCTTAAAACAAAAGGGCTTGAATTTGTAGAGTATCCGTTGGATATTCTATTCTCCAGATATTTGGCAACCCCTATTGTGGATGCTTCATCCGGCGAGGTGGTCTTTGACACATTGACTCAGGTTGACGAAAACAGGTTGAAAAAAATCATCGAACTAGGGATTAACGAGTTTGATATAGCAAACGACTTGGCACCTGGAGTAGACAATTCAGTTATTAACTCATTTATTTCCGATCAGGAGTCTTTAAAACTTCTGAAACAAACGGAAGGTGTAGAGGATGAAAACGACCTTGCGGCTATCAGAATTTACAAGGTTATGAGACCAGGCGAACCTGTAACAAAAGATGCTGCACATGATTTCGTACTAAAACTATTCTTCCACCCTGAAAGATACGATCTTACGAAAGTGGGTCGTATGAAGATGAACCACAAGCTGGGCATTGAAGTGCCGGAGTATGTTACTGTTCTTACTCATGAGGATCTTATCAAAACCGTCAGATATCTAATCAAAGTCAAAAACGGTATCGGATATATAGATGACAGGGATCACCTCGGAAACAGAAGGATTAGAGCAATAGGCGAGCTTCTTGCGAATGAGCTACATCTAGGTCTCGTAAAAATGCAAAAAGCGATCAAAGACAAGATTTCTACAGTGCAAAACATGGAAGAGTTGATGCCGCACGACCTAATCAACTCAAAAATGATCACTACTACGATACTTGACTTTTTTACAGGCGGTCAGCTATCGCAGTTTATGGATCAAACCAATCCACTATCCGAAATCACCCACAAAAGAAGGCTATCGGCGCTAGGTGAAGGCGGTCTTGTAAAAGAGAGAGCCGGCTTTGAGGTTAGGGACGTTCACCCGACTCATTATGGAAGAATTTGTCCTATTGAGACTCCTGAAGGTCAGAATATCGGTCTTATTAATACCCTTTCGACTTACTCAAAAGTAAATGAGTATGGCTTTATTGAGGCTCCGTACAAAAAAGTGATCAACGGTAAAGTGACAAATGAAATCGTTTATCTGACTGCAACACAAGAGGAGGGGCAGGTAATCGCTCCGGCAAGCGCAAAGTTGGATGCGAACGACGTAATCATAGAAGACTTTGTTGAAGCTAGAAAAGACGGCGAGATTATCCTCTTTAAAAAAGATACGATCACTCTTATTGATGTATCTCCAAAAGCTGTTGTCGGTGTTGCCGCAGGTCTTATTCCATTCCTTGAGCACGATGACGCCAACAGGGCGCTAATGGGTTCAAACATGCAAAGACAAGGCGTGCCGCTCCTTTGGTCAGAGGCTCCGATGGTTGGAACAGGGATGGAAGGCGTTGTTGCCAGAGACTCGTGGGAGAGTGTGAAGGTCTCAAGAGGCGGTATAGTAGAAAAAGTAGATAGTCAAAATATCTATATTTGGGGCGAAGATGAGGATGGCGTATTTATTGACCACTATCCACTTCAAAAAAACCTTAGAACAAACCAAAATACAAGCTTTAACCAAAAGCCTACCGTAAAAGTAGGGCAAAAGATCGAAAAAGGGCAGATAATAGCCGATGGTCCGAGTATGGACAAAGGTGAGCTGGCTATCGGCAAGAATATCCTTGTTGCATTTATGCCGTGGTATGGATACAACTTCGAGGATGCTATCGTCGTGAGCGAGAGAATCCTCAAAGATGACGTATTTACATCTGTCCACATATACGAAAAAGAGATTGAGGCAAGAGAGCTAAAACACGGTGTCGAAGAGATAACGAGAGATATTCCGAATGTAAAAGACGAAGATATTGTCCACCTTGACGACAGCGGTATAGTAAAAATCGGTAGCTATGTCAAAGGCGGAATGATACTAGTAGGTAAAGTGTCTCCAAAAGGCGAGGTAAAACCAACTCCCGAAGAGAGACTCTTAAGGGCGATATTCGGCGAAAAAGCGGGACACGTCGTAAATAAATCCCTATACTGCCCGCCGTCGATGGAGGGTGTCGTAGTTGACGTAAAAATATTTACGAAAAAAGGGTATGACAAAGATTCGAGGGCTGTTAAGCACTTTGAAGAAGAAAAAGGGAAAATGGAGAGAGAATACCATGACAAACTAAACATGGTAGATAGAGAGGAGATGCTAAGAATCAACTCTCTGCTCTCAAAGAATACCCTTGTCTCAGACGTAAGCGTATCAAATATTGAAGCAAAACAGGGCTCTACGATTACCTCGGAAGACCTTGAGCACATGAATAGATTTGCTATCAATACTCTTGTCAGAAGCTTTGATGCCAAAGTTCAGGCTGAGTACGAAAAGATCAAAACTCACTTTAGAAAACAAAAAGAGAGGCTGAAATTTGATTTTGACGAAAAAGTCTCTATCCTTGAAAAAGACGACATACTTCCAAGCGGCGTTGTAAAGCTGGTAAAAGTTTATGTTGCGACAAAAAGAAAACTAAAAGTCGGCGACAAAATGTCCGGTAGACACGGTAACAAAGGTATCGTCTCTACTATAGTTCCGGAAGTTGATATGCCGTATATGAAAAGCGGTAAATCAATCGATATCGTTCTAAACCCGTTGGGGGTTCCATCAAGGATGAATATTGGACAGATTCTGGAGGTTCACCTAGGTCTAGCCGGGAAAAAACTCGGCGATCAACTCCTTGAAATTTTTGACAAAAAACAAGGGGAATGGCTAAAAGACTTAAGAGAGAAGATGGCCACCGTAGCAGATGTTGCTAAGCTTGTAAATGCAAAAGATTTTGTCGCCTCACTAGATGATGATCAACTTCTTGCATATGCCAGAGACTGGGCAAAAGGGGTTAAGTTTGCTACTCCTGTATTTGAGGGTGTAAACGAAGATGAACTCAAAAAACTATTTGAGCTCGCCGCAATAGATCCTGACGGCAAAATGGAGCTATACGACGGCAAAACAGGCGATAAGCTAAAAGAGCGTGTAAACGTAGGGTATATGTATATGCTAAAACTACACCACCTTGTAGACGAAAAAGTCCACGCCAGAAGTACCGGACCTTACAGCCTTGTAACGCAACAGCCTGTCGGCGGTAAAGCGCTATTCGGTGGACAAAGATTCGGAGAGATGGAGGTTTGGGCTCTTGAGGCATACGGTGCGGCACATGTACTAAAAGAGATGCTAACCACAAAATCGGATGATACCGACGGTAGGGTAAGGGCTTATAAAGCTATCACAAACGGTGAAAATGTACCTGAAACCGGTATACCTGAAACATTCTACGTACTTGTAAACGAGCTAAAAGCTCTAGGGCTTGACGTTAGAGTATTTGATGAAGAAAAAAATAAGTAAGAAGGGGGAGATAGGATGTCTTTGATTGAATTAGATCTTAACGCTCAAAATAGGCCGAAGGATTTTACCGCCCTTCAAATGATGATCGCAAGCCCTGAGAAGATTATGTCTTGGAGCTACGGCGAGGTAAAAAAACCTGAAACAATAAACTATAGGACTCTAAAACCGGAACGTGACGGTCTTTTTTGTGCAAAAATATTTGGTCCTGTAAGGGATTACGAATGCATTTGCGGTAAATACAAAAAGATGAGATACCAAGGGATAACCTGCGAAAAATGTGGGGTTGAGGTAACAAGTTCAAAAGTAAGAAGACAGAGAATGGGGCATATTGCCCTTTGTACCCCTGTGGCGCATATTTGGTTTGTAAACTCTCTTCCTAGCCGTATAGGTACGATTCTCGGGATAAAAATGAAAGACCTTGAGAGGGTGCTTTATTATGAAGCGTATATAGTATGTGAAGCAGGAAGCGCTCCGGTAAAAAGATACGACATACTAACCGAAGAGGAGTATAGACAGCTAGAGAGTCTATATCAATACGACGGTTTTACGGCTGAGATGGGTGCGAGCGCAGTTAAAAAACTACTTAGCGAGCTTGACCTTGCCGAGATGTTTCATACTCTAAAAGAAGAGATTAAAAACACAAATTCCGAAGCAAAGAAAAAAACACTTGTTAAAACTCTGAAAGTAGTTGAAGCGTTTTTGAACTCTGACAACAGACCTGAGTGGATGATACTTGACTACGTACCGATTCTACCTCCGGATCTAAGGCCTCTTGTCGCTCTTGACGGTGGAAAATTTGCCTCTTCGGATCTAAACGACCTATATAGAAGGGTTATCAATAGAAATACGAGACTAAAAAGGCTAATAGAGCTTGACGCCCCTCAAATCATTATTAGAAATGAAAAAAGAATGCTCCAGGAAGCCGTTGATGCTCTTTTTGATAACGGTAGACGTGCAAATGCGGTAAAAGGTGCAAACAAGAGACCTCTAAAATCGCTATCAGAAATCATCAAAGGTAAACAAGGACGATTTAGACAAAACCTTCTTGGAAAAAGGGTTGACTTCTCCGGTAGGAGTGTTATCGTTGTCGGGCCTGATCTTAGGATGGATCAATGTGGTCTCCCTAAAAAAATGGCTCTTGAGTTATTTAAGCCGCATCTTCTTGCTAAGCTTGAAGAGAAGGGTTATGCAACCACTCTAAAAGCGGCCAAAAGGATGATAGAGCAACAAACAAACGAAGTTTGGGAGTGTCTGGCGGAAGTCGTAGAGAATTACCCAGTTCTACTAAATAGGGCTCCGTCTCTTCATAAAATGTCTATTCAGGCTTTCCACCCTACGCTTATTGAGGGTAAGGCGATAAGACTTCACCCGCTTGTTTGTGCAGCGTTTAATGCCGACTTTGACGGTGACCAGATGGCGGTTCACGTCCCACTAAGCCAAGAGGCTATCGCTGAAGCAAAAATATTGATGCTCTCCTCTATGAACATCTTGCTACCTGCTTCCGGTAAAGCCGTTACGGTTCCGTCTCAAGATATGGTTCTAGGCTTATACTATATAACCAGAGAAAAAAGCCATGCAAAAGGGGCGCATAAGCTATTTGCGAGCATAGACGAACTTAGCCTTGCCCTAGATATGGATGCCGTTGACGTTCAGGCACCTATTAGGATCAAAATAGAGTCAAAAGTATATGTAACAACAGCAGGTAGGGTTCTGATAAAATCAATTCTGCCGTCATATATTCCGGATGATCTATGGAATAAGACTCTAAAGAAAAAAGATATAGGTGTACTTGTTGATACGGTATTCAAAAAAGGCGGCTATAAAGATAGTGCCAGATTCCTTGATAATCTAAAGAATCTAGGTTTCAAATACTCAACAAAAGCAGGTATATCTATCTCTATGGCTGATATGCTTGTCCCTGAGACAAAAGAGGGGCTAGTGGATGAAGCCAGAACAAAAGTAAAAGATATTCAGGCTCAGTTTGCGCAAGGTCTCCTAACGGAACAAGAGAGATATAATAAAATCATTGACGTTTGGACGGATACAAACTCAAAAGTAGCGGGCGAGATGATGGAAAAAATCAGCCTCGGCGGCAACAGCTTTAACTCTATCTTTATGATGGCTGATTCAGGTGCGAGGGGTTCTGCGGCGCAAATCAGACAGCTTGCCGGTATGAGGGGTCTTATGGCAAAACCTGACGGTTCGATTATCGAAACGCCGATTACCTCAAACTTTAAAGAGGGTCTAAACGTGTTAGAGTACTTTATTTCTACACACGGTGCCAGAAAAGGTCTTGCGGATACCGCTCTAAAAACTGCGAATGCGGGTTATCTGACTAGAAAACTAATCGACGTTTGCCAAAACGTAAGGGTTACCGTAGAAGATTGCGGCACCCACGAGGGTGTCGAGGTGTCTGCCATTACGGTCGGCGGTGAGCTCATTGAGAGTATCGATGATAGAATCACAGGAAGAGTGCTTGCTGAAGATGTTATCGACCCTATAACAAACGAGATTTTGTTCTCGGAAGGAACCCTGATACAGGAGGCAGAAGCGGCAATCATAGCTGATGCCGCAATTAAAACCGTTATTATCAGAAGCCCTCTTACGTGCAAGGCCGAAAAAGGGATTTGTACAAAATGTTACGGTGAAAACCTTGCCGAGGCAAAATTGGTTAGACCTGGTGAAGCTATCGGTATTATTGCAGCGCAATCAATCGGTGAACCTGGTACGCAGCTAACCCTAAGGACGTTCCACGTCGGCGGTACGGCTTCGAGAACGCAGGAAGAAAAAGAGATTATAGCCCACAAAGAAGGTTTTGTTAGATACTACAATCTAAACACCTATACGAATAAAGAGGGTAAAAATCTAGTTGCAAACAAAAGGAATGCGAGTGTTCTTTTGGTTGAACCGAAAATCAAAACCCCAATCTCCGGAACGCTAAAAATAGAGAGTATGCACGACGAGGTTATACTGACTGTAGATAGCGGTAAAGAGGTAAAAAAATATATCGTTAGAAAAGCGGATATAGCAAAACCAAACGAGCTATCCGGTGTCGGCGGCAAAATAGACGGAAAACTGTACATGCCGTATCCGTCCGGTTCTACGGTTGGCGAGGGTGACTCTATCGTAGAGCTAATCAAAGAGGGTTGGAATGTTCCAAACAGGATTCCGTATGCCGCAGAGCTTCTCGTAGAAGATGGAAAACCGTGCCCGACAAAGATTAAGGCAATGGAGGAGGGTACACTAAAATACTACTTCTTAAAAGGTGACTACCTAGAGAGAAACCATGATATAAAAGAGGGTTATCAGGTAACAGAAAAAGGTCTTTTTGCCGTAATAGCCGACGAAGACGACAGACAGGCAATCAGACACTATATCCCTAGGGGTTCTGTGATTAAAATCAACGATAATGCGAAGGTTGAATCTTCAACTTTGATAGCCGAGCCTATAGAAAAAGAGCAAATCGTTATTGCGGAGTGGGATCCTTATTCAAATCCTATTATCTCTGAAATAGCAGGTGTCGTCCATCTTGAAGATATCGTTCCTGGTGTTACCGCTTCCGAGCAGTTTGATGAGTTGACCGGACAGAGTAGACTTGTTGTAAATGAGTATTTCCCAAGTTCCTATAAACCGGCGATAGTTATAGCAGGTGAAAAAGGCGAACTGGTCAGATATGCGCTTGAGGCAAAAACGGATATTCTAGTGCAAGAGGGTGCAAGTATTGCGGTTGCCGATATTATCGCAAAAACCCCAAAAGCGGTAGCAAAAGTAAAAGATATCACCGGCGGTCTTCCTAGGGTTTCAGAACTATTCGAAGCTAGAAAACCGAAAGATCCGGCGGCTGTTGCCGAAATGGACGGTGTGATCAGTCTGAAAAAAGGTGTTAGAGGTAAAGAGAAAATCACAATTACCAATGAATTCGGCGATTATGTTGAATATCTGGTGGATGCAAATTCTCAAATTCTAGTATCTGAAGGCGAGTTTGTGCATATGGGTGAGAAACTTGCAGACGGTACGGTATCAAGCCATGATATTTTCAGAATTTTGGGTAAAAAAGCCCTTCAGCAATACATCGTAAGTGAAGTTCAACAGGTGTATAGAAGACAGGGTGTTGCGATAAACGATAAACATATCGAAGTCGTTATTAATCAGATGCTAAGACAAGTCAAAATCGTAGATAGCGGCGATACGAACTTTATTTCCGGTGATATGGTGAGTCTAAATAGGTTTGATATAGAAAACGAGAGAATCAAAAAACTGGGCGGTAAGTCTGCAACTGCAACACCTGTGCTACTCGGTATTACAAGGGCGGCTATAAGCTCCGACAGTATAATTTCGGCAGCGTCGTTCCAAGAGACTACAAAAGTCCTAACAGAGGCCTCAATAGCGGGCAAAATGGATGATTTGGAGGATCTAAAAGAAAATATCGTACTCGGTAGGATGATTCCAGCGGGTACCGGTATCTATACGGCTGAAAAAATCAACGTAAAAATAGAACACGACTAAAAAACCTGCATTCCTTAGAGTCCACTTAAGAGGACTCTAAGGGCTTTTTTAATACAATCGCAATCCTAAATTTTTTCGCAAAAGGAATTTATAGTGCCAACAATTAATCAATTGGTAAGAAGAGAAAGGAAAAAGGTGACTGTAAAGTCTAAGTCTCCAGCTCTTGCCGAATGTCCTCAAAGAAGAGGCGTTTGCACAAGAGTTTATACGACTACCCCTAAAAAACCAAACTCGGCTCTTAGAAAAGTTGCAAAAGTAAGACTAACGAGCGGTTTTGAAGTAATTAGCTATATCCCTGGTGAGGGACACAACCTTCAAGAGCACTCTATTGTGCTTGTAAGAGGCGGTAGGGTAAAAGACTTACCGGGTGTTAAATACCATATCGTAAGGGGTGCCCTAGATACTGCAGGTGTTGCAAAACGAACAGTTTCTAGATCTAAATACGGTGCAAAAAGACCAAAACCGGGTCAAGCTGCGGCTACAACCGGTAAAAAGAAATAATTAAAATCAAGGGAAAACAATGAGAAGAAGACGAGCTCCAGTTAGAACGGTCCTTCCGGATCCGATATATAACAGTATTGTTGTTACTAAGTTTATTAATAAGCTTATGTATGACGGCAAGAAGAGTGTAGCTCAATCGATTTTTTACGAGGCACTACAAATAGTTGAGAAAAAAACCGGCGAAAAAGCGATTGAAGTATTTGACAAAGCACTTGAAAATGTAAGACCTCAAGTTGAGGTAAAAAGCAGAAGGGTTGGCGGGGCCACTTATCAGGTTCCGGTAGAGGTTAACCCAAAAAGACAACAATCTTTGGCTCTTAGATGGATAATTGATTATTCAAGAAAAAGAAACGAAAGAGGTATGTCTTTTAAACTTGCAGGCGAGATAATGGACGCCGCAAACGAAAAAGGTGCTTCATACAAGAAAAAAGAAGACACTTATAAAATGGCAGAGGCTAACAAAGCATTCTCGCATTATAGATGGTAACAATCAAAAGTTAGGCAAGGGTGTAATGCCCTTGCCTTTTTTTGTTTATATACTTTTATACCTCATAATAATCCAAATTTTAAGGAACTGAAAATGTCTAGAACAGTCCCATTGGACAAAATTAGAAACATCGGTATCGCAGCCCACATCGATGCCGGAAAAACAACCACTACCGAGAGAATCCTATTTTATACCGGTATGTCACACAAAATAGGCGAGGTTCACGACGGCGCCGCTACTATGGACTGGATGGAACAAGAGAAAGAAAGAGGTATTACTATTACTTCTGCGGCTACTACTTGTCAATGGAAAGATATCCAAATCAATATCATCGACACTCCGGGACACGTTGACTTTACAATCGAAGTTGAAAGGTCTATGAGGGTTCTTGACGGTGCTGTTGCAGTATTCTGTGCGGTTGGCGCTGTTCAGCCACAATCTGAAACTGTTTGGAGACAAGCAAATAGATACGGCGTTCCAAGAATTATCTATGTAAACAAAATGGACAGAACGGGCGCTGACTTTTACAATGTTATCAACTCTGTAAAATCAAGACTAAAAGCTAATCCGGTACCACTTCAAATACCAATCGGCGCTGAAGAAAACTTCCAAGGTATTGTTGACCTTGTTGAGATGAAAGCGTACACTTGGACAGGTGAAATCGGTGCAAAAGCAACCGTAGGAGAAATTCCTGCAGACCTAAAAGAAAAAGCGGAAGAGTTCAGAAAAATACTAGTAGAAGCTGCTGCTGAGTCTGATGAAGAACTTATGATGAAATTCCTTGAGGGCGAAGAGCTAACAGAGGAAGAGATAATCAAGGGTATCAAAGCAGGTTGCCTTGCAATGACTATCACTCCAATGCTGTGCGGATCTTCGTTTAAAAACAAAGGTACCGAAAAAATGCTTGACGCAGTTGTAACATACCTTCCGTCACCAACCGAAGTTGCGCAAATAAAAGGTATCGATCCTAAAAATGAAGAAGAAGTTGTTGTTAACTCAACCGATGAAAATTTCTCTGCACTTGCGTTCAAAATTATGACAGACCCTTTTGTCGGTCAGCTAACTTTCGTAAGGGTTTACTCTGGTAAACTAGAGAGCGGTAGCTACGTTCAAAACTCTACAAAAGAGAAAAAAGAGAGGGTAGGCCGTCTTCTAAAGATGCATGCAAACAAAAGAGAAGAGGTAAAAGAGCTTTACGCAGGTGATATCGGTGCGGTGGTCGGTCTAAAAGATACGCTAACGGGCGATACTCTGTGCGATGATTCTCATCCTGTTATCCTTGAGAGAATGACATTCCCAGAGCCTGTTATCTCTATCGCAGTTGAGCCAAAAACAAAAGCTGACCAAGAAAAAATGGGTCTTGCGCTTAAAAAACTAGCGGAAGAGGATCCAAGCTTTAGAGTAAGTTCTGACGAAGAGACAGGTCAAACAATTATCTCAGGTATGGGTGAGCTTCACCTTGAGATTATCGTTGACAGGATGAAGAGAGAGTTCAAAGTCGAAGCAAACGTGGGTAACCCGCAAGTTTCGTACAGAGAAACAATCAAGGGTGCTACAAAATCAGAGTGTAAATACGCAAAACAATCAGGCGGTAAAGGTCAGTACGGTCACGTTGTATTTGAGATTGAACCGCTTGAAGCAGGTAAGGGTTTCGAGTTTGTCGACGCTATAAAAGGCGGCGTAATTCCAAGAGAGTTTATCCCGGCTGTTGAAAAAGGTGTTAGAGAGACCCTTACGGGCGGTGTTCTAGCCGGATATCCGTTTGTTGACGTAAAAGTAACACTAACATTCGGTTCTTACCATGATGTTGACTCATCTGAGCTTGCGTTTAAACTTGCAGCTTCTATGGCATTCAAAGACGGTGCCAGAAAAGCCGGTATTGCACTTCTTGAGCCAATCATGAAGGTTGAATGTGAAATGCCTGAAGATTATATGGGTGACGTTATCGGTGACCTAAATAGAAGAAGAGGGCAAATTCAAGAGATGGATGAGAGAAATGGCGTAAAAGTTGTTACGGCTATGGTTCCGCTCTCGGAAATGTTCGGTTATTCTACTGATATCAGATCTATGACTCAAGGTAGAGGTTCATACTCTATGGAGTTTGACCACTATGAAGAGGCTCCAAGAAACGTAACCGAAGAGATTGTCAAAAAAAGAAACGCTTCAGCATAATTTCCCCTAAATCGGAGGTGGTTTTCCGCCTTCGATTCCACTTATAATCACTTAGCATGTATCAAAAGTAAACTTTTTATTTTATTTCTAAAATATTTTCATACATTTTTGTATAGTTTAGAAAATTATCTTTGGATATCTACAAATAAGCCTTTCTCACAAAATATAAAATAGTTTTTTCTTATAATAGGCCTAACTATGGATAATTTTTTAAGTATTTTATAATGTTATTTTGTGTTAAATGTTGTTTTATGCTACCCAAATAAGGTGAGGCATGTCCGACCCTAACAAATTTAAGGAAGACACACATGTACAATAAGGATATTTTTCCTGATTTAGAACAAAGAGTGGAAGAGGCCGTTAAAAACGGAGAACTCAGTAGAAGGGATGCGCTAAAAGTATTTGCTTTTGCTTCAGGTGCATTGATGATAGGGGAGACCTCATTGTTTGCCGACGGCAATGAGACAAATGCAACAGATGCAAATGCAACGCCTAAGCTAAAACAAGGGATGGACGCTAAAATCGTTATTATCGGTGGCGGTTCGGCGGGTATCACTGTAGCTGCCAGACTTGTAAAAGCTGACGTTAAGCCTGAAAACATAACATTGGTTGAGCCAAGCGATAAACACGTTTACCAACCTGGGCAAACTCTTGTTGCAGGCGGCATCAAAACACTTGAGAGCCTAATTAAAGACGAAGCTGATTATGTACCGAGCGGCGTAAACTGGGTAAAAGAGAAAGCCGTAGAGTTTGTGGCAGAGACAAATACGGTTAAGCTTGCAAGTGGCAAAACACTAAATTATGATTATCTTGTAGTTGCCGCCGGTTTGCAATATAACTATTCAAAAATCAAAGGCTTAACTGCCGATATGATCGGTAAAGACGGTATACATTGTATTTATGATCCAAAAGGCTCCGTTGCTATGTGGGAAGCTATGCAACAATTAAAAGGCGGCAATCTTCTATTCACCAACCCTTCAACTCCAATCAAATGTGGCGGTGCTCCACAAAAAATTATGTATCTAACTGAAGATTATATGAGAAACTATAGCAATACCAGAAAAGATGCGAAAATAGAATTCATGACAGCAGGTGGAAAATATTTTGGTGTTCCTGCATATCATGAGGCTGTTGTAGGCTTTGTAAAAGAAAAAGAGATCAATACAAGCTTTAGCCATAATCTGGTTGAAGTAAAACCAACTGAAAAAATTGCAATATTTGAGAAAAAAACTAAAGTAAAAGTATTCGATAAAGATCTTGGTGAAGAGATTGAAGAGGAAAAAATCGAATTGGTTGAGAAAAAATACGATCTTCTTCACATTGTGCCTCCGATGAGTCCGGTAGAAGAGGTTGTAAAGAGCCCATTTGTTAACAACAAAGGGTGGATGTTTGTCGATGAACAAACAATGCAAAGCAAAAAATTCCCTAACGTATTCGGGATTGGCGATTGTATAGGTACGCCATTTGGTAAGACAGGCGGCTCTGTAAGAAAACAAGCCCCGGTGCTTGTTCAAAATATGATTGCCCTCATGAACGGTAAAGCAATGGAAGGGAAATATAACGGCTATACAGTTTGCCCGCTAATCACAAAAAGAGGCAAAGTTATGCTTGCCGAGTTTGGTTATAGCAAAGAGCAAGTTGAGAAGAAAGAACCTATTACAAAAGCTGACGCTATGCCGAGCTTCCCGCTTGATCCAGCTCAAGAGAGATGGCTATGGTGGGTATTTAAAGTATATCTACTGCCTCCAATGTATTGGTATGGTATGCTTAGAGGTAGAGCGTAAGCTTTTATACTGTTTTGCTAGGGGAGGGGGTCTTTTGGCCTTCTCCCCTTTTTTTGTGCCTAAAATTAATTTTTAATTAAATAGTATAAAATTTATCTGTTTTTAATTTAATATTAACTAGCATTATACTTTCATAAGTAACTCATAATAGACGTTTATATGACAGTCTAAACTGCCACTAAAACGCCTACTACTTAAACTTTAAGAAGGGGTCGTTAAATGGAGCAAAATCCAAACAAACAAGATTTCAAAAAAGAGTTTATGAAAAAGTGGACACCGTATTTTAAACAACGGTATATCTTTTTCATTTTTATAACCTTGATCTCGCTGGTGTTGCCTTTTATAAAAATAAACGGCAATCATATATTCTTGCTGTCGTTTGATAAAAAGCAACTTCATCTAATGGGGATTGCTTTTGATATGCAAGAGCTATATCTAATGCCTTTTTTGCTTATCATGCTCTTTATGGTTGTTTTCTTTCTTACAACGCTTGGCGGTAGGGTATGGTGCGGATGGGCCTGTCCTCAAACAATCTTTAGAGTTCTATATAGGGATTTTATCGAGGGTAAACTCCTTGGTATGAACACTAGAAGAAATAAGCAAAAAACAAAAACAAACAGTATAAAAAAAGTTATTGCAATAGCTTTATGGTCTGTTTTTGCGGTGATAGCTGCATCCAACTTTATGTGGTATTTTATACCGCCCGAAGACTTTTTTGCTTATATGGCGAATCCGGCGGAACACAAGGTATTACTCGGTTTTGTAGGAGTAATAGCCCTATTTTTGATTTATGATGTCGTATTCTTGGCTGAAAACTTTTGTGTTTATATCTGCCCTTATGCAAGAATCCAATCTGTTATGTATGACAACAATACAATTATGGAGATTTATGACGAAAAAAGAGGCGGTCTTATTTATGACGAGAGCGGCAAAAAAATAGCCGATAAACCTAGTAACGGTGACTGTGTGGGTTGTATGGCATGCGTCAATGTCTGCCCGACTCATATAGATATCAGAAAAGGTTTACAGCTTGAGTGTATCAACTGCCTTGAGTGTGCCGATGCGTGTGCCCCTGTAATGGCTAGTCTGGGTAAAGAAAACCTAATCAAATGGACGAGTTATGAGGCCATGGAAAAAGGAAAGACAAAAATCTTCAGATTTAGAATTATTGCCTACATCGTCATGTTGGCTTTAGCCTTTGCAGGTTTGATACTTCTTGGTTCCAAAAAAGAGAATATGCTCTTAAATATTAACAGAACTAGTGAGTTATATGCGGTTAAAGATGGAGGCGTTATAGAAAATCACTACACGTTCTTATTTCAAAATACAGATAGCCAACCGCACGAGTACTATTTTGAAGTTATCGGTAGCAAAGATATAACAATTTCAAGACCAAAAGAGAGCTTCAAGCTGAATCCAGGAAGTAAAGTCAATAAGGTCGTTGTATTGTCGACCGATAAAGAACTGGTAAAAAATGACAGAAAAGATACCCCGATACCGATCAAGATCAGGGCTTTTGCGGTAGACAAGAAAGATCTGATAGTTGTAGAGAGGGATGCGGTATTTTTCTATCCGTCTCTTGAAGTTATAAAACAAAAAGCAAAATAAAATATGAAAAAAGTAGCTATTCTAGGCGGAGGGATTGCCGGGCTAGAAGCGGCAATATCACTGAGAAGTCAAGGGTTTTCCGTTACACTTGTGTCTAATAGGGGATATCTTTTTATATACCCTATGTCTATTTGGATTCCTACGAGAGAGAAGACGTTTGAGGATGTCTCCCTCTCTCTTTATGATTTATCGAAAGCTCACGGATTTGATCTGATAATCGATGAAGTTATTTCAATAAATGCGGCAAACTCTACATTTACATTGGCAGAAATAGGTATTGTCGGCTATGAGTATCTTATAGTTGCACTCGGTTCCGAAAAGATGCACATTGAAGGGATGGAACACACTATCTCTATTTGTGGGCAGCCTGAAGATTCTATCAAACTCAGAGATAAGATTGACCTGCTTTTGAAAAAGGGTGGGGGAAAGCTAACGGCAGGCTTCACCGGTAACCCTATTGATGTTACGGGGGTTAGGGGCGAACCGGCTTTTGAGTTTATTTTTAATATCCATAATTTTTTAAAAAAACAGAAAAAAAGAGATGCTTTTGAATTGACTTTTTTTGCCCCTATGAACACTATAGGCGAAAAGATAGGCGAAAAGGCGACAGTCGAGTTTAGCAGATTTTTTTCAAAGCTAAAAATCAACACAAAGCTAGGCGAGAATATCGTTGGCTTTGAAGATAACGGTATCCGTTTTGAAAACGGATCTTTTTTGGATTCCGATATGACAATGTTTATATCCGGCAGATGTGGTCACTCTGTTTTGAAAAATTCTGATTTACCCAGAAATCCGGCGGGCTTTATAGAGATTGACGACACATGTAAAGTTGTCGGTTTTGATAGAGTATTTGCTGTCGGCGACGTTGCTTCAATAAACGGTCCGGACTGGAGGGTAAAACAAGGGCATTTGGCCGAGGTTATGGCAAGAAATGCGGCCTTTAATATTTTTAGCATGGAAAACGGTAGTGATGCAAGACGTAGCTATGTAGAGCAAATAAATCTAATATATATGTTAGACATGGGTGATTCTGCTTCCCTTGTTTACAGAGACTCCAAGAGAGATTATTTGATACCGATGCCGATTGTCGGTCATTGGATTAAAAAAGGGTGGGGGAGATACTATAAGCTAAGCAGACTGGGCAAAATACCGAGACTGCCGGGCGCATAATAAAATAGCAACCCTCAGTTTTGAAGGGTGGTTGCTATTGATATCTTTTCTATATTTTTATCTTTTAAAACATCTATAACGTCTACAAAGCCTTGAAACTTTGAGTTTCTATCCGTTCGAACCGTAACTTCTGACTCGACCGATAAATCCGCAAGCATTTTTTTGAGACCCTCTTTGTCGGTTTGTATCTGCCCAAAGAAAATTGAACCATCCTCTTTGACTGTTATCTCAATACTATTTTGAGGTTTTGTCTGCGTCTTTTCAGCTTTCGGAATGTCGATTGGTATTAGCCCCTGCGCCACAAAAGTAGCGGCAGTCAATGTAATTGTCAAAAGAACAAGCATTACATCTATAAAAGGTATTACATTGATGGTGTCAAACTTTTTCAATTTCATCTTGTGCTAGATTCCCATTTGCTACTGAGTATTTCCGCTTTTCTGGCGCAAAAATTGTATATAACAGTAGCAGGTATCGCCACAACCAATCCTGCAGCCGTTGCCAAAAGTGTAAAAGATAGATTTTGCATCAAGCTTTTCGGGTCAGCTGCACCCCCTAGTCCCATATTGTAAAAAGTAATCATAATACCCAATACGGTTCCCAAAAGACCGATATATACAGCATTAGACGCTATTGTTGAGAGTAGCGTCAGATTTTTAGTTAGGTGAGCTTCTAAATCATGTCTGTTGTCGAATTTTTCAATATCGGTCTCTTTGTAGCTGAGCCACCTTTCTATGCCGATAGATATAGTAACAAAACTCAAAAACCCCAAAAACCCTAAAACTCCATACTCTACACCGATTTTAACCCATTCATGCATTCCGGATAGCCTTTATTTTTTTAATTGTAATGTTACCAAAAAATAAGAAGTTTTAACGCCCAAATCTAATAATTATAATCTACGCTGATAGTTTTATCAAGTTAAATAATTTAATGAAGGATTTTTTTGAGTCTTAAGGCTGTTTTTTCCTGTATCATAATGCGGATTTGTTAAAAAAACGTTAATTTTTTTCTTGATTTTAAGCAAGATTACAGATTTTAGCTAATACAATTTAAACGCTTTTGTAAAAGGCATTGTTACAAGGTTCTTTAATGGCCTAAATCTTAAAGGAGGGGTGTGTATGCAAAATAACGCTACACTAAGCTACGACTACACGGTTGCTAAGTATTTTATGCTTATTTCCATCGTGCTTGGTTTTGTCGGCATGTTGGTAGGCGTAATTTTAGCTTTCCAATTAGCTTTTCCGGTTCTTAGCAACCTAGGTGGAGAATTTCTCACTTTTGGTAGATTAAGACCGCTTCATACTAACGCCGTTGTTTACGGTTTTACTATTCCTGCTGTATTCTCTACATTCTTTTATGTAGCTCAGAGAACTTTAAAAGTTTCACTTGCTGAGAGCAAATTTCTAAATACTGTGGCAAAACTTATGGTTCCACTGTATGTAATTATTCTGGCCCTTGCTGTTGCGTCTTTCTTAACTGGTACTGTTACTTCAAAAGAGTACGCAGAACTTGAATGGCCAATCGACCTTATGGTTGTTGTTGTTTGGGTTATGTGGGGTATCGTAATGTTTGGTATGATTGGTATGAGAAGAGAGAAAACTCTATATATATCCATGTGGTATTACATAGCATGTTTCCTTGGTATAGCTATGCTTTACATCTTCAACAACCTTGAGGTTCCAACTGCGCTTGTTTCAGGTTACGGCTCAATGCTAAAATCTGTTTCTATGTATGCAGGCACTAACGACGCTCTTGTTCAATGGTGGTTTGGTCACAATGCCGTTGCATTCGGTTTTACCGTGCCAATCGTTGCAATGATTTACTACTTCCTTCCAAAAGAAGCAGGTCAGCCTCTGTATTCTTATAAGCTTTCACTTATAGGTTTCTGGTCGCTGCTATTTGTCTACCTTTGGGCTGGTGGTCACCACTTGATTTATTCTACCGTTCCTGACTGGATGCAAACAATGGGTTCTGTATTCTCCGTTGTTCTAATCTTGCCTTCTTGGGCGTCTGCTATTAACATTCTTCTCACGATGAAGGGTCAATGGCAACAACTAAAAGACAGTCCGCTAATCAAGTTTATGATTTTTGCATCGACTTTCTATATGTTCTCAACAATCGAAGGTCCAATTCAGTCAATCAAATCCGTAAATGCGCTTGCACACTTTACAAACTGGATTGTTGGACACGTTCATGACGGTGTTCTAGGCTGGGTTGTATTCATGATTATGTCTGCTTTCTATCACATGGCTCCAAGACTTTTCGGAAGAGAGATCTACTCGAAAAAACTTATGGATGCACAATTCTGGATTCAAACTACGGGTGTTGTACTTTACTTCTCCTCAATGTGGATCGCAGGTATTACGCAAGGTCTAATGTGGAGAGCTACTGATGAATACGGTAGCCTTGCATATTCGTTTATCGATACTGTTAGAGTTCTATTCCCATACTATGTAATTAGGGCAGTGGGTGGAGCGCTATATCTAGCAGGTTTCGGTATGTTCATATACAATATGTACAAAACAATGTCGGCACCGAAGCTCGAAAAAGAGCCTCAATTCGCATCGCCGATGGGCGCTTAAGAGAAGGGGGATAAAACTATGTTTCATTGGTTAGAAAAAAATCCGTTCTTTTTTGCGGTCGGTGTTTTTGTTGTTATCTCTTTTGCTGGTCTTATAGAGATAATTCCAAACTTTGCTCAGGCTTCAAGACCGATTGAAGGGCTAAAACCTTACACTCCGCTTGAAATTGCCGGTAGACAAGTTTATATAAAAGAGAGCTGCAACTCTTGCCACTCTCAGCTAATCAGACCGTTTAAATCTGAAACAGACAGATACGGTAAATACTCACTTAGCGGTGAATATGCTTACGACAGACCGTTTTTGTGGGGTTCACTTAGAACTGGGCCAGATCTTCATAGGGTTGGTAACTATAGAACTACCGACTGGCATGAAAATCATATGAAAGATCCTGCGCTTATCGTACCGGGTTCAACTATGCCAAAATATCCATGGCTGTTTACAAAAAATGCAGACCTAGATACAGCGTATGCTGAAGCTTATACTGTAAAAACAGTCTTCAAAGTTCCTTATGATCAGTCTAATGGTGTCCCTCTAGGCTCTAGAGAAGATGCTCAAAAGAATATGATGGAGCAAGCTAAAGGTATCGTTGCGGATATGAAAGACAAAGACGTAAAAGAGGCTTTCGATAAAGGCGAAGTAAAAGAGATCGTTGCCTTGATCGCATATCTTAACAAACTAAAATAGGTACGGGCGATGAATATAGGTCTCGTGCAGGCTTATGCATATTTTTTTAGCACGGTGCTTTTAGTTTTTCTACTTTATGCGTATGTGTATCACTTGTACACATCCAAAAAAAAGAGTGGGAAAGACTATGAAAGATATTCAGATATGGCTATGAATGACCGTATTGAAGACGCACCTGTTGAAAAACATAGTTTTGCAAAAAGCTAAACACATTAAGGAGCTAACAAAATGCTAGGTTTTCTGGGAAAAGTTGACTTCGGCTCTGACCTAGTCGCCCTCCTTGGCGGTCTGGGGTTCTTTGTAGTCGTCGTTGCGACAGCTTATGTTGTCGGTGTTTATGTAAAAAGAATGAAGGAGAGTAGCGAAGCTAGCGCTCCACTTGCTGAAGAAAACTGGGATGGAATCAGAGAGTATAAAAATGATGTTCCAACCGGTTGGTTCGCTATATTCTTTATGTTGAATATTTGGGCTGCTTGGTATTGGTTGGCAGGCTACCCAGTTAATGCGTATTCTCAAATCGGTGAGTACAATGATGAGGTTAAAGCTCACAACTCAAAGTTTGAAGCAAAATATTCTAGTGCAGATGTTAGCACTCTAAAGGCAATGGGCGAGAGTGTTTTCCTAGCTCAATGTGCTCAATGCCACGGTCAAACTGGTGACGGTATGAACGGTAAAGCCGCAGATCTGTCTAAATGGGGTAATGAAGAAGGTATAGTTGCTACGATCAAAAGTGGCGCCAAAGGTCTTTCTTTCCCAATGGGTGAAATGCCGGCAGGTTTAGCTGATGAAGCTGCGGCCAAAAAAATAGCTACATACGTAATGGGTGAGCTTTCTGCTGCCAAAAAAGGCGGAGATGCTGCTGTTATAGCCGAAGGAAAAGCCGCTTATGCCGCTTCTTGCGCAAGCTGCCACGGTGAAGACGGAAAAGGTATGAACGGAATGGCTCCGGATCTGACAACTTACGGTACACCTAAATTTACGGCTGAAACAGTACTTGTAAAAGGTAAAAAAGGACATATCGGTAGTATGCCGTCTTTTGAAAAATCTGGTCTTTTGAATAAAACCCAGTTTATGGCGGTTGCTACTTATATAAACTCAGAGATGAGTAATCCTAAGAAATAAGGTAGGGAGAAAGATATGTTTGGACTAAACGGTATAGGCGGAATGCTTATAGCAGTCGTATTGCTTTTGTCGATCGTAGGGTTTTTGGGAACAAATGCTCTTTTGGTTCAACAAAGCAATGCTTCTAACTACTACAAAATTGACGGTGAAAAAGAGGTTAAAATGATCGATAAAGCCGCTCAATCAAGAGTAGTTGACGCTAAGTAAGGGGGCATAGATGGATAAAAATATGATTTTAACAATAGGCCTCGTTGTACTTGCGGCTATAACGCTTTGGGCTGTAGTTACGCCAAATCACCTATATGTAGGTTGATTAAAGTAATTTAGTGCTAGACTTCTATGGATGAAAACATTAATCCGTAGAAGCTTTTTAGCATTTTTCCTCCTTTTAAATGTGGCTCACTCTAAGCCTGAAATTATCAATCAAAATATAATAAAACAATCTGCTTTTGATAAAATATCCCAAATAACCGAAGAGTTATATTCAAAAACCGGTGTAAGTATTGTAGCCCACTTTGTGGAGAAAGTAGAAAACGGTATACCGGAATATGAAAACAACGTAACTTCCAATATTTCACGCCCTTATGTTTTTTTGATTTTTGTTGCAAAAGACGAAAAAGTCGATATGGTTATTTCCGATGAATTAAAGTCGATTGTTGTTAAAAATGATGTACTGAGCCCTTTTCCTGGCGGCCCTATAATACCTATTTTGGCGGCTCAAGATAAAAATGGACTCGATGCAAAGTATTCTGCCGCTGCCCTAAACGGTGTAGCAGATATTGCCGACAGCATTGCCAAAAGTAGGAATGTTATATTGGAGTCCAATATTGGTTCGGATAGCAAGACTTTTATGCAAATACTGAGAGCAGTTTTTTATGGAACCATTGTTGTTGCTCTGTTTATATATGGCTATATGATATATCGCCGTAGGAGTCAAAAATGAAAAAAGAGAAAAATTTTTATCCGCTAGCATTAGGAATATTCGGTATTTTGTTGGTTGGTGCACTTGGTTTTATGATAAAAATAGCTATCCAAAATCCTGTCCAGATGGACGACTCATATATGATGAACTATCGAGAAGTTGATAAAAACTATAATGATATAGTTGCTTCCGAAAAAAAATTTGACTCCATGTATGATGTAAATCTAACAACTGTCGCCTTGACAAAGGGCGCTAATAATATGATATCTTTAGATATAAAAGACAAAAAAGGTTCTTTTGTTGAGGCCAATATTACTTGCCTAATAACAAGACCAGATTCAAATGAGCATAATATAAAGCTTACAGAGTTCACAAGGGATTCAAAAGGCTTATTTGTGTCGAAGTCTTTTAGCCTTCCTTTTTACGGGAGATGGAAAGCTATGTATAAAATAAATATCGGAGATGTGCAAAAATTTATCTCCGTAGAGACTTTTATCGATCCGAAAAAATAAATGTCCGAAATCAGACTTTCTCAATCAGCTCTAAAGCATAATATATCTGTACTATCCGAAAAAGCTCCTCTTCATAAGCTATTTATCGTCTTAAAAGATAATGCATACGGTCACGGTATTCTCCAATATGGATCTATGTGTCTGCAAAACGGCATAAAAAACGTAGTTGTCAGAGACACCGAAGAGGCTCTTTTGGTTTCTGATATGTTTGAGACGATACTAGTTTTGGCGGAAAAAGCAGACTTTGTAAAGCAAGACAATATCCACTATGCAATCAATTCTTTCTCTCAGATACAAAGAATGCCGTCCGGCGTGAACGTGCACTTAAAAATAGATACGGGAATGCACAGAAACGGTATAAATCCTAGGGAGCTACAAGATGCCTTGGATCTTATTCTGTCTAATTCATTGAGATTAAGGGGTGTTTTTTCTCATCTTAAATCCGGCGACGAGCTTGGTAGCCAGAGTTTTTGGCAGGAGCAATGTTTTAAAGATATCAAAAAGAGTGTTATTACATATTGTGACGGTAGAAATGTTGTTAGACCCCTTTTTCATCTTTATAATTCGGCAGGATTATTTAGGGCAAACGGTATAGGTGAGTTTGATGCCGCTAGGATAGGGATTGCTGCTTACGGTTATTTGGATATGCCGCCATCTTTTGGTGTTTTGCAGCTAAAGCCTGTTTTATCGCTTTGGGCGGATAAAATAGCATCTAGAGATGTAAAGGCAGGCGAGAGAATCGGGTATGGAGGAATTGCGCTCATAGAGCAGGGGGGGACAATATCCACCTATGATGTCGGCTACGGCGACGGTTTTTTTAGGATCTCCGTGAATGGCGACTATATCCTTCCGAAAGGGAGAAGGATGCTTGGAAAAGTATGCATGGACTGTATTTTTGTTGACTCAGAGGATGACTCGATCTGCGTGTTTGACGACGCTTTGTTGCTTGCCAACAGATATAAAACCATACCTTATGAAATTTTAGTAAGACTAAATCACAAAATAACAAGAGTAATAACGCCGTGAAAATAGCCGTTGCCCTTTTGGATGCTTCAAAAAGCGGCAACGAACTTCGAGACTCTATTGCAAAGCTAACTAAAACGGCAAAACAAAATAAAGCACAAATTATTGTATTGCCAGAGTTATCGTACTCCGGTTATAATCCTGATCGTTTCGCAAAAGATGCGACCTTGTTAGATGAGACGGCCTCTTTCTTCGGTGATTTGGCGAGAGATAATCGGATTTTCATAATAGCCGGCGCAGCCGTTAAATCAAATAATCTCACAACCAATTCAGCGCTTGTATTCGACAATCTTGGTTCCTTGGTATCAAAGTACGACAAAATCCATTTATTTAGCAAAACTGCCGAACAAGATGTATTTTCCTGTGGAAGCAATCTGGTTAGCTTTGAGGTTGGAGATAAAAAATTCGGTATCTTTATTTGTTACGATCTCCGCTTTCCTGAGATTTTTTCTGCAATGTATGACGTTGATGCTTTTTTATGTATTGCGGCATGGCCGATCGAGAGAGCAGGGGTATTTGAGCTTCTTTTGAGGGCTAGAGCGATAGAAAACTGCAAGCCGATTTTTGTATCAAATTGGACTGGCGAGTCTGTAAATAGTATTAAATACGGTTGTGGTGCTTATGCCTTTGATGCACTTGGGGAGAAAATTGATTCAAAAATTGTGACGGGTTGTGCAATATTTGAGTTTTTACCTAGCCCAAAAGATATTTTAGATAGCACGGACGATAAACGATTTGATTTATATGTTGATTTTTATAGCCGTTTTATAAAATAAAAAATAATATATGAATAAAAACCTGCGAAGGCGGGATAGTTAATAAAAAACATACTTAGAATGAGATTATGCTAGCAAAAATAAGATTCGGAGATAGGCTTTTCTTAGTTACCTTGATTGTGCTTGCTATTTTTTTTAGCGCAGGCTTATTTTTTATAGTAAAAGAAGAGAGTGGCGACAAAGGGCTATACTTGCAAAAAGAGGCTGAAGTACAAAAGAAGGTTTGGAGCTCTGTCGTAAACACCCATAAGGTGGGGATGAAGGCTTATTACGAGGCTTATATAAATACTGATAGCGTTAATTTGGCTCTTACAAAAGCTTTGAACGGTGGCGAAGCTGACAAGCAGCAAATTAGAGCCAAGCTTTTACAGGATCTGAAAAAAGTATATGCAGAACTGGGGGAGAGAAACGTAAAGCAGCTACATTTCCATGATCCTGACAATAACTCTTTTTTAAGATTTCATAAACCTGAAAAATACGGGGATTCGCTGAATGTCAGCAGACCGTCCGTTGTAATCGCAAATAGGCATCTTGTTCCGGTTCAGGGGTTTGAAACCGGTAGAGTCGTAAGTGGTTTTAGAAATGTGTTTCCTATAGTTCATAACGGCGTGCATCTGGGAAGCGTAGAACTTAGCCAGCCTTTTGAGGCTATCAGAAATGAGATGAGAGAGCTAGACAACGATAAGAATCCTTATCTGGCCATAAAAGCAGAAGCGATATATCCGAAAATCTTTGATAGTCAAAAGGATCTTTACGAAAAAAGTGCTTTTAGCGATAAATGGGTTATAGAAAAAAGTCATGACGGCGCTTATCCAAAAGATGAGTATATCGGTGTATCGGGGCTGTTGAAAAATAACTCTGAATTTTTAGGGAGGCTAGCTTCCGGTGAAAATTTTGGATTAGAGGTTGTAAATAACTCAAAAAATTTTGCGGTGGTAGCTACCCCCGTTTTTGACGTTGAACAAAAACATGTTGCATCGCTTGTTAGTATCTATAGATCTGCATGGCTTGAAAAAATAGAGAGAGATTTTTATTTTAACCTTTTTTATCTATCCGGTTTTTTTGTAATGCTTTTATTTGTGATATTCTGGCTTTTTAAAAACAGACGTTCGCTGGAGATAGAGAGACGGAAAATGTCTCTGATTGCGGAGAGTATGACCGACGGCCTCTATGTCATGGATAGCGATGGGATTACAACATATATAAATAAGAGTGCCTTGAGGCTGTTGGAGCTAAAAAAAGAGGAGATTATCGGAAAAATTGCCCATGATGTATTCCACTCCCACTCTCAAAATAACAATCTATCATTCAGGTTTTGTCCGATATATACGACAACAGTCAAACAGCACTCTACCTATCAGGGGATGGATAGCTTTAAGACAAAAAACGGAGATGTTTTTTTTGCAGACATCACAAGCGCCCCGATAATAGACAATAATGATGTAATAGGCTCGGTGACTGTTTTTAGGGATATTAATGAGAGGATGCAGTATGTCCACAAAATAAACGAGCTTGCCGCCTCTATCCCGGGTGTTATATATCAGTATAGGCTCCAAAAAAACGGAGTCGGTGAGTTTGCGTATATTAGTGCATCTAGCTTTCAGATTTTCGGTGTTTTACCCGCTGATGCGATGAAAAACGGCGATTTGATACTCCAAAAAATACACAGCTCTGATTTACAAAGATTCAAAGAGAGCCTTCAGTCTTCGGCCAAAACAATGTCGGCATGGAATTGCGAATTTAGGGTAGTAAACGATGGAAAAATAAGATGGGTAGAAGGGGGTGCAATTCCGAAAAAAGAGTCATTCGGTGTTATATCGTGGCATGGCTATATATCGGATATTACCGATAAAAAAGAGACCTCCGAATCACTCCTGATACAGCAGCACAAACTGGCGCAGCTAGGCTCCATGGTGGGCGCTATAGCTCACCAATGGAAGCAGCCGCTCAATACCTTTTGGATAGCTGCCCAAAATCTAAAAATAAGCCACGAGCTAAATGAGTTAACAAAAGAGGATATGGACGAGTTTATCGCCAAAACAAAAGAGCAGGTAAAGTTTATGTCTCAGACGATAGATGATTTCAAAAATTTTTACAAACCGTCTCTTGCAAAACAGGTTTTTGATGTGTGCGAGGCGATTAAAAGTACAATTCCCATAGTTAGCCCTCAGCTAAAAAAAATGCATATATCTCTATCGCTAGAACTACAAACAGGTATCCACTGCTACGGTTATGAGGGTGAGTTTAAACATGTTTTGGTAAATCTGATAGCAAATGCCAACGATGCTTTTAAGCATACCGCAGATGCCGATAGGAAGATCACTGTTTTGTTATATAGCGATCACCGTTTTGCCGTAACAGAAATAATAGACAATGCCGGCGGTATCGAAGGGGCGCTTTTGCCTGATAAAATTTTTGAGCCTTACTTTACAACCAAGGGGGAGGATGGTACCGGAATCGGACTCTCGCTTTCAAAAATAATAATAGAAAATAAGATGGACGGGGCTATCTTTGTCGAAAATGCCGATAAAGGGGCGAAATTTACAATCAAACTGCCTTTGTCGGACACCATTCCGTCCGCCTGACAAAGCGGTTATTTTGGAGATTTGTTGTAAAATAAAACAAGCGGTTATTACAAAACCACAAGTTTTATAAGGGAGCCATGATGTTTCACGAATACAGAGATATAGTTAGCAAGCTAAAAGTAGAAAATGCCCATTTCGCAAAAATATTTGAAAAGCATAACGAGCT
Organism: uncultured Helicobacteraceae bacterium; assembly: GCA_937973585.1. GTDB lineage: Bacteria > Campylobacterota > Campylobacteria > Campylobacterales > UBA6016 > UBA6016. The sequence goes on from CALJKN010000221.1 coordinate 48,197, forward strand.
TGACGACAAAATAGAAAAAGAGGGTATGCATATCGAGCAAATAGAGCTTGAGAGGCTGAAAAAAGAGAAGTTAAAACTAAAAGACGAAGCCTATAATATGATTATGGAATACAAAAAGACCCATAATATTTAATTCTATAGAGCCGTTTCCGCTTAAAGGAAACGGTAGCTATTTCAGCTGACAAGTAAGTCCCATTTCAACCAGTTTTTTACCGATCTCTTCACTCTCATCCACAAGTAGATTTACACCCGCCGCTTTTATAAGCCTATACTCTCTCGCATTTCTTGTTCTGGCGACGAGATTTATTTTTGGGTAGTTAAATTTTATTATCTCGCATATAGTTAGTAGCTCTTCCTCTTTGTCGATAGTCACTATGACGGCAGCCGCATCTTTTACTTTTAGCATCTCTAGCATATTTTTTTGCATTGCATTTCCAAATATTACGTTATGTCCTCTGGCTTGCCCATCATATACCAAATCTCTTTGTGTCTCCACTGCTAAATATTCAAAATTGCTTGATGTCAGATTTTTTGCGACTGCCTTGCCTGTATTGCCGAAGCCTATTATTACGATGTGGTTTTTAAAAGCTGATGTTTTTTCGACTATTTCATTATCTTTGCTTTTTGTAAACCTATACGATATTTCGGCGATATATTTTGCTATAAACGGCGTTATTACCATCGAAAGTGCCGCAACGGCTATGAAGGTCTGAGCCATATCGTTATTTAAAAGATTGATCGTTTTTGCGTATGCGAATATTACAAACGAAAACTCACCGACCTGAGATAGTAAAAGGGCGGTTTTTATTGCTGTTCTAGATGAGTATCTGAATATTTTTGAGAGATAAAAGATAACTAGCGTTTTAGATGCCATAACGCCTATCGTCATACATAAAATTAACAAAAAGTTGTTTGCGACAAATCCTATGTCTATCAAAATTCCGGTAGATACGAAAAAGACTCCGAGTAGCAAATCCCTAAAAGGGATTAGGTCTGCCTCTATCTGGTGTTTGTATGCCGATTCAGAGATTATTATTCCAGCGATAAAAGCCCCAAGAGAGTACGGGACTTCAAAGAAGTGAGCTATGGCGGCCGATGTTAAAACGATAAAAAGAACCGAGGTCATAAAAAGTTCGTTTGATTTTGCCCCTGCTACATGTTTCAGAAAGTACGATACTCCATATTTCCCGAAAAAATAGATTGCCACTATTCCGCCGAGCGAATTTAGTCCGGTTTGCAAAAGCAGTTCGTCGAGCTCTTTTGTTTTGTCTGCCAAGATAGTAACGAGTATGAGTATGGGGACTACTGCAATATCTTGCATCAGTAGTATCCCAATAGAATTTCTACCGTGATTTCTACCTATTTTGCCGGTCTCTTGCAAGATTTTTAATACTATTGTCGTAGAGGATAGGGCTAATGTGAAGCCTATGGCAATCGACAGTTTTGTCTCAAATCCTAGCAAGTGATGAAGAATAAAGCCAAAAATGAGACCGCTCAGGATTATTTGGAGTGAACCTAGCCCCAAAACCTCTTTTTTCATTGAGCTTAGTTTTTCAAGCGAGAATTCGAGCCCGAGCATAAACATCAAAAACACTACGCCAAACTCTGCAACGGAGCTTAGCTCTTCGCTTCCGCTTAATCCGAAAGTGGCTTTTGCTACTATTCCGGTGATAATGTAGCCGATTACCGTGCTTATCCCAATCCGCTTTAGCAGTATATTTATAATAATTGCAAAAAATATAATAACGGAAACTATCGTTAGTGTATTATCGTGCACCTTTTACATCCATTCTATGAGTTTTGCCACTTCTGATACCTCGAAGCATTTAATCGTCGGTTTGGCGTTTTTTGGGAGCTTCGCTATGAGGGCTTTTTTGAATCCTTGAGAGAAGGCCTCTTTTAGTCTGTTTTCTATGTTGGGTACCTCTCTGATATCTCCGGTTAGGCTAACTTCCCCGATAAAAATTGTCTCAGGGCTTATCGGCCTGTTTTTTAGACTGCTCACGATTGCGGCTATGACCGCCAAATCCATGGAGGGTTCGGCTACTTTGATGCCGCCGACGATATTGATATAGACATCGTATCTACTTAGAGTAAAGCCCATTTTTCGCTCTAGTAGTGCCAAAATCATAGTGAGTCTGGAGTTGTCAAAACCGTTTGAGGAGCGTTTTGGATTCGGATATGGGCTTTCGGCAACCAACGCCTGCACCTCTACGGCAAGAGGTCTGGTTCCCTCCATCAACACAGTAATCGCAAATCCGGGGTTTTTTGAGTCTTTGGAAAAAAACTTTGAGGAGATATCTTTCGCTGCAACTAGACCGTCCGATGTCATCTCAAAAATACCTATTTCGCTAGTTGAGCCAAATCTGTTTTTAAAGCTTCTAAGTATTCGTATATCTCCGCCGCCGTCCCCGTCGAAATAGAGTACCGTATCGACCATATGCTCCAAAACTCTGGGGCCGGCTATCGAACCCTCTTTTGTGATGTGACCTATGATAAAGACCGCAATACCGTTTGTCTTTGCAAACCTCATCAACTCAAAAGTAATCTCTTTTACCTGAGAGACACTGCCGGGCGCAGAGTCGAGAGCGGACGAATACATGGTTTGTATCGAATCAACGATTATCATTGAGTAATCTTTCGCTGCCGCCTCTTCCAGTATCGAGCCTATCTCTATCTCATTTAGCAAAAATAGGTTTTTATCTACGGCGGACAATCTGGATGCCCTAAGCTTGATTTGCTGATTTGATTCTTCGCCCGCAGCATACAAAACTTTTTTGCCGGATTTGGCCAATAATCCGGCAATTTTTAGTAGCAGAGTAGATTTGCCGACACCTGGGCTGCCACCGATTAGAACCATTGAGCCGCCGACTATTCCACCGCCCAGAGCCATATCAAATTCGTCATCCCCGCTTTTTTGCCTCTCTACCTCGGAGTCCTCTATCTCTGTAATCGCTATAGCAACCGATTTTTTTGGGGATACACTTTTTTTTAGAAGCTCCAAATCCTTCTCTTTGACCTCCAAAAAGCTTTCCCAAGAGCCGCAACCGGGGCATTTTCCTAGCCATTTAGCGCTTTGAAATCCACAGGACTGACATTCAAAGAGCGTTTTTTGTTTTGCCAAGATATTAGCCTTTGAAGATTGCGCCGATAAACTCGTCCATAAAAGCTTTTGTGTCAAAAACCTCTATATCGTCCGGCTTTTCACCAATCCCTACGTACAAGATCGGTAGAGACAGCTCTTTTAGGATTGAAAAAATTGCTCCGCCCTTCGCTGTTCCGTCCAGCTTTGTCACGATAACAGCATCAAGCCCTATCATCTCGTTAAAAGCTTTTGCCTGATTGATGGCTGAGTGTCCGGCCGTAGCATCTATAATGACTATTTTTCTATTTGGAGTATTTGCTTTTGCTTTTTCGCATACCCTGACTATTTTTTTTAGCTCTTCCGCCAGATTTGTTTGTGTGTGGAGTCTCCCTGCCGTATCTATAATCGCATAATCGATATTTTTGGAGATTGCAGAATTTATTGTATCAAAAGCAACACTAGACGGGTCGGCACCTAATTTCGAGGAGACTATCGGAATCTCTAATCTTTTTGCCCATATCTCCAGTTGTTGAACTGCTGCCGCCCTGAATGTATCTCCGGCACCGAGTATGACACTTTTGCCGTCTTTTTTTGCAAGGTTTGCTAGCTTTGCTATAGTGGTTGTTTTGCCGGCTCCGTTTACCCCTATAATCAGATCGACAAAAGGTTTGTCCGAACAAAAAAGTTGTGTCTTTTTTGCTTCGACGGACAAAAAGATTGAAGCCAAGGCATTTTGCAATGCTATTTTGTTTATTGACGAGGGGAGAGTGGAGAGCATCTCTTCTACTATGTCGTAGTCTATATCGCTCGTTACCAGTATCTCCTCTAGTTCGTCTTTTGAGATGGACTCTTTTTTTTCCCCGATTATCTCCCCTATTGCGGCTACGGTTTTGGCTAATGATTTTTTGAGTAGCCCAAACATCTATTTTCCAACCGTTTTGAGGATGTCTTGTTCTATAATTTCGGCCGGAGTGGCACCGGGATAAAAGGCGATTTTTTTACCGTCTTTATCAAATAAAAACATTGTAGGGAAACCTTTTACCCCGAAAATTTTTGCCGCCTCAAAGTTTGCGCTCTCCTCTGTTGATACGAAATAGTTTATTTTATGTTCTTTGATAAAAGATGAGACCTCGGCAGGGCTTTTGTTTTCTTCTAGCAATACCGATATAACGTTAAATTTGTCGGAATATTTGTTTTTTAGCTCAATTAGATGTGGAATCTCCGCTTTGCACGGCGGACACCATGTGGCGAAAAAAACAAGCAGCGTACTTTTTTCCCCTTCGCCCTCAAATTTGAATCCCTCTCCGGTATATACCATATTAATATTTTTTCCGGCAAGGTCTTTAAAGGCAATATTTTTTATCATATTTTTAGTGCTAACAAGTTGTTCGGATTCGGCTTTGTCTTTGCATCCGACGAACAGTGTGGATACTAGAGCAGCAAAAATAGGAGTCAGGATATATTTTTTCATAATTTACTATCCCTGTTTTTGTAATATTTTATTTTAGATGAGGATTATAAACTCTATGGGCTTAAGTGCTAAAGGTGTTTGCGCCGGAATTTCGGCCGATAAAATAGGAGCCAGAGCTGTCGGAAAAAAAATTGCCCGTAAAAAAGAGAATTACTCTCGCAAAAAGATTTTTGAGCACACGGTAGCCAATTTTCTGGGTACTTTGAAATTTAAATCGATTTTGCTATACCTTCCGCTTTTTATAGAGGCGGATACAAAAAAAATTATCCGCATTCTAAGGACTAAACGAAAAGCCGTATATGTGCCGTTCATAGAAGGTGTTAGCTTTAAAATGGTAAGATACAGACTTCCTGAAATTACGGGTGATTTTAATATTCAGACCTGCAGAAATTCGTTTGTAAAAATAAATAAAATTGATATAATGATTATTCCTGCCTTAGGCGTAGATCGAAATTTTAAACGGATCGGCCACGGCAAAGGGATGTATGATAGATTTGTAGAAAAAATCAAAAATACTCCGCTTACTATATTTGCGCAAAAAAAAATTTGCTACTTTGATGCGGATATTTGCGAAAAACATGATGTATCGGCTGATTTTTTAACGGCTGAGGGAAAAATTTTTCAAAGAGGCAAAATAAACAATGTTAACTATTGCGCTAATCGTAGCCGCCGCAACGGTAATATCCGGTATTGTCGGATTTTTGACGGCAAAAAAAATAGATTCCGCAAAATATCAAATATATATAGAGCAGTCAAAATCAAAAGCAAAGGCGATTGAGCACGAGGCTGAGCTGAAACTTGAGGCTGTAAAAGCAAAAGAGGGGAATTTGGAGCTTGAGTTTCGTAAAAAATCTGAAATGGAAGCGGCCAGATTAAGAAGCGAATATGACTCAAAAGTTATGAGTCTTGCAAAGAAAGAGGAGATGTTTGCCGAGAAAACAAAAAACGAACTTAAAAATATTGAGAGTAAAAAAAATAGGGCAGAAGAGCTAAAAAAAACATCCGAAGTTACCATGTCGGAGCTTAGCAATCTAAAAAAGATATACGAAGCCAAGCTTGACGACGTAATTGCTATAGCCGAAAAAGGTGCGGGACTCACAATGGGTGAGGCTAGGGAGTTGCTCCTTGAAAAAACAAAAGAAAAATGCAGAGAGGATATATCCCACGTAGTCAGAAAATACGAGGCGGAGGCTAAGGCTGAGGCAAGAAAAAGGGCAAACTATGTCATTGCGCAGGCAACAACAAGATATGCCGGAGAGTTCGCCGCAGAGAGGCTAATAAACGTAGTTCCGATTCAAAGCGAAGAGATAAAAGGGCGGATAATCGGCAAAGAGGGGCGAAATATAAAAGTTTTGGAGATGCTTCTGGGTGTGGATATCATAATCGACGATACGCCGAATACGATTATTGTCAGTAGTTTTAATCTTTTAAGAAGGGCGATTGCTACAAAGACGATAGAGCTATTAATCGAGGATGGGAGGATTCAGCCCGCCAGAATTGAGGAAATTTTTGAAAAAGTCAAACGGGAGTTTGATGAGAAAATGTATGAAGAGGGTGAGAACATCGTGACCGATCTCGGTGTCGGTATCATACATCCTGAGATTATAAAACTAATCGGCCGTCTAAAATATAGAGCTAGTTATGGGCAAAATGCGTTGGCGCACTCTTTGGAGGTTGTGCATTTGGCCGGAATTATTGCGGCTGAGCTCGGTGGAGACGAGGTGTTGGCAAAGAGAGCCGGTCTTTTGCACGATATAGGTAAGGCATTGACCCATGATTATTCCGGAAGCCATGTTGATTTGGGTGCGGATTTATGCAAAAGATACAAAGAGGCTCCCGAGGTAATAAATGCAATTTATGCCCATCATGGGCACGAAGAGGTTAAGTCAATAGAGTGTGCGGCGGTATGCACGGCTGATGCCCTATCGGCGGCCAGACCTGGGGCTAGACGGGAAGTTTTGGAGAGCTTTTTGAAAAGGGTAGAGGGGCTAGAAAAAATAGCACTTTCTCATCACGGTGTTAAAAATGCGTACGCTATCGCAGCCGGCAAAGAGATTAGAATAATCGTTAATGCATCGCTAATCAACGATGATGAATCGGTTCTTGTCGCAAAAGAGATAGCAAAAGAGATAGAAGACGGAATACAATATCCGGGTGAGATCAAAATAAGCGTTATTAGAGAGACAAGGGTTACCGAGTTTGCCAGATAAGGCAGTTTAGTTTTTTTGGTGGCGGACGTGATAAATCAGGTTTTTTCTATTTCACAGACAGAAAATATGATTCTTGCAAGAATAAACGGCAAGGATTTGGCCTATACAGATTACGTGAAGGGGTATGTCCAAAAAAACTTTAAATTTTTTATCTATCTGCAGGAGTCTATACTAGTTTTCCCAAAAAGCGAAGATATCGGCAAACGGAGGTTCTTTCTCTCCTGTCTTCAAAATAACTTCAATAAAGCAATTTCAGGCAATGAAAAAAGTTTTGATTTTAATCTTGACCTCCCATTTTTTATAGAGTTTGCCGAATCTAAAGAGTTTTCCGGTAGCTCAAAGGTATTGGTAAAGTGCCATAGGGAGAATGTTAGATCG
>CALJKN010000222.1 GCA_937973585.1 uncultured Helicobacteraceae bacterium
TTATTTAAGTCAAACGCTTATTATAGCTATATTGCTAGTAGTCGATCAGACACTTGGCATGACTTTTCCAATTCAATTAAAGCATTTTTAAATTGCGGTGATATTAATAAGCTTAGAGGAAATTTATCAGCTATTATAGATGGTATTTTTAAGGCTTGGGCTAGACATCTCAATGACGACTTAAACGCTTTAGACTCCATTGAGACACACAAAATATTTCAATATTTAGAGCAGTTAACTTTTGAGAACCATAAATGTTTTGAATATGGCAAAGAGTTTGACATTTGCGTTAAATGTACTTTTTCTAACAATAAGAACCAAGAGTGGGATGATAATGATTTTGACCTAGCACGCAAGTTTCATGATTGCCTGTACTCTTTTTACGATTTCGAAAATAGTGCAATTAAATTTTTTAATTCTTCTGGCAATAATATTTGCTCAGAGTCTATTTCTCAGTACATGACTGTAAGCTGTGAGTGCTATCAAGAGATATATCATTCTTTTGCTCATCTTGTACTAGATACAAAAAGTTCTCTTTCTGAAAAGATAGAAAACGCTCAATCTCATGTAAACAGATCCCATTTGGATTTTTTAAAAATGTCTGTTGCCATAAAAGGAACAATCAATTCGGATGTTTTAACTACTGGCAAGTATGCGCGCTATATGGAAATGCAAAATATTGGAAATCCAAATAAACAAACTGTTTTAAAAATGTATGACACTATTTTTAAGAGATCGTCGTAAGTTATAAAGTAGTCATCTTCTTCATCACAGAAGACATAATTTTTGGCTTTTGTTAGTTGTTTTTAGTTATATGGGTCAGTCGCCGCCTATACTAATCTAAATTAGTACTTTCAAAGGAATCACCCAAAACTGAAACTCTTCAACTTTATACGGAAGCACTTTATCGCCGCCGTACAAGACAACTCCTTTGAAGTTTTTATGGTTCATGGTTTTTGCTAATGCCGCAAGCCCTTTAAAGTAGTCACTTTTGATATTTGAGCCTGATTTTATCTCTAATGCCACAACATCACCGTTGCTAGCCTCCAATACGAAATCTACTTCTTTTTGAGCTTGATCTCTATAGTGATAGATATTTACGTTAGTATTTGCATACGATTGATGCTTGATAAGCTCACTATATACAAAGCTCTCAACCAAATTACCAAAGAGCTCATTTTGCTTTACCATAGAGCCTTCCACATCAATATTCAGAAGAAAGCTAGCAAGCCCGGTATCTATAAAATGCACCTTTGGACTTTTTACAACCCTTTTTAGCTGATTATTTGAATATGAAGGAACCAGCTTTATGATATACAGCGCTTCCAAAATCTGAATATACTTCGCTACAGTTTTATCTGTTATATTGATATGATTTGCAATATTTGCATAGCTAACAAGTGAAGATATTTGAGCTGCTAAAACTTTTAGCAACTTGTTTAAGTCTGACACTTTATCCATGTGTATGCCGTCAAAATTAGCAATATCTTTTGCAATCCTTGCTTTAATATATGACTCAAACCAAGCTTTTTTTGCTTTTGTCGGAAGATTATAAACCTCAGGATAACCCCCGTTTACAACTGCACTCACAAACTCCAGTTTTGAGATACTCTCAAAAGCAATATCAAAACTATTAAAATCATCACTAAACAGTTTATCTATGATATTTAGCTCTCTATTGTTTATTTCCGCATATGACAAAGGGAAGAGATTGAAACTCACCATTCTGCCGGCCAATGACTCTTTAATTTTGCTGTTTTTGAACATATCAGAGGAGCCCGTTAAAAGAAACATTCCTTTTCTATTTTGTTCATCCGTGCTCATTTTGATTGCCGGTACTATCTCAGGAATCATTTGGACTTCATCTATCGCAACATTCTCTTTGGATATATAACCTATGAAGCCTATAGGGTCATTTGAAGCCGTATTTGACACATCTGGATCGTCAAATGTGTAGTATTTCATATTTCTTAGTTTTGCAATCTTCTTTTGCAAGGTAGTCTTTCCGGATTGTCTCGGTCCATTTATGGCTACAATTCTAAATATATCAAGCATTTCCAATATAACGGATTCTATTTTTCTATGTACCATATTTATTGCTTTGTTTAGAAACTATTAGTAACTTATTCCGAAAATATTTATAGTATTTTCCGAATTTACATAGATGATATTACGGATTTTATTCTTAAAAGCAAATCATTTTTTGAAATTACCTATCAAGCTCAAGTTCGTCATACAACCCCATTGCCCTTTCTTCAAGTCAAAACTCTCTCCTCGTCAACAGACAAAAAACGCCATTTGCCGCTTTCTATGTCTAGCTTGAAACCGCCGATGCTGATTCTGGTTAGTTCTAGTACTTTTAGAGATGTTCCAAATTTTTTGTCTTTTAATTCGCCAAAAAGTCTCCTGATATGTCTATTTTTCCCCTCGTCTATTTGCACCCTCAGTTTTGTCTTTGCGCCGCCTGTCCCTATTTTTTCTACCGATAGCGCTTTTAGTAGTTCGCCCTTGCTTTGCACCCCTTTTAGCGCCTGCGATATATGCTCTTCATCCACGTGACCCCTGACCCAAATATCGTATATTTTGATACAGCCGCCCGGTTTTGTTAGCGCATTTCCGATTTGTCCGTCGGTTGTAAACAACAAAAGCCCCTTGGACTCCAAATCGAGACGACCGATAGGCATCCAACCCTCATTAAAAGCCCACTCCGGCAAAAGCTCATAAACGGTTTTGCGTCCTAGATCGTCGGAGCGTGTGACCAGATACCCTTTTGGCTTGTTGAGCGCCAGTAGTTTGGAGGACTGCAAAATCAATAAAAATCGTGGGTGTGAAAATGCTCATGGGAGGAGCCGTCCGGATGGGTGTGCGAGTGCGAATGGACGAGTCCCGCCGCTATGAGTCTGTTTTTGTCGCCCAAAAACGTTTTCGTATCTCCGTCGTATATGATATGCCCATCTTTCATCACTATAGCCCTACTCCCAAGCTCCGAGGCCATAGAGAGGTTGTGCGTCGCCGTTATGACGGAACCGGCGTAACAGGCTATTTTTTCGCTGAGCCTCCCGACCCAGTATGGGTCTAATGCACTTGTCGGCTCATCCAATAGCAAAAGCTCCGGTCTCACCGCAAATACACACGAGAGAGCAACCCTCTGTCTCTCTCCGCCGCTTAGATTAAAGGCAAACTCATCCATCCTATTTGCCAAACCGAAATACTCCGCCTCAACCGAAGCCCTTTTTTTTACCTCATCTAGCCCCAAAACATTTGGGGTAAACTCCATATCCTCGCCGATACTCTTGCAAAAAAACATTGCGTCAAAATTTTGAAACAGCTTTGCGCATTTTCCTCTAAAACTCTTTTCAAAATCCTTGCTAAAGCTCTTTTTTGTTATTTCGGTTTCACCCATAAAATAACTTCCCGATGTCGGAAAACAAAGGGCATTAAGGAGTTTCAAAAGAGTTGTTTTTCCGCTTCCGTTGAGACCCAACAGGACTATTTTTTCCCCGTCTCGTATCTCAAGGTTCAAATTCTCAAAAATCGTTTTCCCATCTTTTTTGAAAGAGAGGTTTTCGCATCTAACCGACAAAATTGCCCCTTGATCTCATAGCTTCACTCGTAGCCGATACCGAGGCCAACCCCTTTAGGAGCAGTGCACTTGATAGATACGTAAGAACCTTGATAGAGTCGGAGAATCTATAAATTTTTAGCCCTCTGCTTTTGGCGGCAGCGGTAAAATCCTCCCTCTCTTTGGTGAAGCTCTCGATTTTTGAGACCAAAACCGCAAAAAATAGCGTCAATCTGCCGTTTGCCCCAAAGATTGAAACCACACCGAAACGTCTAAAAAAAGAGAGGGTCAGCAGGGTTATACAAAAAGAGCGGCAAAACAACACGACCCCTTTTTGAACGTCATACGGGATTTTGGCTATCAAAGAGCCTAGTACGCCGCCCAAAACGGCAAAAGAGGTAAAAAATAAAACGGCAAAAAATGCAAATCTAGCCGCCCCCAAAAAACCTTTCGGATTTATCCCAAAAGCGGCCAGACAAACCGCCCCGAAAACAACAAAGGACGATGAAGAGGCGGCAACCGCCGCCACGCAAATGTATAGAACCAAAAAGATTTTATTTTTTTGCATTTAGAACTTTTAGTCCATAAAAAACGGCGATCATACAAATGCTCCCCAAAACGGCGCTAAATATATATCCGCCGACATCTCCAAGCGGGGCAAAAACATAATCGGCAAAAGGGGCATCAAATATCCCCCCCTCTTTGATTCCGGCCGGAACAAAGCCTATCATCTTTTCAAACTCTGCCGCCTCCCATTCGCCCCATGCGGAGTATTCGCTGATAAGACCCAGAGGGGTTAGCAATATAGCGCACAACAAAAAGAGTGTCAGTTTTTGGTTTTGGCTCATTTTGCTACTCCAAAAGATAGATTTTTAATCCTTGACATAGCGGCCAAAACCCCGATTGTTACGATACCCTCAATCGGAGCAAAAACAAGCGCATGCGAACCGGCTATGGCCGGCAATGTAACGGATAGGCCGAGTGGGAAATAAAGAGCCTGCCCAGTACCGTCCACAAAAAACATCGGTTGGATACCGAGTATTACGGCAACCCCTATACTACCGAGCACCGTACCTGCATATCCGGCGGCAAAACCTGCAATTTTTTGATTTGAGTATTTGGATACTAATCTATAAGCATAATACGCCCCAAATGCGCCGAAAAACCCCATGCAAATGGCATTTGCCCCAAACGCCAGTATTCCGCCGTCCCCAAATAATGCCGCCTGCAACAACAAAACAGCGCTCAAAGAGAAAAAAGCGACCCAAGGTCCAAATAATACCGCCAAGATGCCCACACCAGTAGCATGCCCGCTAGTGCCGCCCGGAATCGGGATATTAAACATCATCACGACAAAACTAAAAGCCGACATAGTAGCCAAAAGCCCTAAGGCACCGTCGTCGCCCAAAACATCTTTTACCTTTCTATACGCCAAATACAGCAAGGCCGCCTCTGCCGCCAAAAGCGGAGCATATACAACCGGAGAGATAAAACCGTCAGGAATGTGCATATTACTAACCTTTTTTTAGTATTACTGAATGGATGATTGTAATCCCTTCAACCTAAATATTTTCTTTAATTTTACCCTCAAAAAATAGCTTTGCGTATCCGGCATGACCGAGGCAGAGAGAGGAGTCGTTTGGGCTAAATTCGGTATGAAAAATTAGTCCGGCTCTGCCCCTTAGCTCTCTTTTTATAGCATATACCAATGCGGCATTTTGGAATACGCCGCCGCTAAAGTAAACCGGCAAATCATGCCCTTGCGTAAAACTTTTTACCCAATACGCCAAAGTATTTATAAATTTTGTGGCGGCAACACTTTTGTCTCTCTCCAAAAACACACTCCGAACAATGCCATCAACCGATAGCTCTTTGCCGTTAACGGCATCATCGTATCTTGTATTCAAAAACGGATTATAGAGAGATTCGAGGAGAAGCCCCGCCTCCCCGTCAAAGCTGTCTTTTTGGGCTAGGCCGCATATAGAGGCTACGCCGTCAAACAATCTGCCCATAGACGATGTCCGGACGGCTCCCAGTTTTTTATCAAATCCTGCCGCCAATAGCATTGCCTCATCACGGCTAAACGAAAACCTCTCCGCCTCCAAAATCGCCCTCTCTTTGCCGTAGGTCTCCAAAAAAAGCGAAAAGCCGCTCTTTCTAGGTTCTTTGGCCGCACCCTCACCGCCCATCAGCCAAAACTGGGGGAGTGAGCCTATCCGTGATATCTCGTATCCGGTTTTCAAAAAAAACTCTCCACCCCAAACGGCTCCGTCATCCCCAAGTCCCGTACCGTCCCATACAACCCCGATTGCATCGGTATCTAAAGCATTTTTTTCGTATAGCGACGCTAAAAAATGCGCCTTGTGATGTTGAACCGTTAGCGTCTTAACACCTAGTTCCTTTGCAAAAATGGACGACGAGTATCTGGGATTTTTGTCGCAAACGGCAGCGGTAAAGGTGAGGTCATACATCTTTGCAAACGAGAGGATACCGTCTTTGTATCTATCAATTGCGCCCAAAGAGTTTAGATCACCGATATGGGGCGATACATACACCCTATCCCTAAAAAGGGCGGCAAATGTATTTTTTTGGTGTGCTCCGGCGCAAAATACCGCCCCGTTATCCGGTAGTTTTTGAGATTTAAAAAACGGTGCGTACCCTCTGGAGTTTCTGATTTTTACCGTCTCCCCATCTGCGGCCCTAACAACGGAATCGTCGCATGGGTGCAAAATCTCCCTGTCGTACGTCAGGCAATAGTCAAATACCCCCCCTAGCATCTCAAAAATCGTATTCTCATCCGTAACAATAGGCTCTTCCGAGATATTGGCGCTTGTTGCGACGAGCGGTGTTTGGAGCTTAGCCGCCAAAACCTCGTAAAGGCCGGAATAAGGTAAAAACACCCCTACAAAACCGCTGTCAAATGAGATTAGGTTTGAGAGTGAATAGGAGTCGCTTTTTTTTACTAGGACGATGGGGCGCTCAATAGAGGAGATTAGCCCCTCCTCATCAGAAGTCACCGAGCACTCTTTTTTTATCGCCTCCAAATCGGAAAACATCACGGCCAAAGGTTTTTTGAGCCTTTTTTTCCGCCCTCTAAGCTCTTTTACGGCCTCGTCGTTTAAAGCGTCGCAAACCAGATGAAACCCACCGACCCCTTTTATCGCCGCAATAGCACCGGATCTAAGCAGCATGGCGGTTTTTTCCAAAATATCGCCGTTTTTTGAGGAGGCTATCAGCTCTTTGTTTTTATCGTACAGATATAGAGTCGGGCCGCAATTAGGGCACGAGACAGGCTCCGCTTTAAACCTTCTGGAGGATATATCGGAATACTCCTCGGCACATTCGGAGCACATCTCAAAAACAGACATGGAGGTTTTGGCTCTGTCGTATGCAAGGGCTTTTATGACGGTAAATCTGGGGCCGCAGTTTTGGCAGTTTATGAACGGGTATAGATACCTTCTGTTATTTGGGTCAAAAAGCTCTTTTTTGCACTCTTCACATATCGACAAATCAGGCGGGAAAAAGGCTGTGATGCTACCCGATTCGTCGCTTGGAAGGGCTACAAAACCACTAGCCCCCGTATAGTCGCTTTTTTTTTGGATGATGGAGGATATTTTTGCCAGAGGCGGATAGGATATAGAGAGGTGCGAAAAAAAACCGTCTACGCTCTCACTGTCACCTTCGGCATGAATTAGCACGCCGTTTGGGGTATTTTTGACATATCCGGCTATCGAAAACTGGAGGGCGGTCTTGGCAACAAAGGGGCGAAATCCGACCCCCTGTACCACACCCTCAACCGATATATCTACCGATCTAAAACGGGAGTTTTTCAAACGGTGCCAATTCGGCCGGAACCTTGCAAAGCCCCATACCGATCTCGACGTTTTTTAGTTTTTGTTTTAGTTTTGCCGTAAAAGGTTTAACCCCTAGCATATCACCTACGATAAAGACTTTTTTGATATCGGCACTTTTTTTTGCCTCGTCGGTCATAATCACAAAAAAATCTATTATTGACTCAAAAACAGAATACAAAATTATGTCGTCTTCGACTCCGGCTAGCTTATAGCTAAGCACCGAGGCAAAGCTTTTTTTGAGATCCAATACCGAGCCGTCTTCTGTTTTTGTAAGGACAAAATCCAGTTTTACCCCGCCGGATAATTCCGAGTTTGAAACACTATAGGCTATCTCCCCAAAGCCGCTTTTGTCGCACAGAACCGCCAACGCCTCAAAAAAAGAGGATACGGCAGTATCTTTGTTGCACTTTAGCGTTTTTAGCTTTTGCGCCTGATTGGGATATTTTGAGGCAAAATTTTCGTATAGTTTTCCGCCAAACTCAAATCCGCTTTTTAGCCCACTCTCTATATCGCCGTCAAAAAACTGCGCTTTTGCCGCTTTTTTTGCCCCGACCCCTTTTTTTAGGAGGCTAACCGCAAAATCAGAATCGGCAGAGATATCAAAAAACAACCCCTCTTCCGTTTCGGACAATTCCGACGGGGTCAAAGCCTGATTGACAAAAAATCTATCGGCTCCCGAAAATAGTATCCACTCCCTTTTTGGGGCATCAAAACTAAAGCCGGAGTACTCGAAATCTACATCATCCCCGCCATTATCCTCTGAGATATAAAGCGTTGATATGTCGTTATCCGACATCACTTTGCAAAATGACAAAGAGGCAAAATCATTTGCAAAAAAAGCACCCGCATAACCGCTCTCACCCTGTTTTAAAACAATCGGCCTCTCCATAACACTTAGCGTTATGGCATCGTCTTGCGAAAAACCTAATTGATTCAGGGTATCCGGTCTTAAATTTGTCAAAAAAGCCAATCCGCTTTTAAGGCTACCGACAGCAAATCGACAACCCTCCTTTGATACCGTTATCCGGCCTCTCTCTTTTATGAGATTAGCCAAAGACTCCAACCCCTCTTTTAGAGCCTCTTTGTTAGTTATCTCCTTGCCCTGTATCCTTAGCCTCCTTGCCCCATCCGGCAGAGTGCTAAAAATATCCAACGCCTTGGAAGAGCTATCATCTACAATCTCCCTCATTAAAACGGGATACATCCCCATATAAAAACTCTTTTTTAACTCACTCCCCATGGCCGGCATGACAGCAGCCTCTTCCATATGTTGAGAGTTTATATACAAAGACAGCGGTAATCTCTCTCCCAAAGCGGCAAATCCGTTTTTGATCCCCTCTTCGTCGCCCTCCATAAAAACTATAATCTCATCGTCGGTTTTGACGGTTTTTGCGTTTACACCGCAAGAGGTCAAAATATCCGTTATCAAGTATCCGTATTCCGAACTTTCGTGTCCGTATCCGATTCTATATTTCAAAACCAAGCGCATCTTCCTTGAAAAAGTTTTCTATAATTTCATCCATTTTGATATCGTTTTTTTTCTGATACGAAATCCCTATCGATGTCAACTCGTTTAACGTAGCGTCTAAAAAATTGCCGAGTCCGGTTCTAATCTCAGGGGTCAAAGCAGACGAGACGCTCTCTATATCTTTTGGAATAATCCCCATGATTACGACGTTGGCCATACTCTCAAGCATGGAACAGATCTCCAGCATCTCTACTATCTCTACCTCGTGAGCCGTTTTTCTGTATGTACCCAGACCCAAAAGCTCATCGGATGGAAGTCTATAGACGCTACCCGGTTCATCCTCGATGGAAACAGTATCCAAAATTATTACGTGATCAAATTCCTGAAAATAACCCATCAGCTTAAAACCTAAAACACCGCCGTCAATGATTGTGAGAGAGTCGTCGAAAGTGTAGTTTTTTGCTAGATAGTTGACGGCGTAAACGCCGACCCCTTCATCGGTGAAGAGGACGTTGCCTACGCCTATGAGAGCAGTTTTTATACTCAAGCCTTATCGGCTTTTACAAATTTTTCGCCGCCGAATACGATAGCGATATCTCCCTCTCTCCAGAAGATTGTTCTCCAAATTTGATAGTAAATATGGAATATCGTCCAAACTATAATCCACCACATCATAGTATGATGAGCTATTCTAACACCCATATTTCCGCCAAACACCGTAAGCGTCCAGTCGGTAGACAGATGAAGCAAAGCAGGCCACCACGTGCCAACCGAGCTAAGACCCGATTCTAGGCCGTGAACATATAGCTGAAGCCCCGTTAAAAGCATCATAACAAGGAGGATATGGAAAATCGTGAAATACACGGTATTGAAACTATCCGAATGGGTAGAGTCAAAATTTTTTCTTCTGTTAAAGCTAAATAGGTTTACCACGACTTCCCAGAACTCGGCTAGGTTTTTCTTGTTCGGGATAACTTTTTGGTACGGTTTTTCAAATCTGCTAAAAAAGTACAGATAAGCGATTATGATAGATGTGACATCCAAAATAATCGCCCCGACAAAGTGGATTAGTCTATTGTATGCCATAACATACTTATCCACGGCAGGATCGGCTATAAAAGACTGATAGTACGGATGGCCTATATAAAGCCCCGTAATAACAGCCGCCACAATAGAAATCGCATTGACCCAGTGGATTATACGGCCGGCCACGGTCATTCTTTTGACCGGCGCCATGTTTTTAGACATTGCACACCCCCGCAGTCGGAGAGATTTTGTACTCTGCTAGTTTTTTGCCTTTTGTATCCACTACGTGAACGGCGCAAGCAATGCACGGGTCAAAGCTGTGGATAGTTCGCAAAATTTCTAGCGGCTGCTCAGGGTTTACTACTTTTGTACCTACCAAAGAGGCTTCGTAGGCACCCATTCTACCTTTTGCGTCTTTTGGACCCGCATTCCATGTGGACGGAACGATACATTGGTAGTTTTCGATTTTGCCGTCTTTGATTTTTACCCAGTGACCGAGTGCGCCTCTAGGAGCCTCTGCCATACCGTAACCTTCTGCATCTTTTGCAACTTTATCAAAGTCAAACTCAGTCCAAGTATCAAGCTGTCCGGTTGTCGTATTTTTGAGTAGCTCGTCTGTCCACTCCATCATAGCGTCACACATAAGCTCTGTTTCAACAGCTCTTGCCGCCGTTCTGCCGACAGTTGAGAATAGTGCGGTAAGCGGTACTTTTGCACCGACGTGAGCGTCTAGTTTTGCGAAGAATCCGTCAACGTAAGATTTAATTCTCTTATCCCCTTTTGCGTAACCGATTACCATTCTAGCCAGCGGCCCGACCTCTACTCTGTTGTCATTGTAGATTGGAGCTTTAATCCATGAGTATTTGTTTTTTGTATCCAGATAAGCTATACCGTTCTCTTTTTTACCAAAGCCGGTATATTCAGGGATTGTCTCACCTTTAAACGGATGTAACGGAGCTGTCCCTTTGTACCATGCGTGAGTCACGTCTTCTGTTATTTTTGCTTGGTCTAACTCAAGAACCTTGCTTATATCTTTGTTTAGCACTACACCGCTTGGGAATAGAAGGGAAGCTTTGTAAAAATCGTTGTCGTCAAGTCTGAAGTCACCGTAGCTTAGGAAACTTCCAAGACCGCCGCCCACTCCGGCAAGAGCTTCATCTGCATAAGCTTTACCCGCAAGAACTACGTCAGGTATGTATGCGTTTTTAGTAAAGTCTTGACCTTTTTTTAGCCATTGTTTGAACTGTGCTATTCTGGCAGGGTTTTGTATGTCTTGAACGCAAGTTACGCCGCCGACTACAAAGCTTTGAGGGTGTGGCATTTTACCGCCGAATATCGCCATCATTTTTGCAAGTTCTTTTTGCAAATCAAGAGCGTCAAGGTAGTGGGATAGGATGATTAGGTTCTCTT
Source organism: uncultured Helicobacteraceae bacterium (assembly GCA_937973585.1). GTDB lineage: Bacteria > Campylobacterota > Campylobacteria > Campylobacterales > UBA6016 > UBA6016. The sequence continues at coordinate 11,321 of CALJKN010000222.1, forward strand.
CGGGGCTTAGCTTGTACGCTTTGCTACCCCAGTAGCCATTTCCGAAAATCCCTAGTCTACCTTGTTTTACAAACTTAGTAACTCTCTCTTGGACGGCTTTATATGTAGCTTCGCTTACATTCCAAGGTTTTGCCGATACTTTGCTTGCAACCTCTACCGCTTTTTTCGGATCTGCTTTTAGCGCATCCACTACGTCTACCCAGTCAAGGCCGTGCAGGTGATAGAAGTGAACTATATGGTCGTGCACATAAAGGGCACCCTGCACAAGGTTTCTAACAAGTCTTGCGTTTTTAGGGATTTTTACTTTAAAAGCGTGCTCAACCCCTTCGATACTTCTTTGGTAGTGGGTTCCGGTACAAACACCGCAGATTCTCATCGCAAGAAGACCTGCATCTCTAGGATCTCTCCCCTTCAGTATCGTCTCTATCCCTCTAAACATCGTAGAGGAGCTGTATGCGTCAACTATTGTGTTTTTGTCGTCGATCACGACTTCTATCCTGAGGTGACCCTCAATTCTTGTAATAGGATCAATTACGATATGTTTGCTCATTAGTTATCTCCCTCTGTGCTTTTTTTACCTGCAAATGCGCTGATTGCCGCATGGACACCTATACCGACTACCGTAGCCGTAACAAGACCCATACCGAATTCGTCGATAGCTTTTTCTACACCGCCGCCCGGTGCTTTGATCCCTGCATTTGCCATAGGTCTCTCATACGCATATTTATCCCAAAAATCAGGCTCCGAACATCCGATACAACCTCTACCGACACCGATAGGCCAGTTTGTGCCGTCGTTGTATCTGATGATTGAACAGTTGTTAAACGTCATAGGCCCTTTGCATCCCATTTTGTATAGGCAGAAATTGTTTTTTGCACCGTGATCGCCCCATTTTTCGACGAATTCGCCCGCATCAAAATGCGCCCTTCTCTCGCAGTTGTCATGGATTCTATAGCCAAATGCAAATTTAGGTCTAAGTAGATGGTCAAGTTCAGGAACAGTTCCGGTCATAAGGTAGTGAAGTACCACACCTACCATATTTGCAGGGTTTGCAGGACATGCAGGGATATTTATAACCGGTTTGCCTTTTACGATATCGCTAACACCGACTGCACCTGTCGGGTTTGGAGCTGCCGCCGGTATGCCGCCGAATGTTGCACAAGAGCCTACCGCTACAACTGCAGCCGCATCGGCAGATAGTCTTTTTAGGTGTTCTTCAAATGTCTCGCCGCTAGCGCCGATAGTTCCATATATCCCTTTGTCTTTTACAGGGATCGCACCCTCTACAAATAGTATATATTTACCTTTAAACGTATGCATACCGTCTTCAAGTTGTTTGTCGGCTTGATGTCCCGCTGCCGCCATAAGGGTCTCATGGTACTCAAGGCTGATAATATCAAACAAGAGATCATCAACGGTTGGAGCCGAGCTTCTTAGAAGTGCCTCGGAGTTCCCTGCACAGTCTTGGAGCTCTATCCAAATCACCGGAGCTCTGTTCATCATCTCTGCCGCTTCGGCTACCAGAGGTTCAAAGAAAGAAGGGAGCATCAAAGTTGCGGTCGTAGCCGAAACCCATTTTAGAAAATCTCTTCTAGTAATATCGTTTGCCTCTAATATCTCATATATATTAGAGTCAGAATTTGAGGTCGATTCCGCTTTTAGAGAGTCTAGTCTCTGTTTGCATTTTTCAAAAAGAGCCTTATAATAACCCTCCCCTCTATTCGTATCCACATAAGTAGGCGTAGCCGTAAACGCCGTGATAACAGGCTCATGGCAGCTATTTTGCATTATTCTCCCCCTTCGGATTTTGTCTTAAACTAAAACCGTTTGATTTTAGTTGAATAAAACTTAACTAAATATTAAATTTTAACACTTACTTAAAAATTTGTCTCAAAATATTAAAACAGCTTTAAACCCTTATTTCATAATGCTTCTAATAAGATTACATTATTGTCCGTAATATCATTTTTTATTATAATTTACTGTTTGGTAACACGCCAAAAATGTCATTTTTTGTTTTGTTTCAAAAAGTAAACACCAAACAAGATACTTTCGGAATAGCATTTGCTTTTAAAATTCAAAAATCCACCATATAAGGCGGCAAAAGATGAACGTAGATTTTCTAACCTCGACAAACCCTTTTAAAATGCCTCCGCAAATCCAAAAAGAGCAGTCATATAAAGCCCAAACGGCACAAACAGAGCAACCATCCACAGGCGTAGCCCAAAAAACCGGCGGAGCAGACTTTGTTCAAAGGATAAAAGATACGAACGATGCGATAGGTTTTATCCAAACAGCAGAGATATTTTTGAAAAAACTCGAAAAAAACGGTATCTCCGACTTTGATGGAGCGGCAGCACTAGGCGCAACAACATCGTATTCGCAAAAATCGGTACTAAGCTCCCAAAGCTTCGATACTACAGCAGGAGTCGTATACATAGATATTGCCTCTTCAGAGCTTGGATACGGAGCAGATTTTGAGGGGTGGGTCTCAAAGGCAAAAGAGAGGCTAAAAGAGGAGAAAACCAAAATCTCTACGCCTCTTGCCGCATTCGGAGCAGAGAAAAAAACACAAATGCAAAATGCGGCCGACAAAATCGGAGCCATGGGCGGCAACGAAAGATTGGGTTCCATATTAAACGAAATCAATAGCCTAAGCTAAAAGCTTTGATAATAGATATTCCGGCGGTAATCTTGTGCGGAGGCAAAAGCTCACGGATGAGAGAGGATGCCGGAATAGACAAAGCCTTTTTGGATTTTTACGGAGAACCGCTTTATTATAGGCAATTTGAAAAGCTAAAAAAATTTTTTGCCGACGTATATGTATCGGTCAAAGAGCCAAACAATTACCCAAAAGTCGATTCCGATTTTTTATTAGAAGATGCCGGATACGTACAAAACATAGACACATCCGACCTGTTTGCACCTGATGTCGGAATGTATAGCGCTTTTAAAAAACTGAAGTCCGAAAAAATATTTTTTATCGGAGTAGATACTCCGTTTGTCTCATACGGCTCTTTAAAAAAAATATCCGACGTATCTGTGGCCGAAGATGCAAATGCACATATCGCCAGAGTCGGTGAAAAAATACACCCCGTATGCGGAATATACTCCAAAACCGTCCTCCCTGAATTAGAATCGATGATTCTCCAAAACAAACACAAGTTAACCCTCCTTTTAGAGAAAATCGGTACAATTTTCGTCGATTT
>CALJKN010000223.1 GCA_937973585.1 uncultured Helicobacteraceae bacterium
TAAATAGCGCATACGCATCTTCTAGGTATGCCATATAGTTAAAAATCGTGTCCTTGCTTAGTAGGTATTTGGTGTTGTTGTCAAAATTTATAATGCGCTGAAAAACTACTAAACTTTATTGACAACACTCACGAAACTATCGGCATTAAACTCCAACCTACCGTCATGATGTAAACTATGCAGATGCTCCAAGTACTCTTTTTTAAATTTTGGATGGCTTTCGCCCAGTTGATTTAAAAGCCCCTTATACCCGGTACTATGGAGTAGTTGCCACCACGCATCCGCACTCATTGGAAAGCGTATGTCGATAGAGTGGATTTTGATACGGTGATTTGATGCTAACGAGGCTAGCTCCATTATCTCTTCTTGTGTTTGAAGTTGTTTTTTCTCTAGTCTTTTAGGGACGGAAATATTATAATTTTTTTCTAGCATCTCCAGAAATATCCTAGAGTACGGCTGGAAGGCATTTTCTCTGAAAGTCGAAAATATAAATTTTCCACCGTCGCCGAGCCTACTACAAACATCACAAAAAACTTTCTCCATCTGAGGATAAAAAAAGAGTCCGTATCCACAAGTAACGATGTCAAACTGCACCTCGTCAAACTCAAGATTTTCGACATCTTGCAGGTAATAGGAGATATTTTTTATGTTTTGTCTATCCGTCTTCTCTCTTGCAATACCTAGCATTTGAGCCGATATGTCCACACCGTAAATTGTCGCTTTTGGGAACTTTTTGGCTAGTTCGATGGCTATACTGCCCGTACCTGTCGATAAGTCCAAAATAGTCGCATTTTCTTTTTCACACTCGACCAACTCCGCCATCTTTTGGGCGGATATTTCAAACTGCCGATTTGTATCGTATTCCCTAGCTACATCGTCAAATGTGTTTTTGATGCCTTCTTTTATCTCTTCATTTTGCATAAATGTCCTTTTTAAGTACTTTTTTTCAAATTCTGCCATTTCTGCCTTACAAAAATACTCACTTGTCATACTACTTCTGCTTCTTCACGGGGTCTTTTTCGGCAAATATCTTTTTTCGCCCACGTGCCCATCTCGGTGTAGTACGTCAGCGTTGAGTATGTAGACGGGGTCTGGGTGAATGGGCGAACCAAATTATTTATAGCTTTCTCGTCGATGCAGAACTCTATAAATCACAAGCAGGTCGTTTTCGACCTCAAAAAGGATACGATAATCGCCGACACGAAATCTATATGAGGGCTTAAAATTTGTAAGCCTTTTTTATTTGGAACATCTGGAAAATTGACAAGTTTTTTGATTGACTCAAGAAGCCTCAAAGCGTCTTGATTGTCTAGCGCTTTTAAATCTTTATGGGCTTTTGTGCGAAACATGACATACAGAGCTATGCCGTCCTCCATGCTGGCAAAAGATACGCTAAAGACGCTATCGCTGAAACAAAAAGGGTTTTAGATCTAAAAACCCTTTTCTTCTATATCTCTTTTTTTAAGACTACAAGTTTTAGATCGCTACACGGATTCCATAAATCAGATTCTGGAAAGTCCAGATACGCATCTGTTTTTTCGTAGCCCCTCCTGAGATAAAAATCTATAAGCTCCTCTCGTCCACTCACGACAGACATCACAAAACTCTTAAAGCTCCAAATCTTCAAAGACTCCATCTGGGCATACTCCAGTAGCCCTTTCCCTATGCCGCACGACTGGAACTGTTGATCTACGGCGAATAACCCTATATAAACATTTTCACCCTGAAGCTTGGTCTGAATCGAGCCGACAAGCTTATCATCGCCATACGCCGCATATATCACCGAGTCCGGATCGTTAACAATATATTTGAGCATATCCTCGTCTACCCTCTTTCCGTCAACAATTCCCGCCTCAGTAGTCCATGCGTTTGCCGTTTTTTTGTTACGGTATGCGGTATTTATGAGTTTTACTGCATCCGATATATCGCCGTTATCGAGTTTTTTAAATACGATTTCCAAATACTAATCCCTTTTTTTGTAAATATACTCATAGTACCTCTTTGGGTCGTCGGTGCTTAGCTCTATCTGCGCTCCGTTTTTGTCTCTGCAAATTGCCCTGGAAACACTCAGACCGTTGGCACAGTCAGAATTTCCCACTAACGGCATTTGCGACATTCTGGCTCCATCCTTTGCACTACATCCGGCCAAAACTGCTAAAGCCATAACCGTAAAAATAAAATCTCTCATCCTAATCTCTTTTTTTAGCAGCCTTTTCGTTTAGGCGCTCCTCTTCTATTAGTTTCTTGATTAGTTTTATGATCGGATCTTCCTCTTCCGGTTTATCCTTTTTTTTGTATTTTTCCGTTATATACAAAATTTCCGATGTCATCATATCCCTCATCCACTCACCTGAAACTTTCTCATCCGGACTAACATTTTTTAGATACTCCATATGGGCTTCCAGCTGTTTTGCATAGTTGCCGCCAAACGGATCGACAAATGTCTTTTCCATGCTAGTGGGTCCGCTATATAGCCCCATCGCCAACCCCTGTTGCTGCCCCATTATCGAATCAGCCATATCCCTCTCGTCTTTACTAAAAAGTCCGGTTTTATCACTTTTGACGATATAAAGGGCACGCCTATCGAGTTTTTGAAACAACTCATACCAGTCTCTCCCCTCAAACGAGTTTTCATTAAAAACCTTATTGTTTTTTTGGAAATTTTTGTACTGGGCATCCAGCTCCTCTCTTGCATCGGCTGCAACCTCCTCACTGCTTTTTCCGCCGGAAAAAGGTTCAGATGACGGGTTTGTTGCCCCTATGGCTAGATTATTCGCCGGAGTATTGGAGCTTGTCGGAAAATACTTTGCATACGGATGTGTATACTCGATAGTTTTTGACATCTCGACCGCCGTAGCCGATATATCAACGGTATCCAACGTTGAAAATTTTGATGTCGATTCGCTTTTTTTGCCTTCTACCGTCGTACTCAGACTCCCGAAGTAGGCGGTCAACCCTTTTTCATTTGCCGCTAAAGATGTATTTTTTATAGAGACATTCACGCTAAACCTTTTTTATGGATATTAAAGAATAATGCTAATCAAAAGATTAACCGCTATTTCCACGATATAAGACAAATCATTTTAAATAATTAGGTGTTTTGCCTATTTGATTCTTTACTTAAATTGCTATTTTTGACCGACTCTATCCATTCGCTCCAAAGCTGTTGCACGCTTTTTCCGTAGGAGTTGACTATTGACTTGTATATGTTTTTGTTTTCTTTGAGACTTCTCAGGGTCATTTTAAAGGCCGCCCCGTCACGCTCTTTTAAAAACTTTACGAACATCTCGGACTGGCGATAGTACATACTCCACGATATGCCGTATTTCTTTGATAGGTCACCGCCGAAAAACACCCTGCAACTACTTGCATCGATTGGCTCAAATACTTTGCCCGCTTTGATTGATTTTGTCGCCTCTTCCACGCTTGTCATCTCGGCTCCACCGCCGCTTGAGGTGAGTACCGCCAAGCCCTCCTCCCACCATCTAGGCATGCAGCCAACGCCGTTTTCAAACCAGATAGCATGCGATAACTCATGTGTCAAAATTGACTCCACCCTGTTTTCGGCTATTATCTTCCGTCCGTTTAGGATAATGTCGCCGCTGTAGTGCGTCTCCGCTCCCGCCCCTGTTACTATCGCATATTTGTCGTAACACTCTTTTGTTACACACAAAAATACCGCATGCTCCTTGCGAAACTCAAAACCGTGCGTTAGCTCAATCTGTTTCTTATCTTTTTCGTATATTTTTGCGACGTTCTCGGCAAAATCGCTCCCGTTTTTTTCAAAATATATATTTTTTATCTCTTTGTGTTGCAAAAAATCATCTTTAGGCAATCCGCCAAAAACATAATACAGCTTTTGAGGGGTAAATGCACACCCTGAAAACATCACGGCAGACAATAGCAGAATCAATGCGCCGGTTAAAAACCTCCGCATTTTAGTAGCCCATCTTTAAAGCGATTTTTGTATCACCATTAACGACAAATTTTGATTTTTCAAAATCAGGTCTTTTGGCTCCGCCGCTGAGAGCATATCCCTCTGTCGGCATACCAAATATATTTTTGTCCAAAAGCTCATTTCCGTTTTCGTCATGTATCGCCGCAACTGCATATACACCGTTTGGTAGCACAAACTCAAATTTTTCGCTCTCAAACGCCGCTTTGCGCTTTGCTACGACTACGGCGGTTGATTTTTTGCACGGAAAAAGGGTTTTTTGATCACAAACAACCATTGCAACCGCTCCACCCCTTTGCGGTTTTATCTCGCCGACATCGACCTCCAATGTTGCGCAAAAAAGCGACGTGCAAAGCAGAATAGAACAATACAAAACAGTTTTTTTGCGGTTCAAAGCAACGCTCCAATCAAACAATTTTTTACTTTTGTCTGATTATCCCAAAAAGTACTTTAAAAAACAAAGTACTTTTTGTATTTTTCTATTTTACCCTATTGCAACCGACCAAAAATTCCATCCCTACCCTGCCGATATTTTCAAGATTTATGCGCCCTTTTGCATCCAGTACATCATCGCTCACAAATACGTGCTTTACCTCAAGAATCAAAGGCTCATATCTATTGTTTAGCTCTACGGTTTTTACGAATTTACAAAACAAAGCGGCTTTTGCCTCTTCCACCATCGGCGGGAAATCCGGCAAAACTATTTTTGTATTTATCCCAAATCTTTCACATTCGCTCACCTCTTTTGGGAGCTCCTCGCTTGTGTCTATGAGCTGTTTTAGGAGTTCGTCGTGGGCTAGATTTATCGTGCATACCCCGTGCTTTAGGATATTCGCAAAAGTATCCTTTGGCTCACCAGAATCCTCTTTTTTGGCGATAGAGACTACAACCAGAGGCGGCTCGGAACTTAGCGGGGCAAAGTAGCTAAAAGGGGCTAGATTTACGGTATCGCCGTCTTGCGTAGTTATCCACGCTATCGGTCTTGGGAAAATCGTATTGCTCATTATTTTGTATTTTTTTGTCTCATCCATCGATTCAAAATCAAAAATCATATTTTTTCTCCGTTGAAAATTTGCGAAAGCATCAAAAAACAGCCGAAGCGGCACCAAGCGCCGCAAACATCATATACCTCCAAAAATTTTATTTTACACTAAAAATAACTTCTGTTAATTTTAGAATATTTATTCTATTATTTTAGTGTAAATATTCTAATTAGGGGGCTTTGTTTATGAATGTCTATTTTTTGCTAGCCGGAATACTGGCCTTACTCACAACAGTTTTACATGTCGTAGGCGGCGGTAGAGAGATAGTAAAACCGCTAATGTATAGTGAATCTATAGCCGAAAATGTAAAACTAACAATGTATGCGTGTTGGCATTTTGTCACTATTACGATACTTGGATCCGGTGTCGCTCTCTCGGTCGGCGGATTTTTGGATATTACGGCGGACGTGGTTTATAGCACGATAGCGGCGATATTTTTTATTATGTCTTCGATGTTTTTGGTCATTACACTGTTTATCAGCAAAAAAAGAGGTTTCTTGACATATCCGCAATGGACTCTGCTTTTACCGATAGCAATCCTTTGCGCTCTCGGTATATCTTAAAAAAAGGGGTAAAAATGCAAAATCTCAAAATAATTATCATAGGCGGTGGAGTGGCAGGACTATCGGCGATGAATAGGCTGGAAGCCATCGGATACACTCCAATTCTCGTAGAAAAAGCTGAGAGCATTAGGACGGATGGTACGGGAATACTGCTTGGGATAAACGCCGTGTCGATACTCACAAAAATGGGGCTGTCCGGCAAACTACAAGAGAGCGGTGTCAAACTAACCAAAATAGCGGCATTGGACAAAAAAGGTAAGCAAATCGCCTCAAGCGACCTTGCGTACATAGAGGGAAAAAGCGGATTTGCAACATACGCAATACAAAGAGATGCCCTTAGCAAAATGCTGTTATCTAGCGTCAATGTCTCAAACATAATTACAAATAAAAAAGTCGTCTCTGTAGAAAACATGGACGGATATGCAAATGTATTGTTTGAAGACGGCGAAAGGGGCAGATACGACCTAGTGATAGGTGCGGACGGGATACACTCCGTTGTGAGGCGTTCTGTTTTTGGGGATATAGAGCTTAGAGATGCGAGGCAGGCGTGTTGGAGGTTTATAGCCAAAAAACCTGAGTCGTTTACGGATACGGCTCTTTTTGAGCATTTCGGTCTTGGTAAGAGGGTCGGATATGTGCCGGTTGGCGACGATAAGTTGTATGTCTATGCCCTGCTGAATGCCGATAAAAACATACGGGAAAATAGCAAAACAAGAGCCGAGCTACTGCGGGAGTTTGATTTTGGCGGTCTATGGCAAAGCGTCTTGCCCGCCATAACCGACGAATCAAAGTGCGTATTTAACGAGATAAAAGACCTCTCTAAAATCTGTATCACAAAAGGGAGAGTCGTACTAATAGGCGATGCCGCCCACGCTATCACACCGAATATGGGTCAGGGGGCGGCTATGGGGTTGGAGGATGCCGATGTTTTGGGCGAAATTTTTGCCGCCGAAAAAAGCGTTGAAAAGGCTCTGTCTATGT
>CALJKN010000224.1 GCA_937973585.1 uncultured Helicobacteraceae bacterium
TTTTTGGGCAGACGATACAGCATTGTTGTAATCTGTCGCCTGTGCCGCCGTAGGTGCCGCCGGTGTGACGGTTATTGGGTATGAGCCTGTTGTAGCCATGCTCATAACATCCATCAGCTGTTGGTATGTTACGCTGTCCGCAGCTGTAGAGACCTGAGGTGACGCTGCATTGAGGATGTTGTATGTATTACCTGTTGAGGCTACCGTAAATGTTGAGCCGGCCGCACCGAAATTTATGGTTACCGTTTCGCTTGTCCCGCTTGTTGTCGTAACATTTAGTTGCATTGTTTCGCCGACAAGCGTAGAGACACCTGCTGCATCTACAAGTTTTGTTGTAGGTTTTGCGTATGAGTTATCAGATTTTACTATTTGCGGCACATTTGCAGTTAGCGTGTTCCCTTCTTTTGCAAAACTAGCTTTGCTAGACTCTATCCCACTTGTCGCGGCAAATGTGTTAGACGGAGCATTTAGTGTCATTGTGACAAGCTGAGATGATGCCGTATCTGCCGTAGCTGCCGTGATTGATTTGTCTTTTACGAGAAGTTTGCCGTTTTCCATAGTTGCAGAAAACTTGTTGACCCCAAATTCTGTATCAAGCGCCCCTTGAACGGCTGTTACAAAGTCTCTCACGGTACTTGTCGCACCCAGAGCAAATGCATGAGCATGGCCGTTTAGCGTGATACCGGTCGGTGTTCCGCCCAAAGCCGTATTTAGTAGTTCTTGTGACTCTGATACCGCCCCAGTTTGCCTGTTTCTAAACTCAATACCGAAATTAAACGTACTGTGATCCCAATAGTCGTTTGAAGCGGTATTGTCACCTATAGAGAGCGGCCCCATTCCACTTCTTACAAATTCTGAAACGGTGACCCCTTTTGAAGGGAGGTCGTCAACATCAGCTATAAAAGTTACTTCATCACCTGAATTTACCGTAGCCGTAGCCGTAGCATTAAAGGTTAGCGTTGTGCCTGTCATTGCCGTAATCGTGTATACTCCGGCATGCCCCAGAGAGATTTTGTCGCCTACCGCCAGACCGTTTGTAGAGTCTACGTTTATCGTATTTGCACCGACCGCTATCGCCGCCGCCGCAGTCGTGTCGGTCGAGTGGACTTTTTTTACGTTTAGAGCCGTTACGGTAGTGTCCGGAGTTTTTGATAGAGGAGGGGAGAATGTGATCTGCCCTGCCGCCGGAACGCCTACACCGGTGACTTTTACCTGTCCGATCCCTTCGATATTTAGCTTGTCTCCCGCTACGATTCCGGCCGTAGATGCAAGCGTCAATACTGTGGATCCGGCATTAAAGCCGGATGTTGCTTTTGTCAGAGCGGAACTGTTGTCGGAACCTACCATGTGAAATTGGAGTTTGCTACTTCCCCTTTGTAGGTCTTTTACTTCGATTTGTCCGTGATCGTTTAGCGTAACGTCCACATTGCCATTGTAAGCATCTTTGATTTTTTCTAGCAAATCGCTCACTTTGGAGGTGTTGCTGATATCTATCATCTGTTTAAACGTAGTACCGTCAGACTGTGCTCCGGTGATATAAAAATAGCTTTTTGAACCGTCGCCGTTGTTGCCTGTTAAATCGCTTACATAATCATCTTTTGTGACATATCTGTCAACGGACGGTATATCATAGTATACTCTCTCGTTTTTTTTCGGAACATTAGTTGTTACAACTCTGGAGTAGTCACTCTCTGAACCGTAAAAGAGGCTAAAACCGTCTTGGTTGTAAGGAATTTCAACCCCTGCATTTACAAGCGATTTTACTTTTTCCGCATTTCCGTAGTATGCACCCGTGTCATCAAGCGGCTTTGTCGTAAAGCTAGAGCCGGAAAATAGGTATTGCCCGTTTATAGATGTATTGCCGAGTGTGATTAGATTTTGCATCAACCCTTCCATCTCTTGTGCTATTGCTTTTCTGGATACAAGCGTATTTGATTCTGTTGCGGCATTTACGAGTTTAGTTTTGAGCGATGTGAGGATGCTTATCATATCGGTCATCGTGCTATCGGTGTTTTGGGCAAACTGTAAAGCCGTTTGCGATGCTTGCGAATTTTGAGTTAGCGTATACTCTTTTTGGTCGAGTCTAAGCGTTTGTATAAAGACGTCGGTATTTTGGTAACCGTAGTCTATTTTTGTCCCTTTTAGCTGATTGTTTACGGTATTTAGAGCTTCCATCGCAGATTCTTGGTATCTGGTAAAGCTAGAGTACATTGTACTAGTTCCGACTCTCATTATGATGCTCCCGAGTTTTATATTTTCGAGATTAAAAGCAATTATAGTTCCAATTTATGCGGGCTTCGTAACCGTTTTTTAGCTGTTTTCAACATTTTTTAAGACTAAAGCAGCTATGATTTCGGTTCTTTTTTCACTTGCCGAAGTGGTGGAATGGTAGACGCGCTCGACTCAAAATCGAGTACCGAGAGGTGTGGGGGTTCGAGTCCCCCCTTCGGCACCACCCTTTAAAATCAGTACTTCAAAGCACTTTTAACCCTCTCTCAAAGAAATACCCAAAAAACCGTTTTTACTACATTTTTACTACAGCGATTTTTTTTACTACTGAGTAGTAAAAATTGACTTGCCAAAGGCATAGGGAACTCCGGCCAACTTTTATGCGGCGATGACCAAATCAGAGATTTGCTCACACCTTGCTAAAAGAATTGCCCTTTTGGCGTA
>CALJKN010000225.1 GCA_937973585.1 uncultured Helicobacteraceae bacterium
CTCAATGAGCTTATGAAAGACTGAGTTAAAACACCGAGTTGGAATATAAGCAAACAAGATATTTGTAGGCATAAAAAGCGTACAGCGATTTCGGGTAGCTTGGCTACCCTTTTTCTAGGCTCTATTTGATATCTATAAAACCCAGATTCCCATCCCCCGAATCAGCATCAATCTTCGCCCTCAAAGCATCGAAAAAGTCGTTTGCCTGTTGCTCGAAACCGTCTAGTTTTTCATAGGCGTTGGTCAAAAACTCATCGATTTTATAGGCGTTCTCTCCGTCTTACAAAAATTTTTTGATTCCGTATCCGACCGCTACGATAGCCGCTCCGCCTAGTAAATACCTGATCATCCAAAACTCTCCTATTTTTTGATTTAAAAAGGAGAATATCAAAACAAAACGACAGGTTATGTCGCTTTGGCTTTAAAATTTGTAAAAAATTATTATGTTTGTTTAAAACTCAATACACTTCATCGTGGCTTCCTATCTCTATCGGAATGATTTGACCGTCTTTGATGATAAATTCTATGACGATCCTATAGCTCATATCCATAGAAACCGAATGATAATCTGCGAGATTTCCCTGTAGTTTGTGCAGTCGTAGTGATGGATGAAAGGGATTATCTGCCAAAAGCGTCATTGTTTTGACTACTTTTGGATACATATCGTGGTGTTTTTTCAAAAACTTTTTGATTTTTTTGTCAAACTCTTCGGTGATTATAATCTTATAGTTCATTGCCGAGGTCGTTTAGATACGAGTCTAGCTTTTGCGGTGTATCCAGAGTCTGATATTTGCCGTCATTGATATTTTGTACCGCATCGATATACGCCCTATCTAGCTCCAATCCTCTCAAATACTTGTATCTCTCTATATCCACGACGACAAATCTGTTTTTGCCCCGCACATTGATGATAACCTCTTGTGCTTTTGACAGGAGAGAGTCAAATAGCGACACCCCTTTTATTTTTATCTCATTTGCCATAACCGTCATATCATACTCCAAATAGTACTATCTAGGGTATGATAACTCATTATAAAATAAATATCAAATTCCAGATTTTTTAGCTAAACAGCCGGAAGCCGTCACGGAATCAAATGTCTATTTTCCCTGATATAGTAGTCGGCTAGATACCCTATCGCTTTATGGATGTCGCCGTTGTCGTAGAACTCCAGCATTCTTTGTTTGTGTGTTTTATGGTCGGAGTAGCGGGACTTGAACCCGCGACCTCCACCACCCCAAGGTGGCGCGCTAGCCAGGCTGCGCTATACTCCGTAAGCTAAAGAGAGAGCCGCAAAAAAGGCAAAAGCCTATTGCGGCGAAAGTAGAGAGGGGACTATTGTCGTTTGTGTTTTTCGAGCCAGACCATGATCCCTTTTTGGACGTGGAGTCTGTTTTCGGCCTCTTGCCAGACGTGGCTTTGCGCCCCTTCCAGTACACCCTCGGAGACCTCTTCGCCTCTATGTGCAGGGAGACAGTGGAGAAATATCGCGTCTTTGTCGGCCAGAGCCATCAGAGCCTCGTCGATGATGAATCCGTCAAAGTCGTTTAATCTTTTTTGGTACTCCTCCTCTTGCCCCATACTCGTCCATACGTCGGTTGTGAGAACCGTAGCCCCTTTTGCCGCCTCTTTCGGGTCGTTTGTGACGACAATCTTTGCGCCGCTTGCTTTTGCATACCCTTCGGCTTGTTGCACCACCCATTCAAGCGGCTCATACCCTTTTGGGGATGCTATTCTGATCTCAAAACCAAGTTTTCCGGCCAGATTTAGCCAGCTGTTTGCCATATTATTGCCGTCGCCGATGTATGCTACTACCGGATTTTTATCACGTCCTAGCTCCACCATAGTCATATAATCGGCCATCAGCTGAACCGGATGATATAGGTCTGTAAGGCCGTTAATGACCGGAGCTTTTGAGAATTTGGCAAACTCTTCGATTTTTTCCTGCTCATACGTCCTAATCATCACCATGTCGCACATAGAGCTAATCACCCTAGCCGTATCCCTGATAGGCTCACCACGCCCCAACTGCAAATCTTTGCCTGAGAGGAAAAGGCCGATACCGCCCAGTTGATAGATACCCGCCTCGAAACTAACTCTGGTTCTGGTGGAGTTTTTTTCAAATATCATGGCAAGGGTTTTACCCTCCATATACGGGATATGCTCCCCTTTTTTGGCTTCGTTTTTTATGCAGATTGCTAGATCTACAATCTCCAAAAGCTCCTCTTTTGAAAAATCCCTAAGGCTCAAAAAATGTTTCACCTGTCTTTCCTTTTTGTTAGCCGTTTAGCAGTACGGCCGCCTCTTTGGCGTGGTATGTGATGATTATTGATGCTCCCGCTCTTTTGATTGAGAGCAAAGTCTCCATCATAACCCTGTTATAGTCTATTATCCCCAGCTTCTCTCCGGCTTTTAGCATAGCATATTCACCGGATACGTTGTAGGCGGCAATGGGTAGCGTAGTCCGCTCCCTGATGTCTCTTATTATATCAAGATAGGCTAAAGCAGGCTTTACCATCAGTATATCGGCACCCTGTCTAGCATCCTCCATACTCTCCTCTATAGCCTCTAGCCTATTGGCCGGATCCATCTGGTAGCTTCTTCTATCCCCAAAACTAGGTGCCGACT
>CALJKN010000226.1 GCA_937973585.1 uncultured Helicobacteraceae bacterium
AAAGCCGAAAGTATCGTCCCGAAAAACAGACAAATAGTAGTCAAAAAAAGTAGCTACAGGGTTGTGTTGTTTGAAGACAAAATGTAGCCTCATTTTTTAGGTTTCCATCTTTTCTATCTCTTTTTCCCCTTTGTTGACGGTTGTCAACGCTACTTTTCTCAAAATACCCTATACTTTTTTCGTATCGTCAAAGTTTAGGGTTTTTTAAATGTTCGACTTAATGCTCTACATCCACATTTTTGCCGCTTGCTCTTGGATAGGCGGAGGTATGCTCTTGTTTGCTTTCGGTATCTTGATCAGAAAAAAACACGAACAAACAGCCGTTTACGGTGTAATAGGCCCTCTGTACGGTTATTTTGAGAGTTTTTGGTTATTCATTTTGCTTGCAACCGGATTTTGGCTGCTTGATTACCACTCTCTTGTCGGTTTGATAGGAAAAAACGGTAGCGAATTAGAGTATATGCTAAATATGAAAATTTTAGCCGTATCACTGGTGTTGGTTGCAACTGCCGTACACCTTTTGGTGGCAATCAAAACACACGGCAAAAGCAGGACAACGATTCAGACTCTCCTCTCCAGAGGGGGTTCTCTGGCTATATTTTTCCTAAACTTCGCAATTTTACGGTATGCGATTGAGATACGTTCGGTATTGCACTAAAAAACCAACAAGGAGATAGGCGATGATAAAAATTCCGGATAATGCGACAAAGATAGAGGTGACTGGGGCAACAGTTGATTTTTTTGTGTTTGCGCTTGGCGATGATACTTTTTTTGCGTTCGATACCTCTATGTGCGAACCGCCTGAGCCTATGGTAAATGCTATGGCGGGACTTATGCTGATAGATGCGCCGGATAAAAAGCTGCTAATGATAAATCATAAAAATCCGGGAGCCCTTTTTAGTAAAATTGGAGATGATTTTGATTCGTCGGTAACAGAGAGGGAGGATGGTCTTTTTGAGATAGTGTTCGGATTTAAAGGGGCTGTCGATATGGGCGATTCAAGATATACTGCTAGTTGTCACGGATAAAATAGCGGTGAAAATAACCCCCGATTTTGCCCCGCCGCTATCCATAGTGGCTCCCTTTTTTGTAGTGGCCGCATTTTTTTATACGGCTTGTACGTTTTCTTTGTTTTTATTAGATCCGACAATCGGCTATAACGATTTTGCTGCGGCAGGATGGGTTCATCTGTTTTTATTAGGGTTTGTAATGAGCGTCATACTGGGTGCGGCGGCTCAGCTGATTCCTGTAGCATTGGAGCAGGGTCACCGCTTTGTCGGGGTATTTATCCCTATTTTGTATATTTTTACGATCGGTACTTTAGTTTTAGTGTCAGGTTTTTGGTTTTTTCCGGAAGTGCTCCATTATGGCGGAGCTTTGGTCGGCGGGGCTCTGTTTTTATATTTAATTGACGTATTTGCAACTTTGTTTGCCGCTAAACGGACCACCCTTACGACTGCGGCTATCCGTATGGCTCATATATTTTTGGCAGGAGCCGTCACTGTAGGTATTTTTGCGACTTTGTATTTTGTACTAGGCATAGAGATAAATTTTTTTGCCGTATTTGTTTCACATATAGCCTTTGGTGTCGGCGGATATATGTTTTTGGTTGTCATAGGGGTGGCTGTTATTTTGTTGCCGATGTTCGGTTTGGCTCACGGTTTTAGCCAGAAGCCGGCCGAATATTCGGTTTGGTCTTTGTCTTTGGGTGTTTCGTTGGTCTTTATCTCCTCTTTTTCAGGGTTTTATAGCGGAGTAGCATTCGGATTTGCTTTGATTGTCGTAGCTACCTTTTTGTTTATCTATCAGGTTTTTTTGATAAATAAAAAAAGGGTTAGAAAAGAGGCCGATGTTTGGTATGTGTCGCTTGCCGTATCTTTTGTATCATTGGGACTATCTGTTATTTTTTCGATTTTTGCCTCTGTTTTTTTGGGTGAAAAGTTTATCAAGGTTGCCGCTTTTTTGTTTGGTATGGGTTTTTTATTTTTTTTGATAACGGGACATCTCTACAAGATAATCCCTTTTTTGGTGTGGTTTGAGCGGTTTAGCCCCCTTGTCGGAAAGCAAAAAGTTCCGATGCTGCATCAGATGGCTCCGAAAAAAGCGGCATGGTATCAACTCTGTTTTGGGATTGCCGGAGTGTTTTTATCCTCCTTGGGGCTACTTACCCAAAATAGGGAGATATGGTTTGGAGGGGTCTCGTTTTTGAGTATAGGCTCCCTGTTTTTACTGGGAGCGGTTTTTTGGATGATTAGATTTAAAGGGGCGAAATAGTGGAACAATTAAACGAAGAGGCGGTTTACGGGGCGATATCGACGGTCATAGATCCGGAGGTCGGGTTTAACCTTGTGGAGCTTGGCCTTATATATGGCGTATCTATTGATGGCGGCAATGTGAAAGTAACAATGACCCTCTCAACCAGAGGGTGTCCGCTACACCAGGCCATGATGGAATGGGTAAAAGAGGCAGTCGAGAGGCTTGGTTATGTCGATTCATGTGAGGTAGATGTTGTCTGGGAGCCGGAGTGGAATATTGCAATGGCTTCAGATAATGTTAAAAAAAGTTTAAATTGTTAACACTTTGATCTATATCAAAGCAAAAAAATTTGTACTTTGATAGAGTATATCCGATATGACGATGAAATTCCGTTAAATAGATTATCCGTCCAATCAAAGGATATAAGATGCTCGAAACGATCGATTATTTAAAAAGTGTTTTTATATTTTCTCAACTTGAGCAAACCGATTTGGAAGAGCTTGCAAAGATAAGCTGTGTTGAGGAATACAAAAAAAACGGAGTTCTTTTTTATGAGGGAGACCCGTCTAGCCAAATACACATACTTGTTGACGGGGTGGTGAAAGCATACAAGACCGATATGAAAGAAAACGAGATAGTCCTCCACTATTTTTATCCGAATGCCTTTATAGCCGAGATGGCAAATTTTCATAGAATTCCTTTTCCGGCTACGGCAGAATTTGAGATAGGCGGAACTGCAATCAAGATTGATTATGAGCTTTTTGAAGAGAGATTTATCAAAAATCCGGCTGTCTCTTTCGGCATAATAAAAAGCCTTTCGCAAAAAGTAAAATATCTGGAAAACATTATTACCGAACAACTAACGCTAAACTCTATGTCGAGGGTAGCGAAGTTTTTGTATGAAAACGGCGAAAATTATCAGGGGGTAAAACGCTACAAGATTGCCACCATCCTGAATATTACGCCGGAGACTCTATCCAGAATATTTAAAAAACTAAAAGAGCTAGGGCTCGTCTGCGATAACGGCAAAAGTTTTTATATACTGGACAAAGAGGGGCTAAAAGGTCTGTATACCTAATTTTTAGGTTTTGCCTTGATAGGTTGTATAGAGTCGATAAAAGAGGCCACGTCTTCTATATCTTTTTCGGAGAGATTAAATTTCGGCATTGCATTTGCCGGATATCCGAGGGCGAAAGCGCTTATGGCGGGGTCTGAAATCTGAAACTTTATCTGCTCTTTTGTTCTGGTATAAGATACCAGATTAAAATCCCGTCCCAACCCTCCGGTCATTCTGGTACTGTGGCAGTTTGCGCATGTGCTCTTGTAGACCTTCTCCCCGTTTTGTATATCCCCGCCGAATACGTATATCGCCAACAGACTAAGATTTAAGATAGCTTTTCCCATTTTTTACCTTTAAATAAGAGTTTTATACTCCTATTTTTTGCGAATACTATCATCTTGAACTCAAATTCTCCTTGATAATAATCAATTCAAAAAATCATAATTTTAGATACTGTTTTTTAAACAAAAAAAGGTGTCAAGTGAGTGAATTTTTTATAACCGAAGATGAAAAAAATATGGAGTCCGATGTTTTGAGCCGTTATCCGGCGGGACATCCGGCAAGGGTCTATCTGGAAGAAAATATTTTGACTAGACGACTTATCAAGGAGATGTGCGGCGTAGATATAGACAATGAGCTTGAAAGGTTTAGTGGCTTGTTTGCAAGGCTTGAGAGGATTGAGAAAAAATATGCCAGAAAAGAGAATCAGCTATTCCCGTATCTGGAAAAATACGGATGGACATCCCCAAGCCAAAATATGTGGGCGTTTCATGATCAGATAAGAGGGGAGATAAAAGCCCTGAAAACCTCTATTTCAAATAAAGATATAACTGAGCTTAGGCGTAACGCCTTTACGCTGTTTACTAGCATAGACCACATTATGCAGGTTGAGGAGGGGAGGCTGCTTCCTAGGGCGATGGAGCTTTTGAGCGATGAAGA
>CALJKN010000227.1 GCA_937973585.1 uncultured Helicobacteraceae bacterium
AACGCCGATATTTATGGGTTTTTGTAGTTTTTAATATGTGGTTGACCCTCGTCCCCCTCTGTCCGCCATTAATACCAACATAAACCACTAACTACAAAATTACCCACATAAATACATGAAAATATATTAAAAATAAAGTCAAACTATCCGATAATGGAGCAGTTTTATACTTTAGGAGAAGGGGAAGGTTATGGCACAACAAGCGCTTGTTAATCCAAGCTTGCTAGCCTGGGCACGCGAACGTGCACAAATGAGCATTGACGCTCTATCCGCCAAACTTACCTCTCAACCAGATCGCATAAAAGCATGGGAAAATGGAGAGCAAAAACCTACTTTTAAACAAGCCCAAAAGCTAGCAAAAACTCTACATATTCCATTTGGCTATTTATTCCTATCTAAACCACCTGTTGAAGTATTACCGATACCAGATCTTAGAACGGTGGCAGACCAGCGAACATCTGTTACTCCTGAATTTCGGGATCTTCTAAGTGACATAAAACGCAAACAAGAGTGGTATAAAGATTATGTCATCGAAAATGATGAGCCGCCTTTTGAATTTTTTGGTATCGCCAACACGAATCAAAACATACAAGATGTAGCAAACTCTATTCGCAATGCGCTAGAACTTACTAGCGAGCAACGAAACAAACTTCACACTCAAGAAGAATATCTTAAATTTCTCACCGAAAAGACAGAAGCGCTTGGAGTTTTAGTAATGCGTAATAGCATTGTAGGAAGCAATCCTCATCGTCACTTAAATGTTGGTGAATTTAGAGGCTTTACTATGGGTGATAGAAATGCACCACTGATTTTTATAAATTCTAGCGATGCAAACAGTGCCAAAGTATTTACCTTGATACATGAACTCGCACATCTATGGATTGCCAAGAGCGGCATTTCCGATGTGGATTTAAATAAAAACACCAACGATCAAACGGAAAAATTTTGCAACATTGTAAGCGCCGAGGTACTAACACCTCAGGGCGAATTTTTGCATGCATGGGATTTTAAAGGAAGTATTGAAGAAAACGGTTCTAAAATTTCAAGCATATTCAAAGTTAGTACTTTTGTGGTCGCACGACGAGCCTACGATTTGGGTCTAGTGGATGCTAGTGTTTTTCATGAATACTATCGCAATGAAAGTGAAAATTTTGAAAGAATACGCCAACAAAAACGAAAAAAACAAAATGGTGGTAGCTACTATGCCAATGTAAGAGTTCGCAACGGTAATAGATTTTCCAGAGCCGTTCTTACAAGTGCACTAGAAGGTAAACTTCTTTATAGAGATGCCGCAGCGTTATTAAACATCAATCCAGGCAAAATTGTTGAACTTTCAAAAGAAATTGGTATTAAATGATGCGCTACTGTCTTGATTCTAATACCATGATTGAAGCGGAACATATTCATTATGGAATGAGTTTTTGCCCAGCTTTTTGGGATATGATTGACTTGCAATCAGACACCAATGTTATCTTTAGTATTGAACAAGTATATGATGAATTGATTGCCGGCAATGACGAATTGGCAGATTGGGTTAAAAAGCGCAAACACAGCCCTTTATTTATTAATACTGAAGACGAAGCTACCCAGTTGGTATTTCAGGAAATTGCAGATTACATTATGGCCAACTTTGCGGAAGAACAAGCCAGCCACTTTCTTAGCAAGGCGGATCCATGGTTAATTGCAAAATGTAAAGCATTGGAAGCAACATTGGTAACAAAAGAAGTTCTTGCACCAGGTGCTAGAAAAGTAAAAATTCCAAATATATGCGAGGTATTTGGTGTTAATTATATAAAAACACATGAAATGATCAAGCTTCTTGGCAATAGATTTATTTTAGAATAATGCATTTAAAACAACAAAGCCAAAAAATAGCAAAAGATTTTGAAGTTAGTTTGCCTGACGGTCTATAAACCCTCTCATTATATAATCCCAAACTCAAAAAATCCAAGGATAAAATATGAACTTTGAAAATGTAACGGCAGTCAAAAAAGCAAACGTATACTTTGACGGCAAAGTAACCAGTAGAACGATAATATTTGCTGACGGAAGCAAAAAAACTCTAGGGGTGATGTTGCCCGGTGAATACGAGTTTAACACCGGTGCGGCGGAGATTATGGAGGTGCTAGGCGGCTCTATGACCGTGCTGCTGCCTGGATGCGACGAATGGCAGACATTTGGCGAGGGGCAAAGCTACAACGTCCCTGCAAACTCAAGTTTTAAACTAAAAATCGACGGAGTAGCCGACTACTGCTGTAGCTTCGTCTAAAAAATATTACTTTAAAACGACCTTGATTTCGTCCATACCCCTCTCCCCTGCAAACTCTTTTAGCATAGAGGCTAGCTCTGCTACCTCTTTGTTTTTCATCCTGATACATCCGGCAGACTCTTTGGTTCCTATCGTTTTTTCGTTTAGCGTCCCGTGAATCCTGTACACGCTCTTGCCGTCCACCGTGTGGGTCAGGCTGATTTTTGCCGCCCCCATATAGTTTTGCGGGTGTCCCGGCGGAAGCTGTTTTGGGAGGTCTATCCCTTTTGTTTTTTTGAATCTTTTGATGGTATCGTCATCGGGAAACCACGACGGAGCCAGAGATATAGACGTTACCCCGCCCTCCCCCGTCGGCTTTTTGACGGTGCTTTTTGCGGTGGACACCTTGTACTCCCTGATTTTGACCTCTTCGCCGCCGCTCTCACCTTTTACCGTCATCTTGTTTTTGGCGGAATCGACTATTATCAGTATCTTCTCAAACTCTGTAGCCGATACCCCTTTTTGCTCTTTTTGCGGCTC
Source organism: uncultured Helicobacteraceae bacterium (assembly GCA_937973585.1). Classification (GTDB taxonomy): domain Bacteria; phylum Campylobacterota; class Campylobacteria; order Campylobacterales; family UBA6016; genus UBA6016. Next base: position 2,789 of record CALJKN010000227.1, read on the forward strand.
TTCGTTTTGTTTTTGAATGTTTTGTTCACCGTCGCCGCCGCTATTTTGGGACGGTTTTGTCTCTACGGCTGTCGGCTCTTTTTGCTTTTGGACTTTTTTGTATACGGCTACTTTTTCATCCCCTTTGACACCGCCCTGCGTCGTTACCGCTATTGTCTCCCCGTCCGGTGATACGGCGACATACAAAGGGGTGCACGGGGTCGGAAGCTTTTGCAAAATCTGCATACTTTTTAGATCGAAAACCGCCATTTCACAACCCTCGGAGAGTAGAGCCGCACCTATTCCCGTTTTGTCGTTTATATCAAGCCCTTTTACGGAGCCACCGAAATTTTTGCATCTGCTCCCTTTTTCGCTTGGCTTTGCCCCGCCGACTATCTCCTCTATCGAACGCTCCGAGACCTGACATATCTCTTTTGCGGTTGTGGAGACAAAAAAGGAGCCGCTTTTTTTTGAAAAGACTATATCGGTGATCTGTTTTGAGGGGAGGACTATCGGTTTTTTTAGCCCCTCTGCGGGTGAAACCACATACATCTCTCCGTTGCTTGCGGCTCCGGCTACCAGTAGGTAATCCCCGTTTTTGTCAAACGCCGCCGATGACAAAGCCAAAGATGAGGATGACGGAGTTCCGAGCCATATATGGTTTATCAGTTTCGGCCCGCCGTTTTGCCAATCGACATTCCAAAAACTAACAGAGTTGTCCCCACGGTTGACAACGGCCAGAGTTTTTGAGTCGTCGCTGAGGGCTATTTTTTTCGGGGACGGAGAGCTTGGGATACTAAAAAGCGTTTTTTGGCTTTTGATCCCTACGACGCTGATAGAGCTTGCAAAAACGCCGTTGTCGTCATAGCTTTTTTTGTCACTGGAGACAAACAGATATGTCCCGCTTTTATCCATCACCGAATCTATCGGACGGGCTATCCAGCCGATTTTTCTACCCGGCTGTTTGAATATCCCGTGCTTATCCAAAACCTCGTGGATATACTGCGTATCCTCCAAAAATATATGCTCTACAAATGACGGTTTTCTGGGATTGTCAAGCTTTATCGCCATACTCTTGCCGCTCTCTTGGAGTTGGACGTATAGCTGTTTTTTTGAGGGATGAAATTTTACGCTTCTGGGGGTCTTCAGCTCTTCGTTTTTGACAAACCCCTTAAATGCGGGATGCTTTTGAGCGCCTATGACGTATGACGGCTCAAATTCGCTATCCCCAAAAGCAAACATAAACGGCAAAAAAACAAAAAATATCGCTCGACAATTCATCTATCTATGCCACGTTTTGATTTTTTAAGGCTCTTTCGATCAGACTTTTTTTACAAACTCGGATTTTAGCCCCATTGCGCCTATTCCGTCAACTTTGCAATCGATATTGTGATCGCCGTCGGTTAGGCGCATTATTTTGATTTTTGTCCCTATTTTTATGGCACTTGAGGAGCCTTTTACCTTTAGGTCTTTGATTACGGTGACCATATCGCCCTCTTGCAGGATATTGCCGTTTGAGTCTTTGACCACTAGCCCCTCCTCGGCACCCTCTACCGCATCGGCGCTCCACTCATGTCCACACTCCGGACAGACAAGCAACGCTCCATCTTCGTATGTATATTCGGAGTTGCATTTTGGACAATTCGGCAGTTTATCGCTCATTTTTTCCCTTTTTATAGCTTGTATTTTGATTTTCATAGTATAGCATACCGTCCGTATCATCGGGGGTCAAATGCCAGTCGGCAAAAGAAAGAAAAATTAAAGATACTATATGTAATATACAATTATGTTCAAAATAGTAGTTGATAGCAATGTATTTTTTTCGGCTCTATACTCAAACAGCGGCGCATCGTTTGCGATTGTCTCATATTTGCCGGACGCAAAACAAAAAAATCTATACACAAATTGCGTATCCGTTCCGACGATTTTGGAGCTTGAAGATATTTTGTTTAGACCTCAAAACAGAGAGCTTTTGGAGCCTTTTTCCGGTGAGGATTTGAGCAGGTTTATCGATGATGTCGTGCTTATGAGCCAAAGGGTTAGGCTTAGTTATCTTTGGAGGCCGTTTTTAAAAGACGGCGGGGATGACAAAATATTAGAACTTGCATTTAACGGCAACGCAAAGTATATAGTTACACACAATACGAAAGATTTTGAGGGTGTCGAGGAACGGTTTGAAATAAAAATCGTAACCCCGAAACAATTTTTGAATTTAACAAAGGGGCTTAAAATATGAATGTAGCGCTTAGACTTCCGGACTCTTTAGGAAGCAAACTAAAAGAGTTTTCAAAAGCCGAACAAATATCTATGAATCAGTTTATAGCTACCGCCGTAGCTGAGAAGATGGCGGCTTTAGAGACATTTGATTATCTAGGTGAAAGAGCCAAAAAAGGGGATTATGAACATTTCAAAAATATGCTTTCAAAGGTGCCGAATAGAAAACCGCTAAAGGGTGATGAGGTTTAAAAACTATTGACATTTTACAACCTGTTCCTTTTTATCCCAAAGGGCAACGAAATTATCATCTTGCTATGCGGCGGCGATAAATCCTCGCAAAAAAGAGATATAGACAAAGCAAAAGAGATAGCACGGGAGTATAAACAATGAAAAAACATTTAACACTGTTTGACATGGCGGATTATCTGACAAGCGACGAAGCAATAGCCGAATATCTATCACAAGTTCTAGCAGACGGCGACCAAGATGAGCTACTAGAGGCGCTATGGCACATAGCCAAAGCCAAAGGAATGGCTCAAAATAGCCAAAGATGCGGGTGTTGGCAGAGAGAGCCTATATAAAGCGTTTGCCCCAGGGGCAAAACCTAGATTTGAGACTATCTCAAAGGTTATCAGCTCTTTGGGGCTTACTTTGCAGATAGCGCCTGTTGCGCATGTCAAGGCTTAGGGAACTTTGGAAATAAAAAGTGAAGATTGAATAGCTGACCCTGTTTTCGAGGGCTTCTTTCCCGTGTATCGGCACGGTCACAGCCCTGCCGTCATCATGTTTGTATCTCACATGCGAGCCTTTTTGCCTCACAAAATAAAAACCTAGCGACTCCAAAAATTTGATAAATGTTTTCGCATCAATAACCGGAAGCGGCGGCACGATTAACCTCTATTTCCCATATTCCAAAAAGCGCAGAGCTATCCTGCTCCTGCCCATTTTCGATACTAACCTCTATCGCCTCTTCTATCCTAACCTTTAGCTCGTCCAGTGATCCGCCTGCGTAAAGCACCCTTTGAGACTAGGCACCCTCGCTGTGTATCCACCGTCTAGCTTATCCTCTTCTATGATTACGGCATATCGCATAGAAAAATCCTTTGATTTTGTTTTTTAGATTTTATCATAGTGGGTACTGTTTTTGAGTTGCATTTTTTTGGAGTGTTATTTTTGCTATCAAGAACCATCTTCTTTCAAAAGTAAAGATTGAATACCTGACCCCTGTTTTCTTTAAAATAGTTTGTCCGTTTTTTTCTTCTCCGTATTTCCGGCTGTCTCCGTTTTTGCTTAGCTTTTCTTTATTTAAACAACCGCTATAATTAAGCATGACATTGCAGGAACAAAAAGATAAAGCCGATATTATTTCAAAGCTTGTAGATTCGTTATATAAAAAGCTTATTATTCTACTGGCGATAGACGGAGCCTTTGGAACATATGCGATTAAGTACATAACAGACTCCGACGCTATAGGATATGTGTTTGCGGTTATATTTATACTCGTTTCTGTAGCGATTGTTATCACTTACGCAAAAATGAATTTATGGATTAAAAGACTTGAGGAGATTTCAAATGAATGAAATTGGAGTTTTAGTTGTGCCGTTGGGATTTGTATTTGCGGTCATCATTGGATTTCTAGCCGTAAAAAAACATTGGAAGATTGCGGATTGGGTATGAAGCAAGCATAGTGGGAACAGAGGGA